>DATILR010000232.1:0-2311 GCA_035476275.1 Binatus sp. (SeqCode) | reverse complement strand
GTCGGGGGCGCTCGGGGCGTTCTCCGTCCACGCCTGCACCGACGTCACGGGCTTCGGTCTGCTCGGCCACGGCTACGAGATGGCGCACGGTAGCCAGGTGCGGCTCGTGTTCTCCGCCGAGCGCCTCCCGCTTCTCCCCGGGGCGCGACGCCTGGCGGGCGAGGGACATCTCAGCGGTGGCTGCAAGCGGAACCGCGAGTGGCTCGCCGACAAGGTAGAGGTGGCGGCCGACGTCCCGAGCGATCTCGCGGAGGTTGCGTGGGACCCACAGACATCCGGCGGGTTGCTCGTGGCGCTGCGGGCTCCCGAGGCGCCGCGGCTGGTGGAAACCCTCGGGGCGGTGGGAGTCACCGCGACGATCGTCGGCGCCGTCGAGGCGCACGACAGCGGACCCTGGCTCTTCCTCCTCCGCTAGCAGACCGACCCAGGCGCGTGTGCTGGGCTAGGAGGCGGCACGCGCGGCAGGGGCGTCGCCGACGGAGCGACCCGCAGCCCTTAGCGCGCGCCGCGCGGCGCGCGTCGAACCCCGCACACTCGCCGGCGCGCTTAGGGCGAGGACCGGAGCGGAGTCGGCGGCGCCCCTGCCGCTCACGGACGTGCGGATCGTGGGTTCTAGTGCCCGCCGGGACTGGGAGCCGCCTGCGCCGGGTTCGGCGCCGGGGCGGCGGGCGGGTTCACCCGCGCGAGCGCCTCGTCGTTCAGCTTGACGTCGGCGCCCTTCTTGAGGGTGTCGTAGTGACTCTGCACCTGTTCCTGGAGCGCCTTGTTGCGGAGCATGGCGCGGATCTGTTCCTTCACCTGATCGAAGGGCTTCCGGTCGCCCTCCTTCCGCTCCGTCACCATGATGATGTGATAGCCGTACTGCGTCTTCACGACGTCGCTCACCTGACCGGCCTTGAGGGAGAAGGCTGCCCGCTCGAAGTCGGGCACCATCCGTCCTTGGCCGAAGGTCCCGAGGTCGCCGCCCTTCTGCGCCGTGCTGGTGTCTATGGATTTCTCCTTGGCCAGGTCGGCGAACTTCTCCGGATGCGCGCGGAGCTCGTCCCGGATCTGCTTCGCCGCGTCCTCGTCCTTCACCAGGATGTGGCTGGCGTGGATCTGGGTGGTCGAGTAGATGTCCGGATTGGCGTCGTAGTAGGCCTTCACCTGCTCGTCGGTGATGGTCGGCGGGGACTGATACTGGCGCATCACCCGCTGCACCACCAGCCGCTTGCGGAGGTCTTCCACCTGCCGCTCGATCTCGGGGTCCCGGTCGTATCCTGCCTGGCGACCCTCGTCGAAGAGCAGGTCGTTCATGATCATGTTGTCGACGAATTGCCGTTTCCGCTCGGGGACGGCGAGATATGTGCGGGAGGGCGGCGGGAGGCGCTCGAGCTCGCGCATCACCTGGCCGCTGGTCAGCTTGTGGCTGCCGTAGGTGGCGATCACCTCGCCCGAATCCGCGGGGGCTGCGGCCGAGCCCCCCGCTGGAGCCGACCCCTCTTCTTTCTTTCCCTGCTGACAGGCGAGCAGGGCCGTGAGAGCGGTGAGGAGCACGAGGCTCACGCGGGCCCGACGCGGAAGGGAATGTGGGCCGGTTCGCATAGGCGCGGACCCATATCCCAGCCCCCCGATGCAGTCAATTTTCGGGGACGGTAGCGTCGGTGCCTTGACCCTGCGCCTCGGGCCGTGGTTCGCTCGGAATCGCGGCAGCGCGTGGCACATCTCTTGCTGCCCTCGAGGCACGCCGTGTGGTTCACGCTCGAGCATGACGATCGGAACGGACATGGAGTGGAGGGCCTTCTGCCACAGCTCGAGGCGGTCCTCTCCTTCAGCCACGAGCTCGACCAGCGTCTGGTCGCGGCGGGCGTCGACGGGCTCGCCGGCGCGGTAGGTCTCTACCTGCGCCTGAAGACGACGATCGATGATATCCCGGCCGCCGACGTGGCCCGCACCCAGGCCGCGGTGCAAGCGCTCGAGCACGAGGTCGGCGCGCTGGCGCAGTACCTGGCGGACATCAAGCGCCTGAAGGGCGTCGTCGCGCCCTGAGTCAGGGGACTAGGTGCGCAGCACGCGCGCCCAGGCGGCGAGCAGCCCCTGGCCCGCGGCCGCGCCCGAGACGTCGATCAGGCAATCCGTCGCAGCTGCCGTGCGGCCCGGGACGAACCACTGGTGGAACTCGTCACCCACTGCGTAGACGCCCGCCATCGCCAGCGCCAGCACCGCGGCGCGGACGCTCCAGCGCTGGCTCCCACGCAGCCCGCGGTAGAGGAGGGTGCTGAGGATCAGGTACTCCGTGAAGTGGGCGAGCTTCCGGATCCAGAAGTGCATC
>DATILR010000231.1:0-8012 GCA_035476275.1 Binatus sp. (SeqCode) | reverse complement strand
CCCTTCGACCCGTCGCCCCGGATCGGCGACGCCCTGTGGGTGGAGCCGCGGCTCGTGGCGCAGGTGGCGTTCGCGGAGTGGACGGCGGACGGGAAGCTGCGGCAGGCGGCGTTCCTGGGGCTGCGGACGGACAAGGCGCCGCGTGAGTGCCGGTGGAGTGAGCGGGAAGGGTAGTCGCCACCCTCGTGCGCTTGGGGTGCGACCCCAAGAGCGCTCGGACTCCGGCGCACGAGGGTGACAGCCTCTACGGACTGGTTCTGCTCAAGCAGCGCCGCGATTGGCGCTGACGATCACGACCGACGCGCCTACCTCCACTCCCAGGCCTTGCTCTTCGTGTTCCCCTCGGCGTCGGCACTGTACTCGTAGACCACGGCGATCGCGTTCAGGCGACGGAAGTTCGGGGAGTCGCTGTGGTAGTACAACGCCCCACGATAGCTGACCGCTCCTCCCTCGAGGAGCTTGCCCGCTCCCGCGCCCTTGAAGGTGGCCTGCTCGCCACCCTTGCCGGTGATCAGGCCCTGCGCCTCGCCGTAGAGGCTCCCGTCTGGCCGGACTCCCGCGATGTAGGTGACGTTGCCCCGGGTTTCGATCCCGAGGAGCTTCCCGGTGCTCTGCACCGTGACCTCCACCTTGGTGCCGCCGTCAACCGAGATCACGCGGCGCACCTGCACCTTGCCAGTTTCCTCACCGATCTGTTCTCCCAGCATGGCTCTCTCCTTTCGGGTTTCGGCCCAGCCCTCGCCAGACCGGCTTTCCCCTTCACGAACGCAGCGAACCACCCTGCGCGGCGGCGTGCGCACCGTTGACGGTGGGTCCCTGGCGCAAGCCTCCGCGCCCAACCTCCCCCACGGTCATGCGACCTTCCCGAGTTGTCCTGGAGTAACTTGCCCCTAGCGCCGAGCCGTCCCGTGAGCAAGGGGGGTCAATGGCGCCAGAACCGACGATCCACGTCGACGCTGTTCCGTCCGCGTGCTCTACTGGGCGACGCGATGAAACCGGCAGGGTGCATTCTTCTTCTGTCGATCACGGCAGCGGGCTGCCGCGCGGCGGGGTCGCACGCCGCACCCACGACGCTCGTGCTCGCGGTCCATTCCATCGCGCTTCCCGGCGCTCCCGCAGGGGGCGTGTCCATGGACTACCTGGCATACGATCGAACGCACCGTCGGGTGTGGGTGCCGGCAGGCAATACCGCGAGCGTCGACGTCGTGGACGTCACGACGGAGCGGGTCACCAGGGTCGAGGGGTTCGCCACCGCCGAGATGGAACGCCACGGCACGAAGCGCATCGTCGGCCCGAGCTCCGCGGCAGTCGGAGCGGGCGCGGTATATGTCGGCAATCGCGGCGATTCGAGCGTCTGCACCGTCCAGGCAGACTCGTTGACGGTGGGTCCCTGCCTCAAGCTCGACTCGATGCCCGACGGCCTGGCCTACGTTGCCGCGACGCGGGAGCTGTGGGTGACCACCCCTCGTGACAGGTCGATCGCGGTCATCGACGTGGCCACTCCCAGCGTCCTCACCTGGAAAAGCAAGATCACCCTGGATGGCGCGCCGGAAGGCTTCGCGGTCGACGACGCACGCGGCGTCTTCTACACCAACCTGGAGGATAGAGACCGCACGCTGACCATTGACATCAAGGGTCGTCGAGTCACGAGAACCTGGCTCCCCGATTGCGGTGAAGACGGACCGAAGGGGCTAGCGCTCGACCATGGTCTCGACTTCCTGTTCGTCGCCTGCCGGGATCGCGTGATGGTGCTCGACGCGGGACACGGCGGGAAGCGGCTGTCCACGATCGAGGTCGGTGATGGAGTGGACAACATCGACTATGTGGAAGGGCGTCACGAGCTCTATGCCGCTGCCGCACGTGCCGCCAAGCTCACCGTCGCAGGCCTCGATCCCCGAGGAGGGCTCTCGCCGCTGGCGACCGTGGCGACCGAGTCGGGCGCACGGAACGCCGTGGCCACCGATGAGGGAACGGCCTACTTGACCGACTCGCCCGCAGGCAAGCTGATCGTCGTGGCGCCGGTTGCACTTGCCAGATGACTCGCGGGAGGGCTATGTCCGGCCCGTGCACCTGACGGAGGTCAGCAATCATGAGGGCAACGTGAGACGCACCGTGGCGCTTGTCGGACTCCTCGCCTTGACGACCGTCGCGGTGGCGACGGGCACCAGCCACGCGGTCAAAGACACGACTGTCTGGCTCTGCAAGCCCGGGCTCGCCGACGATCCCTGCACCCCCGGACTCGATACGACGGAGGTCTCGCCCACCGGGCAGGTACTCGGCGTCGAGCACGTCGCCGCGGACGCGTCGCCCGCGGCGGACTGCTTCTACGTGTACCCGACGGTGAGCGACGACCCGACCGCGAACTCCGACCTCTCGATCGACCCGGAGGAGCGCTCGATCGCGCTCTATCAGGCCGCGCGCTACTCGCAGGTCTGCCGCGTGTTCGCGCCCATGTACCGGCAGGTGACGGTCCCGCAGCTCCTCAAGGGGGCGGACACGATCACGCGCAAGATGGGTGCGATCGCCTACGGCGACGTCGTGAAGGCGTGGCAGACGTACCTCAAGCTCTACAACAAGGGGCGCGGCGTGATCCTGATCGGGCATTCCCAGGGGACGTTCGTCCTTCGTCGCCTGATCGCCCACCGCATCGACAACCGGGCGGCCGTCCGCAAGCGCCTCGTCTCGGCGATCCTTCTCGGTGGCAACGTGCTGGTGAGGAAGGGGACGGACTCCCGCGGCGACTTCCGGCACATTCCGGGCTGCACCTCGGCGACCGACGTGGGTTGCGTGATCGCGTTCTCGACGTTCGACGCTCCCGTCCCGCCAAACGCACTCTTCGGGCGCCCCTCCGGACCGCTCCCCGTCGGCCACGCCGACGCCTCCCGCTTCGACGTGCTCTGCTCGAACCCGGCGGCGCTCGGCGGCGGCTCCGCGGCTCTGGACTCGATCGTCCCGAGCGCGCCCTTCGCGCCGGGGACGCTCATCGGGGTCGCGGCCGGGCTGGTCGGAGTACCGCTGCCGTCAGCACCCGTGACCACGCCCTGGTACGAGGCGCGGGGCGCCTACACGGGCGAGTGCTCGTCGGCGGACGACGCCCACGTGCTCCAGGTCACGCCCGTCGGCGGCGCGCCCCAGTTGAACGCGGTTCCGGATGCGACGTGGGGCCTGCACCTGGTCGACGCGAACATCGCGCTCGGCAACCTGGTCTCGGTGGTGGGGAGTCAGATCGCAGCGTATGCGCGATGATCGCCAGGATGGACGCTGCCGCACGACTTGGAACGGTTCCAAAAACAGCGTCCGCGAGTGAGGAAAAATGAGCAAGTTTGGGCGAGCCACGGGGTAACCCCCGAAGCGCAGGTCTCGACGTAAGTCGCTGTCGGAACGGCGCTTCCTCGGTTTTCCCCCAGGTGGTTCGATTCCCCCCGCCTCCACTTCCCAACTCGGCGACCTTGTACGTATTCCCGCTTCGCCGGGGTCTGCCGGCCAGAGAACGCGTTCCGGAAACGTTCCGGATCTCTGCCGGGTGCGCCGAGCCGAGGTGGCGATCCCGGCGCGTTGGGTGTCGCGCTGGCGGATGCAGCGATCGCGGGGGTCTGCTCCCAGAGCGATCGCGAGTTCAAACCGGACTCGTCGGTGCCCGGGCGGGCTGAGCGTGGTGGTGGCGCTCTACCCGCTCTGCGCCCGCTACCGCCGCTACAAGCGCACCCACCCCGACGGTTGGGCGCGCTCTCTCTAGCGTGTCCCGGCGAAGTACGCCGTCGCCTTCGCGTACGCGGCGATCCCGACCTCCGAGCCGGTGATGCGGCCGGTGAAGTCGTCTTCGGAGATGTGGATGCCGCCCCACAGCCGCGACTGCCCCGCCTGGTCGGAGGCATCGTAGTAGGTCGCCCACTGGAGCCGCACGTCGGTGCTCGGGCCGAGCTCGAACGTCAGGTCGTGGTTCGCCGGGGCGACGAACTCGCCGAGGCCGCCGGGGAAGAACTCGCTCCCGGTGAAGCGCGCCAGGACCTCGGCGGCGGCGCGGCTGAACGTGCTGTGGCCAGACGTGTAGGCCGGGAACGCGGGCGTCACGAACGTGCTCTTCTGATACGGTACCCACGTCTTCGCGCGGATCCAGGCGACACCGCTGTGCTGGGTCGTCGGATTCGGCGGCCCACCCGGCCAGGCGAGGATCGCCACCTCCCCGACGAAGCTCGCCAGTGCCTCGTGCCGCTGGCCGGGCGCGGAGGACGCCGGCGTGATCACCTCGATCAGACCGGGGATCTGCGGCAGGCCGGCGGGATTGTACGACGTTCCGGAGGGATCCGTGCACTGGCCGAGGCCACCCATGTAACGGATCATCGAGATCGGCCGGACGGAATCGTACTTCCGCTTGAGCCCCCAGGCGACGACCGCGGCATCGTGCATCGCGCCGTTGACGGCGAGGTAGACCTTCACGTCCCACTCGAGGTCGCTCACGACCGGTCCCGTCCCGCCGATGCGCTTTCCGTCGAGCGCCGGATTGTCGCCGACGGCGTTCGCGATCACGTTCCAGTGGCCGGGCGGCGTCTCCGAGTTCGGGCCGTCCGCCCAGAACTCGGCGAGCACGCGGCCGAAGTCGCCGCGCTTCACGACCTCGGGCGCGTACGGCTGCCCGGTGATCGGGTTCAGCGAGCGCCCCCTACCGTCGTTCCTGCCGAGCGAGTTGTTGCCGTAGGCGCCGGGGGAGATGTCGAGCGTCACGCCGTCGTCGGGCGTGAGCTCGCTCGACAGCTCGATCACTCGCACCGCCGCCTGCTTGAACGGGTCCGTCTCGCACGGGAGCGTCGTGCTGGTCGTGCTCGCGCCCGTGGCGGACGTCGTGCTCGAGCTCGTCACCGTCGTCGTGCTGAGCGTCGGCGGCGGACCGGGGTCGATGTACACGGCGCTCGGGTCGCTGCGCGTGAGCGCGAACGGCGTGACGGAGTTCCAGCGCATGCCGATCGCGCTCTGCACCTTGTCCGGAAGCGTGATGCCGTTCTGCGTGATGATGATGGCGAGCGCGAGCGGTTGCCAGCGGTTCGGGTCGTTCATCACCGTCCCGGGCTCCTTCACGACGAGCGAGTCGTTCACGGGCGCGTAGCTCGCGTCGGCATAGTTGCCGTCCTCGTTCGCGCCGTCGTTCCCGCCGAAGGCGATCATCGCATTCCCGATCCGGTTCCCGACCGCCGCGGGCATATCGCCCTCGATCGAGGTGAAGTTCTTGTCGTAGCCGAGGGTGGCCATTCGCGAGTCGAGGTGGGCCTGAGTGGACGCGGCGTTCACCGACAGCGCGTAGCGATGGGAGAGCAGTCGATAGGCGGCGAAGCTGATCGCGGTCGCCCGGTCCCCCTCCGGGTCGCTCGAGGCGTGCGACTCGTCGGTGAGAAAGGCTTTCCCGCCACCACCGTATGCGCGCCAGGCATCCCACATCGCCGCCGACAGATGGAACAGGTTCCGCGCGTGGACGGTCGGGCGCGGCGTGTCGTGGCGGATCGCCTCCAGGATCTCCTCGTCCCACTGCCGGGCGACCGATTGGTAGCGCTGGCAGCTACTCCTCGGAACACCGCCGGCCGCCGCCGCCGCGAGGCAGAAGTCGTACCCGACCCAGCGGCCGAGGCAGTCGAAGAGGCCGTCCAGCGGCGCGACGGCGCACTCGTCGGGACACGCGGTCGTGATCGGGATCGAACGGCAGCGGGCCGACGCCAGGCGCTGCGCCGCGCGGAGCGCGCGCGCGATGCGGCCGTGCGCGTCGCTGTCGAGACACGGCGCGAAATCGTCCGCGCTCGCGATCCTTCCGGCGCGCAGCCCAGCCGCCTCGCAGGCCGTGAACTCGAGAGCCCGTGCCTCGGCGGCGCGAACGATGCCCTTCACGATCGCCGCCTGGCACGCGGCGCCCGCGCGATCCTTCTGCACGCTGATCAGCGTGGGCCCGAAGACCGCTTCCGGGTGCAGCATCGCCGCGAAGGCCGCTGCCACGCCCGCGGCCGAGGTGGGCCCGAAGCTCGGCGGCGTCGCGCACACACGCTTCGCCACCCGCGCGGCCGCCGACTCGATGCGCGCGATCCGCGCCCCGGCGACGCTCGCCGCGCATTCGGTCAGGGTCTGCCCCACGGGCGTTCGCCCGAGAGCGATCCGCTTCGCGCAGCCGACGAATGCGTGCGCGTTCGCGACGGCCATCTTCGTCCCGGCGCGGTTGAGCGCCACGATGCACCGCTGTTGCGCCCGCGACGGCCCGTCTGCGCGCACCTGAAGAGGAGCGGCCAGGACGAGCAACGCGGCAACGAGTCCGCTGCGCATGCAGACGGGGACGGTGCCTACTTCAACATTACGAACAACCCGCGTTGGCTTTCGTTGTCGCCAGCCAGGCCCGAAGCGTCGTGCGTCTCGGTGAACACGAGAACGCTGCCGTCCGGGCTCGCGAAACCGGAGATCGTGGCCTTCGAACCGACGATGGTGACCCCGCCCGTCGCGGTCACGCTGTAGGTCGTGTTCGGCGAGTCCGTCTTCGAGTTCTGACTCACGGCATTGCCCGGGCAGAAGCCGCCGCTGCAGCCCGTGTCGACACGGATCTGACTGCCGGCGATATTCGCGGTGAGACCGCCGCTGCCGTCCAGGTTCACGATGCCGCTCTCGCCCCGCAGGCTGCGTGAGCCGGGCCCGAGGGCGAACTCGTAGGACACGAAGCCGTACGATCCGTTCAGGCTGGCATTGGTCATCCCGCTGCCCTGCTTCATGCCGATGACGATGCCGGCGTCGCCGTTGCCGACGGGATCGCCATCGACGAAGGCAAACAGGTTGCCGTCCGCGCTCACCGCTCCCGTGTGCGGAACCTCCCCGCTCGGTGAGACCGTCAGGGCGCCCGTACCGTCCACCGACACCGCCGCGCTGAAGCTGCCGCCGCCGCTGCTGCCGCTCACCGTCTCGGTGTACGAACAGCTCGCCCCGCCATTGCAGGTGATGTCCTTGGACAGGACGTCCTGGCTGTTGGTCCCGCTGACGGTGCCGCCCGAGATCGTCACCGGGTCGTTGATTGCCGTGCTCGCTTCTCCGAGGGTGAAAGGACTGCCCTGCGCCGCGGTGAAGCTGTCGCTCAAGCCGCCGTCGAGCTGGACGGCGTGATAGCTGCCGCCGAGCGTGGGCGCGCTGCCGGCCTGCTTGAAGGCGACGATCAGCCCCTCGCCCGTCGCCATCACGATGACGTCGCCGGACGAGCTGTAGAACCCGAGCGGCCCTCGATCCCCGTTCGAGGGCTCGAGCAATATCTGGTTTCCGCCAAGCAAGCTGACGTTGCCATTGCCGCTCTTGGTGGCGCTGGACGTGTTGCGCGTGAACGAGCGGTTGCACGGCGTGTTCTGGTCGGCCGTACAGACCTCGTCGAGGTTGACCGACGACTTGGCGCTGCTGAACGAGAACGTCTTCGCTGAACCGTCGACGTTGAGGGTGCCCGACTCCTGTTTCATGCTCAGGCTGGTGCCCATGTCCTCCGCGGCGAAACTCACGAAATTGTAGGTCCCGCCCAGGCCCGGGGGCGCCGACGCCTCGCCGGGCGTGGCCGCGTTCTTGAGATCGTCCTGGATCTCCGGATCGATCGCGTTGGTGATGTTGGTGATGGTCTCCTGGATGGTCGCGCCAACGAGACTCGGGTCCTGCGCCAGCGCGTTCACCTTCGCGATGATCGCATTGATCTCGCCGGGCGTGTAGTTGGCCAGGCTGCTCGCGTTGCTCGCGATCGCGCTGATCAACGCCCGCGTCGCATATTCGGAGATGGGCGTCAGGTTCAGGACGTTCTGCGTGGCCGGGCAGCTCTGCTGCCCGGCGCTGCCGACGGGGGCAGGCGTGGGGGAGTTGTTGGCCTGGATCAGCAGGTTGCTGCCGAGGTTGGTGCCCGGCGGCAGGGTGACGGAGTAGTTCCCGTTGCCGTCGGCCGTGGTGTTGACGATCGGCGCGGTGGACGTGGGCCGGCCGTTGTTGTCGATGGTGAAGACGAGGATGTTCGCCCCTGGCACCGGCAG
>DATILR010000230.1:0-2081 GCA_035476275.1 Binatus sp. (SeqCode) | reverse complement strand
GACGTAGCCGCGGCTGGCGAGCTCCTCGGCGTAGTACGCCTCGCCCTCGCGCACGTCGAGCAGGCCGGGGCTGTTCACGACAAGGGGAAACGGCCCCCCCTCCGCCAGCGCGGCGTCGCGGACGATACCCGTCCCACCCGGGGTGGTGGGATACCACACCTCGGTGGTGAGCGTGCGATCCGGCTTCTCGGGAATGTCGCCGTGCGCGGGTGTCGGACGCGACTTGTCGACGAAATCGAGGGTGCGCTCGCCGATCCCGAACGCGCCCGGCTCGACGAACGCGCCGGTGGCGGATCCGGCGGGGCAGCGTGCGGCGCCCGCGTGCGGGAGGACGAGCGCGGCGAGGAAGATCGACCACCCGAGGAGGGTCCGCATGGGGCCAGGCTGCCTCACCCGCCCCAGTCTCGACAAGGGTGCCCTACGTCACCAACCCGTGTGGTGGCGCTCGATCACCTCGCGCACGCGTCGCATGAGGGCGTCCCGGTCGTCGTAGGTGAGACCGGCGGTCGGTATGGGGGCGCCGATCACGATCTCCACCTCACCGGGAAGGACGGTGAGCCGGCTGCCGCGCGGCATGAGACGTCGGGTCCCGCGGCAGATGACCGGCACGACCGGCAGCCCGAGCTCGATGGCCAGGACGAAGGCACCCTTCTTGAACTCGCCCAGCTGGCCGGTGCGGCTGCGCGTCCCTTCGGGGAAAACGACGAGCGAGCCGGGTCCTCCTCCCTCCGCTCGGAGCCGTGTGGCCGCCTGCTCGGGATGCTCGCGATCGATCGGGACCATGCACAGGGTGTCGAGCACCGCGCCCATCACGCGATGACGCCACAGCTCCTGCTTGGCCGCGAAGCGCGTCTCCCCGGGCAGGTAGCCGAGCAGGACGAGGATATCCAGATGGCTCTGGTGGTTGGGCGTGAAGACGAACGGCCCGCCGCGGGCGAGGTGCTCGAGCCCGTGGAGACGCACGCGGAGGCCGAGCAGTCGGGCGAGCGTCCGGGCGCGCGCCTTGGCGAACCGCCAGGCGAGCGTCCGGCTGCCGGTCGCCCGGTGCAGGGCGACCGCCACCATCGCCATGCCGACCAGCATGCCGCGGAAAAGGTAGGGCGAGAGCGCGACGCGCAGGCCGCGCGCCTCGCGCCGGGTGAGCTCGGCATGGGCAGCAACCGAATCGAGCGGCTCGCTCATCGGGCGGGACTCCTCACGGCAGTGGATCCTCCCGGGCGAGGGTTTCCGCGCTCAGCACGATGACGGGATAGCGCTCGCCCGCGGCCAGCTCGCTCCGCTCCGCCGGCCCGACGAGCAGCGCCGCACCGCCGAGCGCGGTGAGCACACCCGAGCTCTGCGATCCGAACGCCGTCGCGACCGGACCGTCCCGACCGTGCTCCAGCCGGACGCGAAGGAACTCGGTCAGGCCGGTGGCCTTCCTCACGCTCGCGCCGAGCGTCGCCTCCACGACCGGAAGATGGAGGCGGCGGTGTCCCTGCAGCCGGCGGAGCGCTGGCCGCACGTAGACGTAGAAGCAGACGAGCGCGGAGACGGCGTTCCCCGGGAGCCCGAAGACGAGCCCATGCGCGTGTCGGCCGAAGACCAGCGGCTTTCCGGGCTTCTGCGCCACTTTCCAGAACAGCCGCTCGACGCCGACCGCGTCCAGCTCCTCCTTCACGAAGTCGAGGTCGCCCACCGACACGCCGCCGCTGGTGAGCAGCACGTCGGCGCGGAGTCCGGTCGCGAGCGCCTCGCGGATCATGCCGGGATCGTCGCGCACGATGGGCAGGACGGTCGGCTCGCCGCCCGTCTCGCGCACGGCGGCGGCGAGCGTGTAGGCGTTGGAGTTCACCACCTGCCCCGCGCCCGGCGTCTCGTCGACCTCGACCAGCTCGCTCCCCGTCGCGACGATCACCACGCGCGGCCGCTGGTGGACGGCGATAGCGGCGCGGCCGACAGAGGCCAGCACGCCCAGATCCGCGGGACCGAGCACGTTCCCCGTCGCGACCACGACCTGGCCCGGCCGGATATCCTCGCCGGTGTCGCGGATGTTCGCCCCGCGCGCCGGCGCGCGCTGCACCACGACCTCGCCCTCGCGC
>DATILR010000229.1:0-23192 GCA_035476275.1 Binatus sp. (SeqCode) | reverse complement strand
GCACGCGTCGCTTGTCCGATCTCGGCGCCTCCGAAGCGTGTGAGGATGGCGGTGCCCGCGAGAATGGTCACGAATCCGGCGAGCCTTGCGACCGCAAGGTTCGCGTCCCCGGGCAGGAACTCGCCCAGGGTCATCATGCCGCCGATGATCGTAACGACCTTGTTGGTGACGGCATTCATGGCGACGACGATGAGGGCCCGTCCGTGCTGGAATCCGGCCTGCTGCACCCAGATGCCGCCCATGTTCGCGGCGAGCACCAGCGGGAGGAATACGAGCCAGGCGAGCCACGGCAGGCCCGATTCGAGGCTGAGGAAGAGGCCCTTCGTGTAGAGCGCCGCGAGACCGATCAACACGCCGGCTGCGAATCCAAGCAGGACCGGCAGCGACGCGCCGCGCCCGGACCGTCCCAGCGGGACCGCCAAGGCCAAGAGCGCCAGCAAGGTGACGCTCACGCCGAGGAGGGCCGCCGACGAGACCACGCCACGCCCGCCCGCGTCCCGCGAGCCACTGATACCCAGCAGGACGACGCCGGCCACCATCAGCGCGACGCCCATCCATTCGAAGGGCAGCAGCCGCTCCTTCAGGAAGACGACCGAGAAGAGCGCGAGGAGGCAGAGTCCAAAGCCGAGGACCGGCTGCACGATGGATACCGGAGCGTTGGCGATTGCCACCAAGAAGAACAGCCAGCCGGCGATCGTGACTCCCATCCCGCCGAGCCAGATCGGCGAACGCAGAAAGGCGCCGAAGACCTCGCGCTGCCGGAGCGTGAGCTCGAGGCGGGGCATGCGATCTGCCCCGATCTTCTGCATCACCATGCCGACCTGGTAGCAGCACGTCGCGATCACCGAGAGGCCGATGGCCGACCAGATCGACACGCGCCCCTCTAGCCCGAGCTCGCCGCTTCGAGCAACCTCTGGGGCCCCTTGAGCGAGGGCGAGTGATGGGCCATCGTCGTCGATGGGGTCTCCGTGCTCCTGCTCCCGTTACTGCATGTACGCGCTCCCCCGTGGGTGCTATGCGTAGACCGGAGCGCAGCATTTCCCGGGAGCTGCCGTGACCACACGACTCGCAGCGCTTGCCCTGTTGGCGCTGCTCATTCGAGCAGCGGCCGCCGTGGAGATCACCGAGTGCCGGCAGGTCGTACCGAGGGGTGCGGTGGGTGAGCTGCGGCACGACCTCGACTGTGCGGCGCAGCCGACGTGGCCGTTCAGCGCCGAAGGCGTTCGTCTCGAGCAGGGGGCCACGCTCCGGATGAATGGCTTTGCCATCCGGGGCGACGGCACGGGCGTGGGGATCGGGTGCTTCGGCGCAGGCCCACACAACCGCTGCGAGGTGAACGGCCCCGGCACAGTGAGTGGCTTCGAGGAGGGTATCAACGGCGCCGGCTGTAAGCTCGTTTTGCGCGGCATCCTGCTCGAAGGCAACGGCGACGGCGTGCTCGCACCGCTGGCCTGCGATCTCGACGCCGAGAACGTGAACGCCGTCAAGAACACGCGCGCCGGTATCTGGGTGTTGCGGTTTCGCGCACGTCAGGTGATCGCGAGCGACAACGGCGGCATCGGTGTGCTGGCGAGCCGGATCGATGCGCGTAGCTTGCTCGCCACGGGAAACGGCGGCGAAGGCGTGCGCCAGTTCACCATCCGAGGCCGCTTCGGCCGTCTCATCGACTCGACCGTCATCAGCAACGGCGCCGGGGCCGCCGGGCACGACATCGCGGCAGCCGGTCGGCTGCGGCTGCGCGGCGTACGCTGCGGGCGCAGCGCGAGGCTTCGGTACCCGCCCCACTTCACCGGCGCCGACGAGGATGTCGAGGTCGTGGGCTCGTTCGGCTGCATCAACGACTGAGCCCACGGTGACGCCGAGAAGCGCCCGCTTCTCGGCGCCCTCAGCGCGGGACTTCTCTGGCTACTCGTCTACGGTGCGGCGCCGCAGCTCCCTGGCGTGTTCCGAAGCGGCAGACTCTTCGGCGCGTGCGCGTGCCAGTTCGCCCTCGGCGTCGTGCAGACGGCGCTCTGCCGCCTGGAGCTCCTCGCGCAGCTCTTGCACCTGCTGTTCCAGCTCCCGCCGACCGCGCTCGAGGATCGCGCCACGCTGGGCGGCGCGCTTCGCGGCCTGCTCAGCCTGCGCCGCTTCTCGGTCGAGGCGGCGTGCTTCCATCGCACGCTTCCGGGCATGCTGCCGTTTCGCGCCGGCCGGCTTCGGCTCGGCCGCCGGCCGCGTCGGCGCAGTCGTGCCGCTCGGTAGCAGCGCCAACTGTGCCGCGTCGCCGAAGCCAGCCGGCCGCGGCAGCTCGCGGGACAGTCGGCCCGTCGTGACCGCCTTCGCTGCCGCGGGATCCACCGAGGCGGCCTCGAGCGTGGCGAGCACAGCGTCGAGATGCGCCGCGGAGCCGGCTTCCCGGAGGAGTTGAGCGGCGAGGGCCCGAAGCTCGCGCAGCGTCTCCTGCCGACGCTTCGTCGCGGCGCGGAAGTCGTCGGCGCTTCCCCGACGCCCCAGGGCGTATTGCGCCCGCCGGAGCACGGCGCCCGCGTCGAGCAGACGTCGGACCGCGGCGCGGTGGCGGTGTGCGAGCTGGTTCACCACCCAGGCGGCCACGGTCGGGCGCTGCAGCTCCTTCACCTCCCGGGCCCGATCGCGCTGCTTCGCCGCGACGAGCTGCGCGGCGAGCCGATCGCGTGCGGCGGTGAACTCCCGAAGCGGGAGCAGGAAGAGCTCGTCCACCGGATCAGCCACGGCCGAACTCTAGCACCGTCAGCACGCCCAGGGACCGACCCCCTCGAGGGCGAAAGGCCTCCCCGGCCCGGCCCCGTCGCCGCTCGCCCGCGTCGTCGTGTCCTCGAGAGGCCGCGGGAGCCGGTCGGTGAGCGGCGCTATTACTCGCCGGCGTTCGGACAAGATGGGCCGGCCGCACTTCGCACGGCGACCGCTCCTTCGGCTATCCTGATGGCGACGGATCCACCCCTCGCGTATGCGCATCCTGGTCGTCGAGGACGAGAAGAAGGTCGCGAGCTTCATCCAGCGCGGGCTCGCGGCCGAGAACTACACGGTCGATGTCGCCCATGACGGCGACCCGGGCCTTACGCGGGCGCTCGAGGGACACTACGACCTTCTGATCCTCGACCTCATGCTCCCCGGACGCGACGGCGCCACCGTCCTGCGGGAGCTGCGCGCGCGGCGGCAGACCCTGCCGATTCTCCTGCTCACGGCACGCGCCGCCGTGAGCGACAAGGTGCACGGGCTGGATCTCGGCGCCGACGACTATCTGACCAAGCCGTTCGAGTTCGTGGAGCTGCTCGCGCGCGTGCGCGCGCTCCTGCGCCGCGGCGCCGTGGCACCGTCACCGAAGCTCGCGTTCGCCGATCTGACCGTCGATCCCGCCACGCGCGAGGTGACGCGCGCGGGCCGGCGGATCGAGCTCACCGCCCGGGAGTACGCGCTGCTCGAGTTCTTCCTGCGCAACCCCGGTCGGGTGCTGAGCCGTGCGCTCATCGCACAGCACGTCTGGGGCGTCAGCTTCGACACCTTCACCAACGTCATCGACGTGTACGTCAACTACCTCCGGCGGAAGATCGACGTTGGATTCGAGCCGAGGCTCCTGCACACGGTGCGTGGCGCGGGCTACGTGCTGAAGGAGCCCGAGGGGTGACCGACGCTCGTCGGGCGGCGAGCCTGCGCTGGCGCCTCACGTTCTGGTACACCGCGGCGCTCGGCGGGCTGTTACTCGGGCTCGGCGTGACGGCGTTCGTGCTGCTCGATCGCACGCTCCGGGCGAACGTCGACGCCTCCCTCGCCTCGGTCGCGCGCGCCATCGCCGCGTCCAGCCAGGAGTCGGCGCCGCTCGCGCCGGATCTCGATGAAACGCTCGCCGCCCTCTTCGGTCCGGCGCTCGCCGAGCGGTTCCGGCTCCTCGACCCGCTCGGCCGTCCCGACCCACGTCTTGCACCGCGGAGCCGGAGTGAGTTTCCGCTCAGCCCCGACGCACGTCGCAACGCCGCGGACGGGCGCGAGACCTTCGAGACGCTGGCGATGCCGGGCGTCACATCGGGACCCGTGCGCCTGCTCACCTTCCCGGTGGTCGATCGCGGCCGCCTGGTCCACCTCGTGCAGGTGGCGATGCCGCTCGCCGGCGTGGACGCGGCCCGCAGGCGCTTCCTCCTCATCCTGGTCGGGCTCGCCCCCGTGGCGCTCGCCGGCATCGCGGTCGGGGGCTGGGTGCTCACGGGGCGCGCCCTGGCGCCGGTGGACGCGATGGTGGCCGCCGCGCGTCGCATCGGGGCCGAGGATCTCTCGCTCCGTCTCGCCGGCGAGGACCGTGACGACGAGCTCGGCCGCCTCGCGGCCGTCCTGAACGACATGCTGGCGCGCCTCGATCGCTCGTTCACGGCCGTGCGCCACTTCAGTGCGGACGCGGCGCACGAGCTGCGCACCCCGCTCACGATCCTGAAGGGCGAGCTCGAGGTGGCGCTCCGCACCGCGCGCTGGCCCGAGGAGTACCGGCGGGTGCTCGAGAGCTGCCAGGAGGAGGTCGATCGCCTGGTCGCCCTGGTCGAGGACCTCCTTCTTCTTGCCCGCACCGACGCGGGTGCGGTTGACCACCCGCACGAGCCGGTCGACCTCGGGGCGGTGATCGACGACGTGACCCCCGCCCTGCGGGCGCTGGCCGAGCGTGCGGGTGTCGCGCTCGTCATGCGCCACCCCGGGACGGTGATGGTGCACGGCAGCGGGCCGATGCTCTTCCGCGTGCTCTTCAACCTCGTCGACAATGCCATCAAGTACTCTGGTGCCGGCAGACAGGTCGAGGTCACGCTCGGGACGCACGAGGGAAGCGCCGTGCTCGAGGTGCGCGACGACGGTCCCGGCATCGCGCCGGCGGACCAGGCCCACGTCTTCGACCGCTTCTATCGCGGCGATCCCGCGCACACGCGCGGTGGCGCGGGCCTCGGCCTGGCGCTCGCGCGCGCGATCGTTCAGGTCCACGGCGGCCGGATCACGCTGGAGAGCACGCCCGGAAGAGGCACCTGCTTCCGCGTCCTCCTGCCGCTCGCCCCGCCGGCGGATTAGAGCCTTCTAATCTCCGTCTCATCCTCCCCTCACGTCGTGTGCCCGGCCGCGCCGTCAAAGGGGCAAGGAGGATGACCATGAACCCAGGACTCTGGAAGCAGACCCTCGCGCCCGCCCTGGCGCTGTCCCTGGTCGGCGGGGGCTTTGCACTCGGCCGGGCGACGCGCGCGACGAAGGCCGTGGCCGCGGTAGGCGACCAGGCGAGTGCCGTCACCCCGGACCCGCCACCGGTCGTCGGTCGCGCCGGCGGGCAGGCGCCCCCGTCGTTCGCACCCCTGGCGGCCACAGCATCGCCGGCCGTGGTCCACATCAAGGTGGTGTCGGTCGTGAAGGCCGCGGAGGAAGCCGCGCCGTTCGGCTTTCCCCCGGACGGGTTCGGCGACGAGGAGGAGCCCTTCCGCGGCGTCCCGCCCCACGGCGGCGGCTTCACCCAGCGTGGCGCGGGCTCTGGCTTCGTCATCCGCAAGGACGGCGTCATCCTCACCAACCACCACGTCGTGGAGAACGCGAAGCACATCACCGTCACGCTGAGCGACGGGCGCGAGTTCGACGCCAGGGTGATGGGACGCGACCCGAAGACGGACCTCGCGGTCCTGAAGATCGACTCCACGGGCGTCCTGCCCACGGCGAAGCTCGGGGACTCGGATGGCCTCAGCGTCGGCGACTGGGTGGTCGCGATCGGCAATCCCTTCGGCCTCAGCAACACCGTCACTGCCGGCATCGTGAGCGCCAAGGGACGGGCGATCGGCGCCGGCCCCTACGATGACTTCATCCAGACGGACGCCCCCATCAACCCCGGCAACTCCGGCGGCCCGCTGCTCGACGAGCACGGCGAGGTGGTGGGCATCAACACGATGATCTTCAGCCAGAGCGGCGGCAACGTCGGGATTGGCTTCGCGATCCCGATCAACCTGGCCAAGAAGCTCGTGCCGGAGCTCGAGGAGCACGGACACGTGACGCGCGCCTGGCTCGGGGTGGCGATCCAGAAGGTCACGCCCGAGCTGGCGCAGTCACTGGGCGTGGACCCTGCACGCGGCGCGCTGGTCGCCGAGGTCACCGCGGGAGCCCCGGCGGCCGCTGCCGGCATCAAGCCGGGTGACGTCATCACGCGCTACGACGGGAGGGTGATCGACGAGCACGCGGCGCTACCGATGCTGGTGGCGTCGACGCCGGTCGGGAAGACGGTCGGGGTCGAGGTCGTCCGCGACGGCACGGCGAGGACCTTCGAGGTGACCGTCGCTCGCCAGGCCGGGGACGAGGCGCAGGACGCCCCGGACGAGCACAAGGGCAAATGGGGCCTCGCCCTCCGCGAGCTTCGCCCTGCAGAGCGCCAGCAGCGGGACCTCGAGGGGAGCGACGGGGTCCTGGTCAGTGCTGTCGCGCCCGATAGCCCGGCGGCAGAGGCGGGCATCAAGGCAGGTGACGTGATCCGGCAGGTGAACCGCAAGCCCGTCGCCACCGTCGAGCAGGTCCGGAGGGAGGCCGCCTCCACCGCCGCCGGCAGGCCGCTCCTTCTCCTCGTGCGTCCCGCCGATGGCAACGAACGGTTCGCCGCGTTGACGGCGCGGTGAACGCTGCGGCACTCCCGCCGTGGCGAGCCGGGGGCGGCTTCCCGAGCCGCCCCCCACCTCGCACGCACTAGAAAACCGCGACATGACCACCGACCTCCCACGCCCCTCGTTCCTGCGCGACGCTTGGCACCTGGTCCTTCCCTACTGGCGGTCGGAGGAGCGCCGCTCTGCCCGCGCCCTCCTGGCCGCCGTCGTCGTCCTGAACCTCGGCGCCGTGTACGTGCTGGTGCTGCTGAACGCCTGGAACCGCGCCTTCTATGACGCGCTCCAGCAGCGCGACTTCGGCGCCTTCACGCACCAGCTCGGCCGCTTCTGCGTGCTCGCGGGCCTGTTCATCGTCACGGCGGTCTACCGGCAGTACCTGACGCAAACGCTCGAGATGCGGTGGCGTCGCTGGATCACGGGCGAGTTCCTGGACGCCTGGCTCGGCAACCGCGCCTACTACCATCTCGAGCGCACCGGCCGCCGCACCGACAATCCCGACCAGCGCATTGCCGAGGATCTCCGCCTGTTCGCGAGCGGCACGCTCGGGCTCGCAACGGGGTTGCTGAACGCCGTGGTGACGCTGGTCTCCTTCATCGGCATCCTCTGGGCTCTCTCGGGCCCGCTCACCATCCCACTCGGCGCTGGCGTGCTCAGGATCCACGGCTACCTGGTGTGGGCCGCGGCGCTCTACGCACTCCTCGGCAGCGTCGTCACCCACCGCATCGGCCGGCCGCTCGTCCGCCTGAACGCGGGACGGCAGCGCTACGAGGCGGACTTCCGCTTCGGCCTGGTTCGGCTGCGCGAGAGCGCCGAGGAGGTGGCCCTCTCGGGCGGGGAGGCGCTCGAGCAACGGAGCCTGCGCGAGCGCTTCGCGGCCATTCTCGACAACTGGTGGCAGCTCGTGCGGACGCAGAAGCGCGTCACGTGGTTCACGGCGGGCTACGGGCAGGCCGCCGCCGTCTTCCCCATCCTGGTGGCGGCCCCGCGCTACTTCTCCGGGGCCATCCAGCTCGGCGAGCTGATGCAGATCGCCTCCGCCTTCGGCCGGGTCCAGGACGCGCTCGGCTGGTTCGTCGACAGCTATGCGGAGCTCGCCGAGTGGAAGGCCAGCGCCGAGCGCCTGCTCGCCTTCGAACGAGGGATGAAGGCGGCCGCCGCCAAGCCCGACCGCCCCGCTGGCATCCGCGTCCTCGGGAGCCCCGCGGACGAGATCACACTCGACCGCGTCGACATCGCGCTCCCGACTGGGGGCCTGCTCATCCGGGACGCGGATCTGGTGCTCCGCCGGGGTGAGCAGGTGCTCCTGGCGGGACCGTCGGGCAGCGGCAAGAGCACCATCTTCCGCGCCATCGCCGGGCTCTGGCCGCACGGCCGCGGTGAGATCCGGCGGCCCGCTGCCGGGCGGTTGCTCTTCCTGCCGCAGCGTCCGTACCTGCCGATCGCGTCGCTGCGCGAGGCGCTGGCCTATCCGTCTCACCCGGACGCGCTCGGCGATGCGGCGATCGTGGCCGCGCTCCGGCGGTTCCGGCTCGACCGGCTCGTCTCCCGCCTCGACGAGGTCGATCACTGGGCGCAGCAGCTGTCACCGGGTGAGCAGCAGCTGCTCGCGCTGGCACGCGCCTTCCTCCACGCTCCGGCGTGGCTCTTCCTCGACGAGGCCACCGCCGCGCTCGACGAGGCAACCGAGCAGCACATCTACCGCGAGCTCCGCGCGCACCTTCCGGGGACGACGCTCGTCAGCATCGCGCATCGGCCGGGGGCTGCCGCGCATCACGAGCGGCATGTCGAGCTCGTGCGCAGCGGCGACGTCGGGCGGCTCAGGGAACGCCGGCCGCCGATCGCCGTATCCCGGGAGCGACGTCGTGTTCGGCTCCCCGGACTCGCGACCAACTGACGCAGGCCAAAGAGGGGGGCGTCCGCTCGTTTCAGCTGACGGCGGGCGACCGTCCACCACGGGCGGCAGACGGCTTGCGATTCGAGCGGGCGGGCTTGCCACTTGCTCCGCTCTGCGCGCGATGGGCCGGAGGCCGCCGCACCGCGGTCGCATGTGCAGGTGCACGGACGGTCTTCTTCGTCCGCGCTCGAGTCGCAAGGGAGTCGTCCGGCCCGTCGAGGCGGTGGGCGAGGCTCAGGACCGTATCGACGTAGGCTTCGGAGCGGTTGTAGCGCCAGATGACGGCGCGTCGCTCGGCCTCGGACATCCCGGCGTGCCATCCCTCGGCGGCGAGGTACCGGGCACAGGAGGCCGCCGCATCGGCGATGTCGAACAGGTCGATGCGCCCGTCCCCGTCGGCGTCGGTCCCGTAGCGGAGGTAGTTCGTCGGCAGGAACTGCGGATCGCCGAGGGCCCCGGAGGACGACCCCCGGAGGGTCAGCGGATCGACGCGGAGGCGGTCGGCGAGATCGAAGGCCGCCCGCACCTCGGGGAAGAAGGTGTCCTCCAGATACCGGGCCCGCGCTCGGACGCGTTCCTCGATGACGGGGTCGCCTTCTGCCAGCCGGGCCATGTTGACGCGCAGGTTGGCCGGCTCGTTGGCCATGGCGAGTCGGGCGAGTCGGTAGAGAATCAGACTCGAGCCCGTCCGTTGCCCGCAGCCCGTCTCGATGTGGAGGATGGCCGCCACCAGGTTGGCCGGGACGCCGTAGGCTCCCGCCGCGGCCGAGAGCGCGACGGCATGCGTCGCCCTGCACCGGCGGGCGGCCGTGATGCTGGGCGCGCGCAGGAACCCGGCGTAGATCGAGTGCGGCTCGCGCGGGGCGAGCCCGAACTCGAGTCCGTCGAAGGGCTCCATGCGCGGGTCCTCGAACACCGCCACCACGCGCGCCGGGTCGACGCCGTCCCTGATCAGCTTGTCGACGAGGTAGCCCCAGCCACGGTAGTCCTCCGTCGCGTCGGCGGCCGACGCGCAGAGCGCGAGCAGCAGGCAGTGGAGAACCGCATAGCGCGCCGTCACGGGGTCATCCGGTCCTGGGGCTCCGGAGCAGCCACGGGGCAATCATCAAACCAAAGGGACGGCAAACGCAACCGGGGGCACATCGATCGTCGGCCCGCCTTCGCGTGATTGACGCGGCACGCGTCCGCGATGACCATCGCGGCCAGGGGGCGACGGATGAAAAAATCTGTCCCAACATTCAGCCATCTTCTGGCCTTGGCCGCGTGCGCGATCCTCGCCGGCCGGGCACGCGCGCAGGTGCCCGATCACCTCAGGTGCTACAAGGTGAAGGACCCCGTGAAGCTCAAGGGGGTCGTGAACCTGAACACCGCGCAGTTCGGGCTGGAGAGCGGCTGCAGCATCTCGCGGGCGACGCTCTTCTGCGTGCCCGCCAGCAAGACGGTGACGTCGGCGAAGAACAAGAAGACGCCCATCACGCCGCTGACGTTCTGGGCGCCGCCCACCGGAGCGGATCGGGTGTGCTACAAGGTCAAGTGCAAGCGGCCGCTTCCGGCGGATCAGGAGGTGACCGACCAGTTCGGGACACGGACGCTCGGCAAGCTCACCCCCTCGATCCTCTGCACGCCGGCGGTGGAGGGCGCCACGCCGAACGCGAAGGCCTTCCGTGGCTTCCCGGCGACGGGCCAGATGACCTGCTGGGCTACCTCCGGCACCGTGGTCGCCTGCGGGCAGAGCGGGCAGGACGGCGACATCCGCGGGGGGGCGCCGCTCGCCTACGCGGACAACGGGGACGGGACCATCACCGACCTCAACACGGGACTCACGTGGGAGAAGAAGAGCGACGACGGGAGCATCCACGACAAGGACACCACGTACAGCTGGAGCGACGCGATCGGCGTCCACGTGGCGATGCTCAATAGCATGAGCTTCGCGGGGCACAACGACTGGCGGCTCCCGAACGCGAAGGAGCTGCAGAGCCTCGTCGACTACGAGAACGTCAATCCGGCGGTGGCGTCGGCGTTCAACACGGGGTGCGCCTTCGCGGGCTGCACGGTGCAGGCCTGCAGCTGCACGATGGCGGCCGACTACTGGTCGTCGACCAGCAATGCCAACGTCCCGATCAATGCGTGGGAGGTGGACTTCTTCGCGGGCTTCGTGCGCCCCGCCGACAAGACCGGCGGGAACTTCGTGCGCGCCGTGCGCGGCGGCTCGTGACGACGCTCAGTCCGACTTCGCCTTGAAGTTCCCCGTGTTGTTGAGGGTGGGGCTGCTGTAGTCCGCGCTCCAGCACGGGCCGTTGTCGCTCGACAGCTGGACCGTGACCGGTGTGGTGAGCGGCAGCCCGGAGAGCGGGAGGTGCGCGCCCTTGCCCTGCAGGATCAGCTTCGCGCCGGCGCTGCCCGCCGCGTGGAGCGTGAGCGCCGCCACCCCGTCCGGCGTGCGCGCCGAATCCACGTACACGTAGCCGGTGGTGGTATTCTTCCAGCAAGGGCGTGTGCCACAGGTCCCGCCGAAGGGCATGGCGGCCCCGAACCGGCGGGTGAGCGTGCCGCCCGTGTGGTCGTAGACGCAGAGCGCGTAGCCGGTGGTGGTGAACGGATCGCCGAAATCGGCCTTCGCGGTCGGCGTTGCCCCGGTCCACTTCCAGAGGAGCGTGTCGAGCTCGTCGGGGGTGCGGTCCTTGAGCAGCACCATGGCCCGGCCCGGACCGGCCGGCTTGCGACAACCGGACCGGGGCGTGGCGGGGCACGGCGAGGGCGGGGGTGGCGGCGGTGGGGGAGAAGCCGCGACGTACGACAGCCCGAGGTTGGCGAGCGTGGGGGGTTTGCACGTCGAGCACTTGTTCGGGCTCTCCACCGTGTGGAGGCTGTCGACCGTGAAGGCGTTGCACGCGAGCCGGACATCCGTGGCCACGACGCGGGCCGAACCGTTGGCGATCTCGGTGACCGGCGCCTCGAGCGCGATGGTGGCGTCCTCGTGCATCACGGCGGTGCCGCCGGTCGCGATCGTCACCGTGCGTCCCGGCGCGACGGCGAGGAGGGCGCCGTTGCCCGTGCTGACCCGGTTGGCGCGCACGCCCGCCACGTCGAAGACCTCGAAGCCGACGTCGACCGCCGCGGGCGCGAGGTTGGTGCAGATCACGTCCGTCTCGATCGCGTCGCTCTTGATCACCCCGGGCACCAGGGCCACCACCTGCGCCGCATGCCCGTCGCTGAAGGTGGGGAGCGGCGTGTCGGTGATGCCGGCGCCGGCCGTGGCCACGAGGCCGAGCGTGGCCCCCAGGCCGAGGATCGCGGTGAGGAGTCGCATCAGAGCCCCGAGGTTACGGCAGCTTGACGAGCTGGAGCTGGGCCAGCGAGGGCGGCGGGAGCGAGGAGGTGGCCGGATCCAGGACCGTGTGCACCTTGTCGACGACCGCCGCGGTGCAGATGAGGTTCTTCGACGTGGCGACGACGCGGCCCGAGCCATTGCGGAGCACGGTCGTGGCGTTCCCGGCCGCGTTCAGGGTGATCACCTGGTCCTCGTGGAGCTCGGCGGTACCCGCCGTGCCGACGGTCACCGTCTTGCCGACGCCGACGTTGAGCATGGCTCCCGAGCCGGCGGCGATGGAGTTCCGCAGGGCGCCGGTCTCGTCGAAGACCTCGAGCCCGATGTCCACGGGGACCGTGTCGATGTTGGTGCAGATGACGTCGGTTTCGAGGTTGTTGTTCTTGATCACGCCGGCGGCGATGTAGACGCTCACCGCGGCCTTGCTGTCCGAGAAGGTCGGCAGCGGGGTGTCGGTGGGACCGGCGGCCACCGGCCCGGCCTGGGCAAGTGTCCAGAGGAAGAACCCGAGACCGACCCTGGCGACCATGCGACCCGTCATGTGTCCATCCTTCCGCGTCGAGGGGCCGGCCCGCTGGCAAGCGGGCCGATGGTTCTTGGCCCCGGCAGAATCATCGGCCCGCTCTCTACTACCGCGGCACGCGTCGCGTCAATAGGATTTTCTACCATGAGATGTTTCTATGCCATCGGCTGTGCGGAGTGCCCGAGCACATGCCGTGGCGTCCGGGTCCGGCGCCCCTTCTCTTGAGCAACGAGCCGCCTCCGGTTACGCTACTCATGTTGCTGGACACGGCGATCCAGGTGGTGGGGGGGACGACGCAGCTGGCGGCGCTGGCCGCCGGGGCGCTCGTGGTCGTCGGCGCGGTCCTCTGGTTCTCGCACGCGTGGTGGCGCGCGCTGTTCACGCTCGGGCGTCAGGCCGCGCGAGTGGACGCATTGGAAGCGACGGTGGCAGAGCTGCAGCGTCGCACGGGCGTGCGCCCCGCCGATCTACGGATCGTTCACGGCGCCGTGTGGGGACGCATCGGCGCGGCGGAGGAGTTCCATCCCTTCTGTCCGTGGTGTGCGACGAAGGACACGTGGACGCTGCTCGTTCGCGAAGACGGGAACGGGAACGAGTCGTTCCGCTGCGTCAGCTGTCACCGACACATCCCGAGCGGCCACCTGATGCCGCCCACGATCCGCTAGCCCGTTCAGGTGCCCTGGGCGGACCCCCGCAGCGCGCTCGGGACCGTCATCTTCTCGCCGCGAGTCGAGGTTTTGACCCGGCAGTCCTGTGCTCCTTGGTGGCGACCCGCCGGCGAAAACGGCATGGCGATTGCTCGATTCCCGCTGATGCTCCGGGGCCGATCCCTGCCGTGGCTGCGCCCCGGCTGGCGCTTCCAGCCGCGCTCGCTCGGCTTCGCCGGCCGCCTGGGCCTCGCGACCTCGGTGCTGATCGTGGTCATCTGCGTCGCGCAGAGCTGGATCCTCGCGCAGCGCGACCTCGAGCACATTCGCGGCTACCTGAACGACCGCGGCCGGACCATCGGCGAGTATCTCGCGCAGGAGGCGACCGTCGGCGTCCTCACCGGAAACGTCCACGGTCTCCGGCAGCTCGCCGAGCAGGCCCGCGCGCAGAGCGGGGTCGTCTACGTGCGGATGTTCGATCGCGAGGGCCTGGTGCTCGTCTCGGTCGGCAGCCCGCCCACGGGCGCCGTTCCGCCGCCGGCCAAGGTGGGGACGACCGGGCCGATCGCCGTCGGCACCGACGTGTGGGAGTTCCGGGTGCCGATCCTCCCCCGCGGGGCACAGTTCCAGGGCGAGAGCCCGCCGCTCGGCACGGTCGCGATCGGCCTCTCGGCCGCGTCGCTCCGCGAGCTCCGGCGTCGCACCATGACGACGGCGAGCATCTTCACTTCCCTCTTCACCCTCCTCGCCGTGGGCGCCGCCGTGCTGCTCGCCCGCGCCATCACGCGCCCCCTCCAGGCCCTGGCGACGGCGGCCGACACGATCGCGCGGGGCGATTTCGGCGCCCAGGTGGAGGTCCGGACGAGCGACGAGCTGGGCGGTCTCGCCCGCTCCTTCAACGCGATGGCGCAGAGCCTCGCGCGCAGTCGCACGACGCTCGAGGAGTACAGCCGGGCGCTCGAGGAGAAGGTGCTCGAGCTCGAACGCGCGAACCACCTCAAGTCGGAGTTCCTGGCGACCATCTCGCACGAGCTCCGCACACCGCTCAACGTCATCATCGGCTACGCCGAGATGCTGGGCGAGAGCGAGGGGGGATCGCTCAGCCCCGAGCAGCAGGAGATGCTGGCCGCCATCCAGCGCTACTCCCGCCTGCAGCTCGACCTCATCACGGACATCCTCGACTTCTCCCGCCTGAGCTCCGGACGCATCTCCTTCCACGTCGAGCGCTTCATGCTGGGGCCGTTGCTCGCCGAGATCCGGGCGCTCTACGCCCCGCGGCTCGCGAACACGCAGGTCCAGCTCGACGTGGTGGTGGCGGAGGATCTGCCGGCCCTGGAGACCGACCGCATCAAGCTCCAGGAGATCATCCGGAACCTCGTCGACAACGCCATCAAGTTCTCGGAGGAGGGCGTCGTGTCGGTCACCGGACAGCCGGGCGCGACACCCGAATGGCTCCGCATCGAGGTCGCCGACACGGGCGCGGGCATGCCGGCCGAGGACCTCGAGTACATCTTCGACGCCTTCCACCAGGTGGGAGCGAGCAGCACGCGCGGCACCGGGGGCGTCGGGCTCGGCCTGAGCATCGTGAAGCAGCTCGTGGAGGCGCTCGGCGGACGGGTGTCGGTCACGAGCCGCGTCGGGCAAGGGTCGACCTTCACCATCGACATCCCGTATCAGCTGCCCGCGACCACCGCCGTCCAGGCCGGCGGCCAGGAAGGCCTGCAGGACGCCGCAGCCGCGCTCCAGGAGGTCTCCCGCAACGTGAGCTTCGCGGAGCGAACGACGCCGGGTCCCCGCCCCGTCGCCGGCCGATCAGGCGAGACGGCCTGAGCGGCGCGCGTCGTCCGCGGCGCTGGTAGCCACCGGTTCGGGACCCTAGCTCGACTGGCCGATGCAGCCGGCGCCCTGGAGGATCCGCATGAGCTTGTCGCGCCCGTCCGCCGCGCTCTCGCAGGGAAGGAGGCAGGAGTCGTGGAAGGTGCCGGTCAGCCACTGCTGGCGATAGCACTCGACCAGGAACGGCTCCGCGCGCCGCTGCCCGCACGGCGACGCCTCCCAGGTCCGCCCGCTACGATTCCAGAGCACCTTGTCGTTGTTGCAGAGCTCCACCATGTGGAGCCCGCAGAGGACCTGACAGGAGTACCGATCCTCCTTCGCCTGCCGCTCGACGGCGGCGCGCTTCTGGTCCGCAGCGGCGCGACGTCGGGCGCTCTCCAGCCGCCGCCGGAGCAGGGCCGCCGTGTGGGCCTGGTGAGCGGGATGATGATCGTATTGCTCCAGGAGGACCTCGGCGTCTTTCAGGTTGCCGGCCTCGAGCGCGGCGCGCACGCGCGCGGAGGTATTCTGGGCGAGCTGACGGACGGGCCCCGTGGTGAGTCCCCGCTGCATGGTCGCCACCGCCTCCGTCTTGAGCTTCCGCTGGGCGGGGCCATGGTCGAGGCGGGTCTCGGAGAGGCCCAGCGCCAGGAGGGGACACTCCGACGACAGGAGCCAGCGCCCGAAACCATCCCAGTCCGGAGCACGCACGGCCCCGAGCTGGCCGATCGCCTCACCCACTGCCGAGGCGATGTCGAGCCGCGGCGCGAGCATTGTCGGCTCGACGTAGGTCACCGTGCGGTCGATCGGGATGCTGGGGCTCTCCGGCGACGCGCCGAAGCTGAAGAGCGCCACCCTGCCGGAGACCGATTCCCGCCGCTCGCTGCCGTGGCTCCCGACGTCGAGCGCGTGCAGGAACTGCTCAATGCCCGTGCGCGGCGTGGGATCCGGCTCGACGAGTGGTCGCGACGCCTCGCTGTAGTCGAGCGAGACGCGATACACGGCGTCCACGTCGTGCTCGAGCGCGGGCAGGACCGCCCAGTACGCCGTGCAGTGGGGCTCGTGCCAGTCGTACCGCGCCAGCGACGGGTTCGCCTTCAGGAGCGCGGCGGCGGTCGTTTGCCATTGCAGGTCGGTGGAGGCCGGTGGTGGCGAGAAGAGAAAGACGCGCCGTCCGGTCTTGTACTCGAGCAAGCGCACTACGCCTTCCGTGACGCCGGGACGCGCGAACGCCGAGCCTTCGGCGATCACCGCGACCGAGGAACGCTCGGCGGTCTCGGGAAGCTGATGAGCGGCCTGCTGCGGCAGCAGCCCGCACCCGACGGACAACGCCGTCAGCAGGGCGATCGGAAGAAAGGTGGAGCGACGTGCCATCTCGGATCGGGAACGCTGGTAGCCAGCGCATGCTATGTGGCAAGAAGCGTGCCCGGGCGGTCGACGCCTCACCCGGTCCCAGTCATGGGGAGCCGTCGGGCACCGGGGGTGCTCCGTCAATCTCGTGACAGGCCGCGACACGCGGGTGACGAGGTGCCATGGCGTCTGCGTGACGGTCGCGTCGCGAATAGGTCCCCATCACCTCCGCGACCGCGAGGACGTGGCGCCGCATGGCGCGAAACACCTCGGGCTTGGTGGCTTCCGCCGGCAGGCCGGTGGGAGCGTCGAGCGCGTAGACCCGGAACCAGTAGGTGTGGGCTCTTCCGGGGAGAGGGCAGGGCCCGCTGTATCCCACGCCGCGGGCATCGTTCCGCCCTTGTCGCGCTCCGGCCGGCAGCTGCGCGAGCCGGGGAACACCCTGCGGCACCGAGGTGGAGCTCGCGGCGAGATCGTAGAGTATCCAGTGGGTCCACGCGCCGGCCGTGGCGCCCGGATCCTCGACGATGATCGTGAAGCTCTTCGTGCCGCTCGGGACGCCGCTCCAGCGGAGCGCCGGCGACAGATCGGCGCCGTCGCACGTATACTTCCGGGGGATGGGTTTCCCGTACGCGAAGGCCGGACTCGCGAGACGCAGCTCGGCGGCGCGCGCCGCCGCCGCGGCGAAGAGCCCGACGACGCATACGGCGAGGACGCCGCGGCCACTGCCGCTCATGGACCATTCTACCGGCCTGCCTGCGCCGCCCGCCAGGCGACGGCGGTCACGGGTCATCACCGCGGCGCTCGGGGTCGTGTTGACGGGACGTGCCGCCTGGTCGGGAGACGTGTCCCCGGCGGCCGTCCGTCAGGCGCTCGATGCGATCCTCGCGTGCGAGCGGCCCGAGGGCGGCTGGACCTACGTTTGTAACCCGTCGAGCGGTCCGTACGGCGCCGTCACCTGGCCGCTCGTCCGGGCCCGCGCAGTCGCCGAGCCGCTCGGCCTCGCCGACTGGGACATCGTCGTGCTGCGCAGCCCGGGCACTCCCGCGGCGGGCCTCGCGTTGCTCGATGGCTGGCAGCGAACGCACGATCCGCGGTATCTCGCGGCCGCACAGCGCACCGGGGATCTGCTGCTGGCGCTCCAGCTCCGCTCGGGCGGCTGGTTCTCGGAGGTTCCGGTTCACGGGACGACGCCGACGATCTGGTTCCGCGCGATCGCCCACTGGGCGACGCTCGACGACGACGTCACGCCAGGGGTGATCCGGTTTCTCCTGGCGCTGTTCGAGCAGACCGGTGACCAGCGCTATCGTGGGGCCGCCGTGCGGGGGCTCGAGCTGCTCCTCGCGGCGCAGCTTCCCTCCGGCGCGTGGCCCCTCACCTGGCGACCGGGGTGGGCGCGGGCGCTCGTGCCGAGCTTCGAGGACCTGGCGAGTACCAACGACGCGGCCACCGCGGGCCCCATCACCGCGCTGATCGCGGGGACGCGCGTGCTCGGCCGCTCCGACCTCCTCGCGGCGGCCCGGCGCGGTGGTGACTGGCTCGCCAGGGCACAGGGGGCCGAGCCGCAGGCCGCCTGGGCGCAGCAGCTGGACGACGAGGATCGGCCCGCGCCGGGGCGCCGCTTCGAGCTCGCGGGCTTCGCCTCGTGGGAGTCGCGCGAGATGGTCGATGCGCTGCTCGCGCTCGCCGACGCGACGGGAGACGTCACCTTCTGCGCGCCGGTCCCGAAGGCGCTCGATTGGTTCGCGCGCTCGGCGCTCGGACCGGGCTGCTGGGCGAGGCTCTACACGCCGGGAAGCAACGCACCCCTCTACGTCGGAGCCGACGGCCGACCCGTCGCGACGCCGGCGGAGGCACGACGGCCGTACCGCTGGACGGGCGAGTACGGCATCCCGGGCCTGCTCGCCGCGTTCGGTCTCGACGAGCGAGGTGCGCCGCGCGATCCCTCGCTCGGCCCGCCCCCTCCGCGCCGCATCCCGGGAGACGCGGGCCGGTGTGCCGGCGATCACGGATCGGGACGTCGCTCGAGCGGTCCGCGGGCGCGGATCGCCCGTGCCACGGCGCTCCTCGGAACCGGTGCCCCGGCCACCGCGACCTGTGCGGCCATCGTCGGCCGTACCTTCACCGCGCTGCCCCCGCACTAGCACCGTCGCGCACTGGCGGCGCGGCGACGTCGTTCAGAGTGCCCCCGCGCGCGCCCGGCTCACAGGTCGTCGACGTGCTCGTCGAGGTCTTGCTGGTCGAGGTGGAGGTGGACGTCGAGGTGCTCGAGCTCGTCTTCGAAGTCGAGGTGGAGGTGCTGGAGCTGGTCTTCGTCGTGGAGGTGGAGGTCGACGTCGAGGTGCTCGAGCTGGTCTTGGAGGTCGAGGTGGAGGTGCTGGAGTAGGTCTTCGTCGTGGAGGTGGAGGAGGACGTGGAGGTACTCGAGCTGGTCTTGGAGGTCGAGGTGGAGGTGCTGGAGCTCGTCTTCGTCGTCGAGGTGGAGGTCGAGGTGGAGGTGCTCGAGCTCGTCTTGGAGGTCGACGTCGACGTGCTGGAGGTGGTCTTGGTGGTCGAGGTGGAGGTGGACGTGGAGGTGCTCGAGGTCGTCTTGGAGGTCGACGTCGAGGTGGAGGTCGAGGTCGACGTGCTCTCGGTCGTGGACGTGGACTCGGTGGTCGAGGTCGAGGAGGACGACGAGGTCGAGGTCGAGGATGTCGACGTGCTCGAGCTGCTCGTGGTCGACTCCGAGGTCGTGCTGGTCGAGCTGGTCGACGTCGTCGTCGACGTGAGGGGCGGCACGCAGAGAAGCGTGATCTTGCGGCACTCCCCGCGGCGCGCCGTGGGATTCGCCCCGCTGATGAACTCGTCGTCGATGGTGACCGGGCGCGGCTGGAATTCGGGCTGCCCGAAGACGTCGAGGATCCGGTAGCACGTGAAGTGCGCCATCGGATCGAGGATGCCTTGACCGTCCTTGTCGACGGCGTCGCAGTAGAGCAGCGGCCTCCGGACGCGGGTGTTCTTCGTCTCGAACTGATCCGCGAGGCTGACGATGCGCTCGTGGAAGGGGCGCGTGCCGATGGTGCGCTCCACGCGGTAGCATTTGAAGTGGTCGATGTTCAGGGCGGACATCACCCCGTCCTTCTCCGCCGGAACGCACAGGCTGTCCGGACGGAAGAGGGTCAGGTGCTGCTCGCCGAACTGATCCTCCACGGTCACGAACTGGTGGCGGAAGGGCTGGCCGGGTGTGGTGATCGTGTAGCAGTTCAGGTGCGCCGTCGGATCGCCGATGCCCTCCATGTTCTTGTCGACCGGATTGCAGAAGCGGTAGGGCGAGATCACCCTCGCCTGCGTCGTGCCGAACGGGTCGACGAGGGTCACGTCGGGCAAGACGACGTTGGGGACGCTGCTCTGCTGCAGCTTGTAGCACTTGAAGTGATCGAGGCCCCTTGCCGCCGGCATGCCGTGCAGCATCGCGACGAGGAACCCGCCGGCGAAGACGATCGAGCGGACCATTCGATGTGCCCTCGGCGCGCGCGCCGTGTCAGCGGGTGGCCGTGCGCGCGCGAGTCGGCTGGATGGGAGTTCGGACGGTGGAGTGAGCGTGTCGTGCAACATGGAAATCTAGCACCGAGCAGTGGCGCGCAGGATGGCGCAGTCCGGCCGATGCCGTCAAGGGAGGACGGGCATGCAGGAAAGCTTGACGACTTATTTGGCGATCTAGCCTGTCGAAAAGTACTAGTACGCGGTACTAGTACTTTGCTGGGCCGTGCTAGCGATGCACGAGGGGCCGCCACGCGGCGGCGTGGAGCCAGCGCACGTAGGCGACCAGCGCGTCGATGTCCGGTCGGGGCAGAAAGCGCTCGTAGGCCGGCATCTTGATGGCCTGCCGGCGAAAGAACCATCCACCGACGGGATGCTCGGCGATGCGCGCGATCTTCCCTTCCGCGATCCACTGGCCGAGCTCCGCGTCGTCGTGGACGAGCTCATCGAAGTCGCTTCCCCAGAAGGCCGGGACGTAGCCCTTGAAGGAGCCGGGACTCGGGACGCCGCCCGCGCCCAGCGGCCCATGGCAGCCGAAGCAGTCGAGCTCGACGGCCAGCTCGGCCCCGCGCGCAGCCAGCTGCTCGGTGGGCAGGATCTGGCCCGAGGCCGCGCGCAGGTAGGCGACCAGGTCGTCGATCTCCGCGGGGCGCAGGAATCCCCCGTACGCGGGCATGTGCAGCGCCGCCGCGCCGACCGTCGCCCGGTAGTCGGGGTCTTCCCGCTTGCGACGCGGGGCACCGTCGGCGATGTACTCGCGCAGGTCCTGGACGTCCTTCACGTACATCATCTGCGTCTGCTGGGTGAACGCCGGGACGGTCCCTTCCTCGCTCCCCGGGTTGTGGGTTCCCCCGCTGCCGCCGGGGCCGTGGCAGCTGAAGCAGCCGAGCTCGGCGGCCAGTCGCTCACCGCGGGCGGCGGGGCTGTCTTCGAGCGCGAGGACGAGCGTGCGGACGTGGGGATAGGCGATGAACCCCGTCTCCACGACGGCGAGGACGACGAGCGCCTGGCCGAGCAGGCGGCGAAGGCCGCGCCGGGCGCCCGATGGCATGCCGTTCGGCGCCGCGCGGGGCGCCGGCCCCGGCGACCAGAGCGGTTCGGGACGTTCCGGACGACTCACGACCGCGGCCCGCCGTCGTCGGCTGCTGTGCGGGACTGCCCACCACCCATCAAGCGCTGCTCTCCCGGTGGAAACAAGGAGCGTTCCAACGCCGACCGGCGACGGGGCAGCGGGAAATCGCCGCTGGCTGCCGTGGCGTCGCTACATTCCCGACGAACGGCGTGCGCTGTTGTGCGTGCGGTGTGGGCTAGCGCTTCGTCGGCTCGGGGGTCTTCTTCGCGAAGAGCGCGGCGAGCTGCGCGCGCGCGACCTGGGTGGGGCCGGTTCCCGTCGCGGCTGCGGCCGGCGGGCGGAAGTAGTCGCAGAAGTTGCCCTGCTCCTTGTCCGCGACCCGCTCGGCGTTCGGTTCGCGGCAGTCGTCGGCGACCCCGGGCGTGTAGAAGTCGCAGTTGCGACAGCAATGGAGGTAGGCATTGCAATGCGCGCAGACCGCTCGCACACCCACGGGCTCGCCGACCCGCTCCGGGACCGCGTCCATTCCGCAGCGATGGCAGCGCACGACGGGTCCTGGGGGCCGCACCCGATTCACTCCGGCCGGCAGCTCGACGAGGCGGGTGGCGTGCGCTGACACGCCATCGTCTGCGTCACGCCGCTCGCGAGCAGCGCGCAGGCGTTGGTGCGGGCGGCGGTGAGCGTCTCCTCCTCGGTCGCGCCGTCCACCGCGCGGCAGGCCTTCCGCCCCTCGAATTCGATGCACGCCTCGCAGCGGACGCTCCCGATGCGGAAGCTCGACCAGACGACGAAGCTCACGAGACCGACGAGCACCACCGCGCCGAGCCACGACGTCCACTTCATGGAGGCCTCTTACCGTTTCGCGCGGGGAAGCGCCAAGGTGCGGGGTTGTGGCAGGATGGGTGGATCATGCGGAGCCCGGACCGAACGCGGGGCCGTTTCTGGCTCGGAACCCTGATGCTGCTGCTCGGGGGCGCGACCGCGGCCGCCCTGGCGGGAGGCGACACCGCGACGCCGGGCTCCGCCACCGACCTGGTGCACGAGGTGCAGGGCTTCGGGGACAAGACGACCGGCGGGCGGGGCGGCGAGCTCACCTGGGTGACAACCCTCGCCGACGCCGGACCGGGCAGCCTGCGGAGCGCCGCCGAGGACGCGTCCCGACGCTGGATCCGCTTCCGCGTCTCGGGCACCCTGCCGCTGCTCACGCCGATCGCCGTCGCCTCCGACAAGACGATCGACGGCCGGGGCGCGAAGATCACCATCACCGGCCGGGGCCTGGTCATCGACGGGCAGTCGAACGTCATCGTCGAGAACCTTCTCTTCGCGGATGGCGAGGACGACGCGGTGCACGTGGTCAACGGGGCGCGCAACGTGTGGATCGACCATTGCTCGCTCTCGCACTGGAGCGACGGACTCATCGACATCACGCGCGCGTCGACCGACATCACGATCTCCTGGTGCCGCTTCTCCCATCACGACAAGGTCGTGCTGATCGGCGCGAGCCCCGTCGAGCGGGGCGATACGGTGATGCGGGTCACGCTCCACCACAACCATTTCGAGCGCACGACCGAGCGGCATCCGCGCCTGCGCTTCGGCAAGGTCCATGCCTACAACAACTACTACGAGGCGTGGGGCTCGTATGGCGCCGCCTCGAGCATGCTGGGAGAGCTCCTGTCGCAGGCGAACATCTACGAGGCGGGCTGGGACAAGGACGCGATCATCACCCGCTCGGGCCGCGATCCGGAGGAGGGCTACGTGCGCTCGGTGGGAGACCGGGCGCTCGGCGAAGCGATCATCGTCGAGCGTGAGCCGGGCCGCGTCTTCGATCCCGCGCGGTTCTACACCTCGGCCCGCGTGGCGCCCGCGGACGAGACGCTGAAGGAGCAGATCCGGCGGGAGGCCGGCTGGCGAGACGTCGCGCTCAGCCCGTGACAAATCTCCGGACCTTCGTCCTCGCGTCGTCGGTGAACTCGTGGTAGCAACGGGCAGGAGCGTGGCGAGGGGAAATGGACCACGCGCCAGCATGCGAACTCCGGTCTTCATCGGCTCCGCCTTCGTCGCCAAGTACCCCGAGGGGGGTGGCAACTTCTGGGTCCCGCTCCAGTACCTGCTCGGGCTCCGCGCGCTGGGCGTCGATGCGCACTGGGTCGAGCTGGTCTGGCGGCAGGAGCGTGCGGCGCGTGCCGACGAGATCCTCACCAGCTTTCCGGCCTACCTCCGGGCGCTGGGAGTGCAGGACTGGGTGACGCTCGTCGTCTACCCGGAGAGCGAGCGCGACCAGCCGTCGGGACCCGTCCAGCACATCGGCCTCCCGCCCGAAGCGCTCTGGGAGCGGGCGCGGGACGGCGTCCTTCTCAACCTCGCCAACAGCATTCCGGTCCCGCTGCGGGCCCACTTCGGGCGGACGGTGCTCTTCGACATCGA
>DATILR010000228.1:0-7348 GCA_035476275.1 Binatus sp. (SeqCode) | reverse complement strand
GCGCTCCTCGCGCTCGACGCCGACTGCGTCTGCTACACGGCGACGGCGGATCTCCGCCCCTTCGAGGCGCTCGAGGACATCTGCCGCATCCTCGCCTCGGGGAAGGACGTCGTCTCGAGCTCGGTCGTCCCGCTCGTGCACCCGCGCTCCTTCTTCCCCGAGGTGCGCGACCGGCTGGCCGACGCCTGCCGCCAGGGCGGCACCTCCTTCCTCACCTCGGGTGTCGATCCGGGGTTCGCGAACGACCTCCTGCCGCTCGTGCTCTCCGGGCTCTGCGAGCGATGGGAAGAGATCCGCATCCTCGAGATCATCAACTACGCCACCTACGATCAGCCCCAGGTCCTGTTCGAGACGATGGGGTTCGGAAAGCCGCTCGACCACACCTCGCTCCTCCTCGCGCCCGGCTCGCTCACCTTCGCGTGGGGTGGCACGGTGCGCCTCCTGGCCGAGGGCCTGGGCGTCGAGCTGGAGACGATTCTCGAGACACATGAGCGCCGACCCGCGACGCGGCCGATCCGCATCGGCGCACACACCGTCGAGCCCGGCACGATGGCGGCGCTCCGCTTCGAGGTGCAGGGGATCGTCGACGGGCGCCCGGCCATCGTGGTCGAGCACGTGACCCGCCTCGACGACACGCTCGCGCCCGACTGGCCGACGGGGAAGGGCTACCGCGTCGTCATCAAGGGCACGCCGGCGCTGCGCTGCGACTTCGAGTTCGAGGACGAGCACGGAGACCTCGCTGTCGGCGGCGTGCTCGTCACGGCGACGCGCCTCGTGAACGCCATCCCGGCCGTGTGCCAGGCGGCGCCCGGCCTGCTCTCGGTGCTCGACCTGCCGCTCGTCACGGGCCGCGGGCTCCGCCACGCGGCGCGCTAGCCGTGGCGACCCTGGGCGACGATTGGCGCTGGTGCCCGCGCTGCCGCGGGGCGCTGGAGCGAGCCGAGCGCAGCGGTCAGCCGCGGCCGACCTGCACCGCCTGCGGCTTCGTCTTCTTCGCGAATCCGGGCGTCGGGGCGGCGGTGGTGGTGCGTGACGCCGAGGGGCGGGTGCTCCTGGTCAGGCGGAGCGCCGGGCAGTTTGGAGCGGGAAAGTGGTGCTTCCCCTGCGGCTTCGTCGAGTGGGGCGAGGACGTGCGGGATGCCGCCCGTCGCGAGGCGCGTGAGGAAGCGGGGATCGAGGTCGTCCTCGGCGAGCTGCTCCAGGCGGCCTCCAACTTCCACGAGGAGCGGAAGCCGACCATCGGCATCTGGTTCGCCGCGACGCTCGCCGATCCCACCGCGTGTCCGGTCGCCGGCGACGATGCCGAGGCCGTCGGCTGGTTCGACCCGCTGGCCCCGCCGCCGCTCGCGTTTCCCACCGACCGGGCTCTTCTCGAACGGGTCGGCAGGCTGGGCTAGCGATTCCAGGAGCCGGCCCTGACCCAGCCGCTGCGCTTGGCCGGTGGGGTCGGAGGAGGCTCCGGGTTCGCCGCCGGCGGCGCGTTCGGGTCGACGGCGGGAGCCACGACCGCCGCATCGGAAGTGGGTGTCGTGCTCGGGCCGGCATCCGCGCCCGGCGCTCCGGCCGGAGCGGCGCCGGGGGTCTGCGCCGTCGGCTCCGGAGGCGGCTTGTTCCCGACCCACGTCCGCGTGACCGGAGGCTCCACCTCGATCGTGGCCCGAGGTGCGCATCCCGCGAGCCCGATCACGATCCCCAGCACCAGCCAGCGCCGCGCTCCCCGAACGCCCATCGCCCCTCCCCGAACGTTGCTACGGCCGGCCGACGGTAGCGCCGTGGGCGGCACACCACAAGCCCCGAGCGACTATTTGCAGCGAGCGGATGCGGCGAGGATCTCGACGCCGCCGTCGGCGGGACCGAGGAAGCGCGCGAAGCGATGCTGCCCCACGAGATAGCGCTCCAGGAAGGCGGTCGCGTAGCGCCGCGCGAGCCCTTGCTGGCGCGCGAGCGCGTCCGCGGTCAGGCTCCCGTCGCCGTCGGTGAAGCCGTCGTGCGTGCCGCCGGTGATCTTCACGGCGAGTCCGGGTGGGGGCAGGATGGCGAAGAGGGTGGTGATGTACGGATCATACGGCACGAGCGTGTCGGCGGTGCCGCCCATCACCATCACATCACGGCGTGGGTGGAGCTGTGCGAGATCGGTGCACGCCGTGAGGGGGCTGACCGGAGCGAGGGCGACCACGACCGGTAGCGCGTCGTCGATGAGCGTCGCGCCGAGGACGGCGTAGCCGCCGAAGGAATGACCGACCAGACCGGCCCGCGCCCCCCGGACCGAACGGGCGAACCGGCTCGCGGGGCCGCTCCGGGTGTGCAGCTGGGCGCGGAGAAACGAGAGATCGCGAGGCAGGTCGACGCCGGGCACGCCGGTCGCCGGCCGGCCACAGTCGCCCGCGAACACGTCGGGTAAATCGGGGGCGGCAACCAGGAACCCCCAGCTGGCGAGATGGGTCGCGAGATATTCGTAGTGCGTCCGCGAGCCGCAGAACCCGTGCGCCAGGAGGACGAGCGGGAAGTGACCCCGCCGTAGCCTCGCGTCCCGACCCCCGCTGTCCGCCGGATACCAGACCTCGGTGACGAGCGTGCGGCCCCGGCTCGCGTCGACGATGGTGAGCGTCGTGCTGCCGACCGCGAAGCGGCCGGCGGCGTCGGGCTCGCGGGCGGCGAGCGCCGCGCTCGCGAGCGCGAGGAGCGTCACGGCGAAACCCGTTCGCACTACGCCTCCATAACTTGCATTGCCCGACGCATCCAGGCCTATTGTGACGCGCGGCGGCGGCGCCGCCACGGAGGGAGCAGTCATGGTCGAGAAGACGATCACGCTCACCGGAACGTCCACGAACTCGATCGAGGACGCGGTCGGCCTCGCCGTGACGCGCGCGGCGCAGACGATCGACGGCATCCGGACGGCCGAGGTCGCCGGCATCACCGCCATGATCGAGGATGGGACGATCAACGCGTGGCGAGTGCGGATCCGGCTCAGCTTCGGCGTGCAGGAGCGGATCCACGAGTAGCATGCGCGACTCGGCGAAGGCGCGGGAGGTCGTCGACGGGGTGGTGGAGGTGTTCCTCCCGCTGCCCATGCGGCCGACGATCGTCAACGTCTACCTCGTCCGTGCCGGCGACAGCTGGACGCTCGTCGACACGGGCATGAACACCGAGGACAGCTTCAACGCCTTCCGCGGCGCGCTCGCCGAGATCGGCATCACGCCCGCCCAGGTCACCCGGCTGGTCGGCACGCATCACCACGTCGACCACTTCGGGACGTCGGGACCGTTCCGCGAGCTGACGCACGCCGAGGTCTACCTGCACCCGCTCGAGGCCGAGCGCGCGAGCGTCATGGGGCACATGGGCGGGATCGAGAGCACCGACTACCTGCGACGGCAGGGCGTGCCGTCGGTGCCGCCCGATCAGCAGCTGCCGCCCCCCAGCCGCTTCTTCGGCAGCTGGTACAGGCCCGCCAAGCCCGACCATCTGCTCGGCGACGAGGACGAGCTCCCGCTCGGCGATGGTCGCTCCCTGGAGGTCATCTGGACGCCCGGGCACACGCCCGGCCACTGCTGCCTCCTCCTCAAGCCCGACGGGATCCTCTTCGTCGGGGATCACCTGCTGCCGAAGATCACCCCGCACGTCGGCCTCTGGCCGAACGGCCCCGAGAATCCGCTCGGCGACTTCCTCGCCTCGCACGAGAAGATCCAGCACGCCGAGGCGCGGCTCGTCTGTCCGGCGCACGGCCCCGTCTACGAGGACCATCGTCGCCGCGCGCGGCAGCTGATCGACTTCCATCGCGTGCGCAAGCTCGCGATGCTGGAGGTGATCCGCAAGCGGCCGCGCACCGCCTACGAGGTGGCGCTCGACGTCTTCGCCATCGCTCCCGACAACCGCTTCCAGGTGATGGCGGCGACGCTCGAGACGCTCGCGCACCTGGAGCTGCTGCGCCGCGAGGGGAGGGCGCTCCGCTCCGAGCGCGGCGAGGTCGCGGTCTACCAGGGGCGGTGATTGCCGCGCCCGCGGCGCTGTGCGAAGAGACGAGCATGCTGAAGCCCGGCGATCGTGCCCCCGACTTCACCGCCACGGCGCATGACGGCAGCCGGATCGCGCTCAAGGACTATCGCGGGAAGAAGGTACTCCTCTACTTCTTTCCGAGGGCCGATACCCCCGGCTGAACGGCCGAAGGCATCGGATTCCGTGATCGAATCCGCGACTTCGACGAGCTGAACACGGCCATCCTCGGGGCGAGCTTCGACGAGCCGGAGCAGAACGCGGCCTTCGCGAAGAAGTACGCCTTTCCCTTCCCGCTCCTCTCGGACACCGACAAGAGCCTCGCCATCAAGGATGGTGCCGCCGCCGACGCCTCGGCGAACAGCGCGAAGCGAGTCTCCTGTCTGATCGACGAGAAGGGTCGCGTGCTCCGCTACTACCCGCAGGTGTCGGCGCGGGAGCACGTGGCCGAGGTGCTGCAGGACCTGACGAGCTGAGGTCGCCGGGGGCGGTTGGGCGGCCGCTTCCGACCGTTCGTACGGTCGCCGTTGCCGAGTTCCGGGGCAAGGACTACGTGGTATCCATGCGGAGTTTCGTGCTGGCGGGGCTGCTGGTTGCGCTGATGGCGACCGCGGCGCCGGCCAAGGAATTCATCGCCCAGGAGAGCGATTTCCGCTGTCTCCTCGACGGGAAGAAGGTCGACGGCAAGACCTTCGTGCTCTTCAACCGGAACCGTGGGCGGCTGCGGAAGGCCCTCCACGTCGCGCGGAAGGGAAAACCCGGGAAGCAGTACCCGGTCGGGACGATCGTGCAGCTCTTTCCCTTCGAGGCGATGGTCAAGCGCGGCGGGGGCTTCAACCCCGGGGGCGACGGCTGGGAGTTCTTCCAGCTCTCCGTGACGCCGAGCGGTACGCAGATCGTGTCGCGCGGAGGCGCCGAGGTGGCCAACGTGGTCGGGTCGTGCCAGAACTGTCACCAGAACTTCGCGTCGCAGTACGACCTCATCTGCGAGTTCGTGATCGGTAGCAGCGGCCTCGGCTTGACCGACGACCAGGTCCGGAGCCTCCAGGCCGCCGACCCGCGCTGCCCGCACTGATCCCGAAGGGCTGACGGACCCTTCGGACGAGCTATCCCTCACAAGTTGGCGGGAGCTCCGTCTCCCTTGTTATCTTCCATTGACAGCGTGCATCGGCGCTCCTTAGTGAGTGTGGCAAAACACCTCGCGGGGGAGGAGCCATGCGAAGACTCAGGATTGGCTCGAGTCTCGCCGTTCTGTCGTTTCTCCTGGCAACCGGTAGCACTTACGCCGCGAATCCGCCCTTCACGCTCGCACCGGGGTCGCCGACGCTCCCTCCCATTCCCGCGACGGCGGCCGACATCCTCGTACCGGCCGTGCCGCCGGTCCCCGGGCCGGTGCCGCCTCCCATCCTCGGCATCCCGGCGGCGGCCCTCGGGCTGGTGGCGGGCGATGTCCTGAACAGCATCTCCTTTGGTTTCGGGCCGCCGGCGCCCGGGCCGGGCGTGAAGGTACTCTTCTCGGTTGACGCGGCCGCGGTGGGAGTCCCCTTCGCACCGCCGCCCGCGAACGTGGCTTGCGAAGCTGCCGGGGGGCAAGCCAAGGGTGACGTGTTCCTCGCGCAGCCCTTCGGACCGCCGCTCATCTTCCCGAATGTCCTCGCCCTCGACGAGAATGGGCTCGCGGATTCGCCGTGCGGCCCGCCACCCTTTCCGGGCATCGGGCTCGCCGCTGCGCCTCCCGACAACCTGACCGGCCTCGACCTCTGTCCGGTGAGCAGCGTCTTCACGGGAGCCGCGCTCACCGCACCCGTCTATTACACGCTTGCAGCGGGATCCCCGTCGCTCGCCGCGATCCCGGCGACCACCGCCGACGTCATCATGAAGCCGCCGGGGGCGGCCCCGCCGGTCGTGGGCGTCCCGGCCGCGGCGCTCGGCTTGGTCCCCGCGGACATCATCGATGGCTTGGAGGTCAGTGCGGGCGGCGCGGTCGTCATCGCGTCGCTTGCCCCCGGGTCCCCGTCCCTTGGTGGCTGCGGCTACACCCCCGGCGAAGTACTCGTCTTTACACCGCCCGACCCCCCCTGTGCGCCGACGTCTGTCATCCCCGCTGGTGCCCTCGGCCTGGCAGCCGGTGACAACGTCGACGCCCTCGCCGTCAACTTCGACTCCGACGGCGACTTCGTCGCCGACCCCTGCGACAACTGCGTTACCGTGCCCAACAACACCCAGACCGACGGCGACGGGGACGGCGTGGGCGACGCGTGCGACAACTGCCCGCTTGTCGCGAACCCCAGCCAGGCCGACGCCGATGGCGACGGGGCGGGCGACGCCTGCGATGCCTGCCCGCACGTTTTCGGCGGTGTTCCGGTGGCGCTCACCGCCATCAAGAAGGCGATGCTGCTCTACGGCAGCACGGGCCCGGGCGGCGGTGACGACCGGCCGAAGGTCATCAAGGGGGTCTTCAGCTCCGCCGCAGCCTTCGATCCCGATTCCGTCGACAACGTGCACGTGACGATCAGCAAGAGCACTGGACCCACCCTGTTCGCCGCCAGCCTGACGAGCGCGAGCGGCTTCTGGTCGCAGCCGAACGCGGCCGTGAAGAAGTGGATCTACAAGGACCTCGCGGCGACGGTGGGCGTGAAGAAGGCGCTCCTCAAGGAGTCGCCCCCCGGCAGCGGGACCTATCTCTTCAAGATGACGGGCATGAGCGCCACCACCTTCGGGCCACTCGCACCGGCGCCGGGTATGGTGCTGACTCTCGAGGTCGAGCCGGTGGGCGGCACGCCCCTCTGCTACGACGCGAGTCTCCTCACCTGCACGAGCAGCGCGACGAAGGACATCTGCGCACCGTGATCACCGTGGGACCCGGGTGACGTCGCGTGTCACCCGGGTCCCGGCGTCTACCGGGTCGGCGCGTTCGTTCCGCCTCCGGCGGTCGCCTGGTCCCGCACGAGCGCCCGTAGCTGCTCGCGGTACCAGCGGTGCGCTTCACGGACCTCCTGCAGGCGCTGAGCTGACGGCACGTCACCGTGCTCCTCCCGGATCTTCGCGATCCTCGCCTGCAGCTCGGCGCTGAGCTCTGCCATCGCGGCGCGGCGCGATTCGCCCCCCTGTCCGCCGAGACCCGCTCCGGGCTGCGCCGCCCCCTCGGGCGTCGTGGGCTTGCCGGGGGAGGGGCCGCTCTGCGCCGCGGGCGGGGTGGTCGGCGCGGCCGGCGGGTGTGCCTCGACCGTGGCGAGCCGACGCTGGAGGTCCTGCAGCGTCGCCTGCAACGTCGCGATCGCCGCGAGGCGGTCATCGCCGAGATCGAGCCGCTTCTCCAGCCGGTCGAGCCGTGCCTCGAGCGCGGCGATCCTCGCGC
>DATILR010000227.1:0-4904 GCA_035476275.1 Binatus sp. (SeqCode) | reverse complement strand
CACTATGCGGTCGGCGCCCCTTGACCTGGCCCCGCGATCAGTGTGTTCTCGGCCGACACGGGAGGTTGCACATGCCGGTCGATCTGTCCGCCGTGGGAAAGAAGCTCGGGTCCGTGACACACACCTACACGGAGCGCGACGTCATCCTCTACGCGCTCGGCGTCGGTGCGGGAACGGACGAGCTGCAGTTCACCTACGAGCGCGACCTCAAGGTGCTGCCCACCTTCGCCGTCATCCCGGCCTTCCCCGCCATGCTGAACCTCGGGGGCGCGATGGAGGTGAACCCGGTGATGGTGCTGCACGGCGAGCAGCGGATCGAGCTCCACGCCGCGATCCCGACCAGCGGAACAATCACCACCACCCCCACCATCAAGGCGATGTACGACAAGGGGAAGGGCGCGCTCGTGGTGGTCGAGACCGAGAGCGTCGACGAGAAGGGGCGTCTTCTCTTCCGCAACACCTCGGGCATCTTCGCGCGCGGTGAGGGCGGCTTCGGCGGCGACCGTGGACCGAGCGGGCCGCGCAACCTGCCACCCGACCGCAAGCCGGATCGCTCGATCGCCTTCAAGACGCGCCCCGACCAGGCCCTCCTCTATCGCCTGTCGGGTGACATGAACCCGCTCCACGCCGATCCCGACTTCGCCAAGCTCGCCAACTACGATCGCCCCATCCTCCACGGGCTCTGCACCTTCGGCTACGCCGGGCGCGCGGTACTGCAGGCCTACTGCGGGAACGACCCGGCGCGCCTCAGGGCCTTCGAGGTCCGCTTCTCCGGCGTCGTCTTCCCTGGAGAAACGATCACCACCGACATGTGGCAGATCGCGCCCGGCAAGGTCGTGCTCGCGGCGAAGACCGAGCGCGGCGAGGCGGTCCTCGCGAGCAGCGCGGCGGAGATCGCGAGCTGAGGCACCGGCGCCTCTCGCCGCTCCTCGCGAGCGTGGTGCTCCTCGCCGGCTGCGCCAAGAAGGCCCCGTCCCCTCCTCCCCCGTCCGCCCCGCCGCCGGCGTTCACCGAGGCTCCGCTCCCGGAATCGGGCACCGCCGAGTTCCGCATCGGCCCGATCAAGGAGAGCCGCAGCGCGGACGGCGGCACCATCTTCATCGAGGGGACGGTCGCGAACACCGGCTCGCGCGCCAGCCGCAACGTGCACGTCCAGGTGGAGGGCCTGGACGCCACCGGTGGCCAGGTGGCGAGCGCCGATGCCCTGCCGACGCCGCAGGAGATCGAGCCCGGCGGGGTCGGAACGTTCCTCGTCCGCTTGCCGAACGACCCGAAGATCCGCACGTATCACGTCGAGGCGATCGGGAGGTAGGTGAAGCCACATGCAGCCGCCCGCAGGACGGATCACGATCGGAGAGCAGGTGGAGGTACCGGGTGGACGCCGCGGCCGCGTGGTCGCCGAGCGCCTGATCGCCACCAACGGTGCCTGGTCGTACACCGTCGCCCTGGACGACGGCGGGAGCACGGAGCACCTCGATTTCGAGCTGCGCCGGGCCGCGTCCTGAGGGTCCCGTCATGGACTACGAGCAGATCCGCTACGCCGTCGAGGATGGGATCCTCACCCTCACGCTGCATCGACCCGAGAAGCTGAACGCCTTCACCACCCGCATGATGTACGAGCTGCTCGACGCCTTCGAGCGCGCCGACGCCGACGATGCGGTCCGCGTCGTCATCGTGACCGGGGCCGGTCGGGCGTTCTGCGCAGGGGCCGACCTCTCGGGCGGCGGCGGGGCGTTCGACTATGCGGGCGGCCCGTCGATCGAGGACCACCGCGATGGCGGCGGGCTGGTGGCGCTCCGCATCTTCGAGGCGAAGAAGCCGGTGATCGCCGCGATCAACGGCCCGGCGGTGGGAGTCGGGATCACGATGACGCTTCCCATGGACGTTCGCCTCGCCTCGAACACGAGCCGGATGGGCTTCGTCTTCGCCCGCCGCGGCATCGTGCCCGAGGCGTGCAGCAGCTGGTTCCTCCCCCGCCTGGTCGGCATGCAGCGGGCCGCGGAATGGGTCTACACGGGACGCGTCTTCACCGCCGACGAGGCGCTCGCCGGCGGACTCGTCGCGCGTGTCGTTGCCCCGGAGGCGCTGCTCGACACGGCGCGCCAGCTGGCGCGCGAGATGGCGGACGGCACTTCTGCCGTCAGCGTGGCGCTCTCGCGGCAGCTCCTCTGGCGCATGCTCGGCGCCGACCATCCGATGGAGGCGCACCAGGTCGATTCGCGCTGTCTCTACTGGCTGGGCAAATCGGCCGACACCTACGAGGGCGTCAGGGCCTTCCTCGAGAAGCGGCCGGCACGGTTCAGCATGCGGCCCAGCACAGACATGCCCGATTTCTATCCGTGGTGGGGAGAGCGGAAGTTCAAATAGCCGCGCGTCAGTTCCGCACCAGCGCGTAGAAGCCGAGCTGCGACTCGGCAGGACAGGTCCGAATGGTCAGACGATGGATGCCCGGCTCGAGCGTGAGCGGAATCAGGACGCCGGCCCCGAGCACCGCTGCCGATCCCGACGGCAGGCGCGCGGCGAGCGCGTCGTCGAGGTAGACCTCGGCGCTGCCGTAGGGAGCGACCTCGAGGTCGAGACGGGTCTGTCGGGCCACTTCCTCTGTCCGAACGAAGGTCGTGCAGCTCGTGCGCCCGAGCCGGCGCCCGTCGACGTAGCCCTCGAGGAGACGCTCCGTGTCGCCGGCGGCGCGTGGGTAGTTCTCGATTGCCGGGTCGTTCAGCATGACGAGCGACGGCGGGAGCGGCGCGTCGTCGGGAAGGACCTTCCAGTCGAGGAGGAAGGCCGTGTTTCGTCCCGCGACGAACTGGTAGAGCAGTGCAGTGCCCTCGTGCAGGTGGACGACACGGGGATCGCGCAGGAGTCGTCGCCGCGCCAGCGGATACTGCCCGTCGTCGGCGTAGAAGTCGCTGTCGAAGCGCGAGCGGGCGAGCAGCGGCACGTCGGGCTCCCGGCCCTCGAGGAGATCCAGATAGAGACGGTACGCTTCGGGATCCTTCGCGATCATGAAGAGGGGGTCGAGGACGTTCAGATAGCGCCCCTGCGGCGCCCAGAAGACGAACGCCTCGGTGGCGGCCCACGGCGCGACGACCCGCGCCTCGTCGGGCAGGGCGCGTGAGAACCCCTCCCAGTCGGCGCGCATGCCCGGCTGGAAGGTGCGCGATGCCGACTTCGCCATCCGCTCGGCTCCGACCTGGGTGGTGTACACCGCCGCCAGGACGCAGAGCGCGAGCGGGACGGCGATCGAGACGTCGCCCCGAAACGGCAGACGGACGCGGGGACCGGGCCGTTCCCCCGCAACCTGCAGGGAGCGCACGAGCGCGAGGGTGGCGAGGGGAACGGCGTACGTGATGAAGCGGTACATGAGGACGTAGAGCAGCCCAAAGGTGACCGTCGCGAGCAGCGTGAAGTCGCGCAGACGGCGCTCCGCCACCGGCGCCGAGCCGCGGACGCGGCTCCGCCACAGCACGAGGATACCGAGCCACCAGCCGAGGTTCAGGAGCAGGGTGTCACGCGTCGTCCGCGGCAGGATCTCCGCGCCGATGTCGACCGGCGCGGGGCGGAGGAAGAACTCGACGTTCTGCAGGAACCAGATGCGAAGGTTGGTCGGGAAGTGGGGGTGGATCGCGATGCCTAACGCGATGCCGAGCGCGGGAAATACCACGAGACGCCACTCTGCGCGCTCATCGACCCACATCTCGTAGAGGAAGAAGAGCCCGCAGAGGCCGAGGAGCGTCTGGAAGGCGGTGTAGCCGAGCGCGAAGAGCGCGGCGACGATTCCCAGGGTCTTGAAGCGATGCGTGCTCGCCAGCGGGATCGCGACCAGGATGAGGATGAGCGCCAGGAGCTCGGGCCGGAGGCGCACCATGCGGAGCGAGAAGTCCGTAGCTCCCGCGAACACCAGGAGCGGCAGCACCACGCCCCACGCTCCGATCGCCCGCAGCCCCGCACCGGCGAGCAGCGCGGCGACGACGGCGCTGAACCCCGCCAGGGCCATGAAGGCTCCCGTCGTCGGATCGCCCAGCCGGGCGAACGGGATCAACAGCACGTGGAAGAGGAACTCCTTGTCGCCGAACCCGTCGTGCATGACGCTGAAGCGCGCCCAGTCGAGGGTGTGGAAGATCCCCCGCTCGGCGTACGCCCGCGCCACGGCCAGGTGGTAGTAGCCGTCGGCGTCGTAGAGCACCGGCAGGCGCGAGTAGACGAGGTAGAAGAGCGGCGCCGACACGAGGAAGACGAGCGCGGCGAGCCCCGCGCACGCGAAGAGGGAAAGGGGCGGCGTCGGGTCGCGGAACGACGACGGGGTCGTGCTCGGTGCGGGGTCCAGGAGGCGGAGTGAACCACGAGCCGGGGGGTTGACACGAAGGCGAAGGAAAGGCGAAACCATGTCCATGTCCAGCGCCGCCGCCCTCCTCGACCGACTCGGCCGGCCGGGAGACGTGCGGCTGGGGGTGGCTCACCCGGAGGCCGTTCCCCGCCTGGCGACCGGCCTGCCGGCGCTGGACGTGGCGCTCGGGGGAGGGATTCCCCGTGGACGGATCACGGAGCTGGCGGGCCCCCGGAGCGCCGGGCGGACGGGGCTCGCCGCGGCAGTCGCCGCGAGCGCCACGCGGGGCGGGGAGACGATCGCGTGGGTCGACGCGGAGGATGCCCTCGACCCGGCGGCCGTCGCGGCGGCGGGCATCGCACTCGCACGCCTGCTCTGGGTCCGGCCGCGGGGAGTGGCGGACGCGCTCAGGGCCGCGGAGATCCTTCTCGGCGCAGGCGGCTTCGGGCTCGTCCTGCTCGACACCGATTCGGTTTCGGCCGATTCCGGCAAACGGGCGTGGCCCCGTCTGGCGCGCGCGGCGGAGCGCACCCGATCGGCGTTGCTCGTCGTCGCGCGACGGCGGGCGGCGGGAACC
>DATILR010000226.1:0-4602 GCA_035476275.1 Binatus sp. (SeqCode) | reverse complement strand
GACCGACGTCCCGGCTACACCGGCGCGCGTGGGCCGAGGACCGGAGCGCGCAGGGCGCCCCCCCGCTCCCGCCCGGCCGCCGCACGTGGACCGCCTCAGCCGCGCACAACAAACCGCCCCCGCTCGCCGCGTGCCTCGAGCCACTGCACGCCGACCTCGGCCACGCGCGCGCCGCGTGGCCCCTGCCGGGCCCAGGCGACGAGCGCCTCGACGAGCGCGGGCTCGCCCTCCACCTCGGCCTCCACCGTGCCGTCAGGTCGGTTACGGACCCATCCTGCGACGCCCAGCCGGTGGGCCTCCTCCTGCATCGATCCGCGGTACCAGACGCCCTGCACGCGTCCGGAGATCGTGAGGTGTGCGCGGACCGCCATCAGCCGCCGATCAGGCGGAGAAACTCCCGTTCTTCGAGCGTGCGGACGCCGAGCGCCTTCGCCTTCGCGAGCTTGGAGCCGGCCTCCGCGCCGACCACGACGAAATCGGTCTCCTTGCTGACGCTCCCGACCAGCCGGCCACCCAGCGCCTCGATGCGGCGCTGGGCCTCCGGACGGGTCATGGCGTCGAGCCCGCCCGTCAGGACGAACTTCTTCCCGTCCAGCGGCCCCTTCGCCCGCTTGACCGCGGCCGGGCGCACGCCCGCCGCGAGCAGCCGCTCGATGACCTTCCGGTTCTGTCGCTCCACGAAGAACTGACGAATGCTCGCCGCCACCTCGGGGCCGATGTCGCGCACCTCGGTCAGCTCCTCGGGCGTGGCGTCCATGATGCGCTCGAGCGTCCCGAAGTGCTCGGCGAGGGCCTTGGCCGTCGCCTCGCCCACCTGCCGGACACCGAGTCCGACCAGCAGACGGGGCAGCGTCGTCTGCTTGCTCCGCTCGATCTGGGCCACCAGGTTGGCGGCCGACTTCTTCCCCATGCGCTCGAGCCCGGCGAGCGTGTCGGCGTCGAGGGCGTAGAGGCCCCCCAGATCGCGGACGAGCCCGCGGTCGACCAGCTGGTCGACCAGCTTCTCGCCCAGTCCTTCGATGTCGAGCGCCCCTCGCGCCCCGAAGAAGCGGAGTGACTGCTTCAGCTGCGCCGGACAGGAGAGCCCGATGCAGCGGTAGGCAGCCTCGCCCTCGGCGCGCACGACGTCGGCCCCGCACACCGGACAGCGCCGCGGCATGCGAAAGCGCTTCTCGTCGCCGCTCCGCTTCTCGGGGATCACCTTCACCACGTAGGGGATCACGTCGCCGGCGCGCTCGAGCAGCACGGTGTCGCCGATGTGGATGTCCTTCCGTTCGATCTCGTCCATGTTGTGAAGCGAGGCGTTCCGCACCGTGACGCCGCCCACCGCCACCGGCTCGAGCTCGGCGACGGGGGTGAGCACCCCCGTGCGCCCGACCGACGGCACGATCTGGAGGATGCGGGTGGTCGCCTGGCGCGCCTTGAACTTGAAGGCCACCGCCCAGCGCGGCGAGCGGGAGATCTCGCCCAGACGTCGCTGCAGGCGGAGATCGTTCACCTTCACGACCAGTCCGTCGATCTCGTAGGTCAGCGCATCGCGCTCGGCCTCGAGGTCGGTGAAGAAGGCGAACACCTCGTCGAGGGTCCCGAGCACCCGGCTCCGCGGTACGGGGCGCAGGCCGAAGCGCGCGAGGCCCTGGAGGGTGTCCCAGTGCGTGGCGAACTCCACGCCCCGGATCTCTCCGGTGCCGTGGCACACGAAGTCGAGCGGGCGGGCGGCGCTGATCGCCGGATCGAGCTGCTTCAGGGAGCCGGCGGCCGAGTTCCGGGGATTCGCGAAGGCCGAGAGCCCCGCCTCCTCGCGCTCGCGGTTGAGGCGCCGGAAGGCCGCGATGGGGAGGAACACCTCGCCGCGGACTTCCAGGAGCGCGGGTGGCACTCCGCCGTCGATCCGCAGACGGAGCGGCAGGCTCCGGATGGTACGCATGTTGGGCGTGATGTTCTCGCCCACCAGCCCATCGCCGCGCGTCGAGGCCGTGAGCAACACGCCGTCCTCGTACACCAGCTCGACCGCCACGCCATCGACCTTCGGCTCCCCCACGTACTCGACCCGCTCGAGGTTCAGGAACTTTCGCACCCGCGCGTCGAACTCCGTCATCTCCTCGCGCGTGGTCACGTTGGAGAGCGAGAGCATGGGATGGCGACGCCGCACGGTCTCGAACTTCTCGAGCGGCGCGGCGCCGACGCGCTGGGTGGGGGAGTCGGGACGGCGGAGCGCGGGATGCGCCTCCTCGAGCGCCTGCAGCCGGCGGAAGAGGGTGTCGTACTCCTCATCGGTCACCACCGGGTCGTCGAGGACGTAGTACCGGTAGTTGTGCTGCTCGAGCTCCTGCCGGAGCCGGTCGACCTCGCGCCGGGGATCCTCGGAGGCGCGCGACGCCACGCTGCCTGCGGCTCGCGAAAGCGCTTTCGGTCGCGCCATCGTGCGATGATCTAGCAGCTTGACGACCCTCCGTCATCTGGTAAGGAGGGCGCCCGTGCCGCGTCTTCCGCTCGCGTTCCTCGCCCTGCTCGTGATCGCACCCTGCTCCGCGCGCGCGGGCGATGCGCCCGTACCCGGCGCGACCGGCGGCACCCAGGAGCGCGGAGGATCGATCAACCTGCCGGTCGTCGAACGCACCCTCGGGAACGGGCTCCTCGTGCTGGTCCACGAGGATCACTCGGCGCCGGTCGTCTCCTCGTACGTCTTCTACCACTGTGGCTCCCGCAACGAGCAGCAGGGACGGACCGGCATCGCGCATCTCTTCGAGCACATGATGTTCAACGGGGGGAAGAAGTTCGGGCCCGGTGTCTTCGACGATCTGATCGAGGGCAACGGCGGGTCGACCAACGGCTACACGAGCCGCGACCTCACCGCCTACCTCAACAACTTCCCGCGCGAGGCGCTCCCCGTCGTCCTCGACCTCGAGAGCGATCGCATGGCGCACCTCGCCATCACGCCGCAGAACCTCGAGCAGGAACGGGGCATCGTGAAGGAAGAGCGGCGGCTCCGCATCGACAACGAGGTCTCCGGGGTGATGGACGAGGCGCTCTACCTCCACGCCTTCGTCGAGAGCCCGCGACGCTGGAACACGGTCGGCTTCATGTCCGACCTCGACCGCATCACGCTCGACGACGCGCGTGCCTACTTCGCGACCTGCTACGCGCCCAACAATGCGACGCTGGTGCTGGCGGGCGACGTCGAACCGGCGGCCGCCTTCGCGCTGGTCGAGCGGTACTTCGGGCCTATCCCACGGCGGAAACCCCCGCCGTCCGTCGACGCGAGCGAGCCCGCGCAGGATGGCGAACGGCGCGCCCAGGTGCTCAAGAACGCCGAGCTGCCCGCCGTGCTGATCGGATACCACGGGGTCCGGGCGCTCGATCCGGAGCGGCCTGTGCTCGACGTGATCGAGCGGGTGCTCGACGGCGGGGAGAGCGCCCGCCTGCATCGGGACCTCATCCGCGAGCACGAGCTCGCGACCACGATCGAGGCGGACAACGTGTGGGGAATCGATGCCGACCTCATCTGGGTCTACGCGCAGGCCCGGCCGGGGAAGACGGCGGCCGAGCTGGAGCACCGGATCGACGCGGTGATGACCCGGCTCGCGACCGAGCCCGTCACGGCCGACGAGCTGACGACGGCCAAGAACCAGCTCCGCGCCGAACTCGTGCGCGGGCTCAAGACGGTCAGCGGCAAGGCGAACCAGCTCGGCTTCTTCCAGACGGTCTTCGGGGACTATCGCGCCATCCTCCGCCTCGAGGCGGAGTGGGAAGCGGTCACCGTCGACGACGTGCGCCGCGTCGCCGCCAAGCTCCTCGTGCCCACCCAGCGCACGGTCATCGTCCTCGTCCCCGTGCCGACGGGACGGCCGGCGGGCGAGCGCCCGCCGAGCATGGGAGCGGTGCGGTGAAGCCGCTGCTCGCTGCAGCCGTCCTCCTCCTGGCGCTCCGTCCCGCCGCGGCGGACGAGGTCCCGCGGGTCAGGCGGGCGACCCTCGACAACGGGCTCCGCCTGGTGGTCTCGGAGTATCACGAGCTGCCGCTCGTCGAGTTCTACGTCATGGTGGGCGCCGGTGCGGCCCAGGATCCGCCCGGCAAGGCCGGACTCGCCGCGCTGACCGCCGACACGCTCCATCGCGGGGCGGGTTCGCTGTCGGCCGAGGCGCTGGCGCGCGCGGTCGATTCGCTCGGCGGTCGCCTCGGCGCCGCGGCAGGCACCGAGGGCTCGATGGTCACCGGGGAATTCCTCGCCAAGGACTTCGGCGCGGGTCTCGACCTTCTCCGGCAGGTCCTCCTCGATCCCACCTTTGCGCGCGACGAGGTGCGGCGCGCGCGCGAGGAGCAGGCGGCCGGCATCGTCGCCGCGCTCGACGACCCGGGAGCGGTTGCCGAGAAATGCTTCGCCGCTTTCCTCTACGGCACGCATCCGTACGGGCGGCCGGTCGAAGGCTTTCGGTCGACCGTTCCCGGCCTCAGCCGGGGTGACGTGCGCGACTTCTACGAGCGCTGGTACCGTCCCAACGACACGATCCTCGTCCTGGTGGGTGACGTGAACACGGCGGACGCGCTCATCCGGCTGCGCGAGGCCTTCGCCGCCTGGCGGCCACGGGCGGATGCCGTCGC
>DATILR010000225.1:0-4257 GCA_035476275.1 Binatus sp. (SeqCode) | reverse complement strand
CGGAGCATCCGCCGCCTCGCTCCGCTTCCCCAGGGATTCGACGTTGAGGCGGCCGGAGGCGTCGCGGAGCAGATTCACGACGGGCGCGTCGATGGTGATGCGATCCACCACCAGCCGCCCACGCAGCAGCGGCAGCAGGCGGACCCGCAGGTCCAAGCGGTCGGCGGCGAGGAACGGCTCCGCGCTGCCGAACGCCGGGTCGTCGGCGATGCGCACCCCGCGCAGCGCCACGCCGAGCCCGCCGCGCACGCCGAGCGTCATGCGCTCGGCGTCGACCCGCCGCCCGATCCCACGCCCGACCGCCGCGAGCAGCGTATCGCCATGGGTGGCGATCATGGCGCCGAGCCCCGCCAGGATCGCCACGCCGGCCACTGCGACGCCCGCGATGCCGAGCGCGATCCGCCGCCCCCGACTCACCTACAGGCGCTCCCGGGGCTCAGCCCCCGAACTCCTGGTAGTTGGTCACCCGCCACGCGCCCTCGTCGCGGCGCACGGTGACCAGCCAGCGTCGCTCGAAGCTCTCCGCGTCCTCGACCGCGATGCTGCCGCGGTAGAGGAAGCTGACCGCCTGCTCCCCGTCGGGCCGCTCCTCGAGCAAGCGGTAGTGGACGGACGGCTTGCGGGTCGTCTCGTCGATGGTTTGCCCCGCGACCAGACGGATCTCGTCCTCCACCTTGTGGCGCGCCAGGCCGGACGTGAACTCGAGCGCCGCCGGCAGGTCGATGTGGACGAAGTGCGCATCGAGGAAGCGCTCGGCCGTGCCCCGCGGGGTAGAGGGATCGGGACGGCAGCCGAGAACGACCGGCACCAGCACGAGCGCGAGCACGAGGCGCGCGGTGACGCTGAGCGACTTGCTCACCCGACCACTCAACTTGTTCGGCGCGGACCCGGTTTGATACCATCGCCTCCTCATGCGGACAAGGACGGCCGCGGCGGAGGAGAAGGGTGCGCTGGCGGACTACGCGGACTACCTCCGGACCGAGCGTCACGCCTCGCCCCATACCATTCGCGCGTATCTCTCCGACCTGCGCCAGTTCCTCGGCGTGGCAGGGCCCCTCGCGACCGTTCGCGCCGACGCGATCCGTCACTGGCTCCGCACGCTCGACGGCGCCGCCGACCGGAGCTCGATCGCGCGCAAGCTCGCCGCCGTGCGCGGCCTATTCCGCTTCCTGCGCGAGACCCGTCGCGCGACGAGCGACCCGACCCTCGGCGTGTCGACGCCCAAGACGCGCCGCAAGCTCCCGGTCCATCTGACCCTCGACGACGTCGACCGTCTGCTCGCGATTCCGCGCGCGGACCACGTCCTCGGACTCCGCGACCGGGCGTTCCTCGAGCTGCTCTACTCCTCGGGACTCCGCGTGAGCGAGCTCGTGGGTCTCGACTGGGGACATCTCGACGCGGAGGCGGGATGCGCGCGCGTGCTCGGCAAGGGTCGGAAGGAGCGGGTCGTGCCGGTGGGACGGCCCGCCCTGCGGGCGCTGGCGCGCTACCGCGAGGCGGCGAGCGCGGCGGGCCTGCCGGCGGACGGCGGAGCGATCTTCCGCAACGCCCGCGGCGGACGGCTCACCGCCCGCAGCGTCGCGCGGCTGATGGAGCGCTACGTGCTCGCCAGCGGGACGACGGCCAAGGCGACCCCGCACGCCCTCCGTCACACCTTCGCCACCCACCTCCTGGGCGCGGGAGCGGACCTGCGGGCCATCCAGGAGCTGCTCGGCCACGCGAGCCTGTCGACCACGCAGCGCTACACGCACGTCGACCTCCGCCGGCTGATGGAGGCCTATGACCGCGCCCACCCACGCGCCTGAGATCCGCTCCACCACCATCCTCTCGGTGCGCCATCGCGGCCGCGTCGTCATGGCGGGCGATGGCCAGGTGACCGTCGGGCAGACGATCATGAAGCGGAACGCCCGCAAGATCCGGCGCCTGTACCAGGATCGCGTGCTCGCCGGGTTTGCCGGCGCCGGAGCCGACGCGCTCACGCTCTTCGAGCGCTTCGAGGCGAAGCTCGGACAGGTGAACGGCAACCTGCGGCGCGCCGCCGTGGAGCTCGCCAAGGACTGGCGGACGGACCGCCTGCTCCGCCGGCTCGAGGCGCTTCTCGTCATCGCCGACCGGGAATCCTCGCTCATCGTCTCCGGCACGGGCGACGTCATCGAGCCCGAGGACGGCATCTGCGCGATCGGCTCGGGCGGGAACTTCGCGCTGGCGGCGGCGCGAGTCCTGGTCCAGCACTCGACGCTCGACGCGCGGCAGATCGCCGAGGAATCCCTGCGCACGGCGGCGGCGATCTGCGTCTACACCAACGATCATCTGATCATCGAGGAGCTCGAGACCGGCCTCCCGACGAGCGCCACCTGAGTCGGTCGGGTGTGGGTCCTGCCGCTCTACGTCGCCATCGTCACCGGCCTCACCTGGCCCCTGGGGGCACACCTGCGCACGGCGCTGCCCTACACCTGGGAGGCCTGCCACTTCGATCTGCTGCAGATGGTGTGGGCCCTCGCGCACCAGAGCCGGGCACTGGTGACCGCGCCCTGGTCGATCGCCGAGGCCAACATCTACTATCCCACCCCACACGCCCTCTTTTACGGCGACGCGGGCACCGGCGCCCTCCCCTTCTTCATGCCGACGTTCCTCCTGACGGGGAATCCGGCGCTCGCCTCCAACGTCCTGTTCCTCGGCTCGGTCGCGCTGGCGGCATGGGCGCTCCATACCGTGGTCGAGCGCTGGACGGCGTCCCATCTCGCCGGCTTCGTCGCGGCAGCGAGCTTTCTCACCAGCCGATGGGTCCTGTGGACGTGGATGCCCTCGGCACCGCACTACGCCGTTCTCGTGTACTTCCCGTTCATCATGCTGCTCGGCACGATGCGAACGACCGGCCGCGGTCCCGCCCTCCTGCTCCTTGCGCTCCTGGTGCTCCAGGGGCTCACCACCATCTATGTGGCGGTTCCCATGTTGCTCGGGATGGGAGTCATCGCGGCGGTTCGGACGCTGCGCGCGCGGACGCGGCGCGCGGGGCTCCGTCTGGCCGCCGTGGTGCTCGTCGCCGGCATGCTCCTCCTCGCCGCCGACGTGGGCTACCTCGTCGTGCGGGCCGAGAACCCTTCCATCATGACCCAGACGCCGTGGAACACGTCGGCGGATGCGGTCGAGCTGCCCTGGGGCCTCTTTCGCGCCGACATGCCGATGGGAGTTCCGGTCGTCACCCTTCTCCTGATCGTCCTGGGCGCGATCTCCTTCGTCTCAGCTGACGCCGAAAGCCGCACGTCGGGCGCGGCCTGGCAGCACGGCGCGTACTGGGTGCTCCTCGGGCTTGCGCTCTCCCTCACCCCGACAGTCCGCTGGTTCGGTAGGCCGCTCTCGCTCCGCCCGTTCGTCGTGTCGAGCTGGGTGCCGGGCCTCCGCCGCTTCGACCGGATGGGGCTAGTCGCACTGATGGGACTCTCAGTGCTGGCCGGACTCGCCTTCGCCGAGTGCACCCGTCGCGTCCGCGGGTTGCCCGCCGGGATCGCGGTGGGGCTGGCCGGCGTGGTTGCCACGGGAATGTACGTGCAGTACGCGCGCGGTCTCGCCATGCCGGCGCCGCTCCGCGCTCCATCCCTGCCGTCGTCCTATCCGCTCGAGCCCGCCATCGATCCGACCTCTCCCCTGATCGACGTGCTGCGACGACGCGGCGGCGCTCTAGTCGAGGTCCCCGCCACGGCGGGGCACCTGCACCGTCCTGTCCCGGCCTTCAACGCGAACGCCATGTACCGCTCGATCTTCCACGGCCGACCGCTGGTGAACGGCTACGACGGCTACTGGCCGGCCGCTTTTCCGAACAGGATGGCCCTGGTGGCGGGCCTCCCCGATCCCCTGGCGCTGGCCGCGCTCCGACGCGAGACGGGACTCGAGCTGATCCTCGCACACCTGGAGCAGTTCGGCGTAGCCGAACGAGAGGTATGCGAGCTCGAGGAGGCGTCCGGCCGGCTGTCCCCCCCCGGGTGCCATCAGGATTTCGGCGGCGCGGAGCGTGCCGCCTGGCTCGCCATCGCGGAGCGGGGCGGCCGGGACGACCTCCGGCTGCTGACGCGCGATGGCGCTGACCTGCTCTTCGCGGTAACCAGCTCACCAGCAGGTTGACCGATGCCCACCTTCACCCCACGGGAGATCGTCTCGGAGCTCGACCGCTACATCGTCGGGCAGCGGGCCGCGAAGCGCGCGGTCGCGATCGCGCTCCGCAATCGGTGGCGCCGGCTGCGCGTGCCGGACCCGCTGCGC
>DATILR010000224.1:0-15589 GCA_035476275.1 Binatus sp. (SeqCode) | reverse complement strand
GGCCTTCGGTGTCGTCTCGATCCGCACTACGCCCCGAAGAGAGCGCCGTACCAGAACTTCGAGGCGCGGTTGTCCACCTGGTCGACGTGCACGTGCTTCACCTCGGTGTACTCGAGGATGCCCTCGAGCCCGAACTCGCGTCCGATGCCGCTCTGCTTGTAGCCGCCGAACGGCGCCGCGACGGAGAGGAGGTGGTAGTCGTTCACCCACACCGTCCCGGTCCGCATCTGCTTCGCGACCTCGAGCGCCTTCGCCTTGTCGCGCGACCAGACCGCGCCGCCGAGGCCGTAGATGGAGTCGTTCGCCATCCGGATGGCGTCGTCGATGTTCTTGTAGCGGATCACCACCAGCACGGGACCGAAGATCTCCTCCTGCGCGATCTTCATGTCGTTCTTCACGTCGACGAAGATCGTCGGCTCGACGTAGTAGCCCTTGGGAAGGTCCTTCGGTCGCTTCCCGCCGATGGCGATCTTCGCGCCGCCGTCGACGCCCGCCTTGATGTAGCCGAGGACGGTCTCCCGCTGGCGGGCGGAGATGAGCGGGCCCTGGGCGGTCCCGAAGTCCATCGGATCGCCGATGGTGAGCGTCTTGGTGCGCTCGACCAGGCGCGCAACCACCTCGTCGTGGAGCCGGTCGGAGACGAAGAGCCGGGTGCCGGACTCGCACGCCTGTCCCTGGTGGAAGAAGCAGCCGAAGAGCGAGCCGTCGACCGCCATCTCGAGGTCGGCGTCGTCGAGGATGATGTTGGCCGACTTCCCGCCCAGCTCGAGCGTCACCTTCTTGATCGTGCCCGAGGCGAGCTGCTGCACGCGCCGGCCCACCTCGGTGGAGCCGGTGAGGGCCACCTTGTCGACCAGCGCGCTGGTGCAGAGCTCCTCCCCGCACTCGGCGCCGCTCCCGTGGACGACGTTCACCACGCCCTTCGGGAGATCCGTCTGATCGATGATCTTCGCCAGCTCGAGCGCCGAGCAGGGCGTGTCGCTCGCGGGCTTCAAGACGAGGGTGTTACCCGTGCAGAGGGCCGGGCCGATCTTCCAGACCGCCATCATGAGCGGGAAGTTCCACGGGATGATCTGCCCGCACACGCCGATCGGCTCGCGCTGGAGGTAGTTCTTCGACTGCGCGGGGAACTGCGGGACCTGGATCTCCTCGAGCAGCGGGAGCTTCTCCGCCATCTCGGCGAAGTAGCGGAGCTGGGCGGCACCCAGCATCATGTCGCCCGAGGTCTTCCGGATCGTGCCGCCGGAGTCCTGCGTCTCGACGGCGGCGATCTCCTGGCTCCGTGCCTCGAGGCCGTCGGCGATCTGGTTCAGGATCTTCCCCCGGTCGGTCTGGCTCACCCGCGGCCAGGGTCCCTCGTCGAAGGCGCGGCGGGCGGCCGCGATCGCCCGCTGGGTGTCCACGCGGGTCGCCCGCGCGATCCGGGCCCAGGGCTCCTCCGTCGCCGGGTTGATCGAGTCGACGGTGCGTCCGCCCTCCGCGTCGCAGAACTGGCCGTCGATGTAGAGCTTGTACTCCTGCATGGAGGTCTCCTTCTGCGCCCGCCGGGGGCGCCAGCGCCGGGGAATGTGCGCCGGAGACTCGCACCAACGGGGCGGCGTTGGCAATCCGGTCTGCCGGACGCCATCGCCTCCCGATCCCGCGCGACGTCGGAGATTTGCGCCGAGGGGTGGCACTCGCCATCCTGCGGGGTCAGCGTCGGGCGCGCGTCGCCGCACCCCGGCAGATCGTTGGAGGGATCCATGGGGCTGTTCATCGTCCGCCACCAGCACGAGGCCGAGCGGTGCCCCGCCACCGACCCGGACCTGGGGGCCATGCTCCTGAACTACCTGAGTCGACCCAACGTCCGGCGGCACGGCGTCACCATCCAGGGAGAGGCGGTCGTGCAGGGCGAGCACAAGCTCTACATGATCGTCGAGTCGAGCGACGCGGACCGGGTGCGCGCCTTCATGGCCCCGTTCGCCAGGGCGGGCACCGTCGATGTCTATCCCGCGTCGACGTGCGTGCGCGTCGTCGCCAGCGGTGGCTGCGCAGCGTCGGCGGCGCTGGTCGACGAGCGAATTTCGGTGTTCGATCCGGAGGAAGCCTGCCAGCGGGCGATCGACGCGGGCCTCGTCGTCCATCGGGCGCATCCGCTGAACTGCGAGACGTCGATCCCCGCGCTGATCGGGGGTGTGGTCATGCCCAACGCGCACTTCTACGTGCGCAACCACTTCCCGATGCCCCGGCTCGACCCGTCGACTTGGCGGCTCGCCGTCGGCGGCCTCGTCGATCGGCCGCTCAGCCTGTCCCTCCGGGAGCTCGGCACCATGCGCTCGGAGACGCGCGTCGTCACGCTCGAATGCGCGGGGAACGGGCGCACGCTGCTCGACCCGCCGACCGAGGGCGAGAAGTGGAACCTGGGTGCCGTCAGCACGGCGGAGTGGACGGGGGTCCCCCTGGTCGAGGTCCTCGATCGGGCCGGCATCCAGCCGGCGGCACGCGAGGTGCTGTTCCGAGGGGGCGACGCTGGCGTGGTGCACGGACGCACCGACGAGATCCGTTACGAACGGAGCCTCACGCTCGACGAGGCGAGGGGCTCCGAGGCGCTGCTCGCGTACGCGATGAACGGGGAGCCGCTGCCGATCCGGCACGGCTATCCGCTGCGCCTCATCGTTCCAGGCTGGTACGCCGTCACGTCGGTCAAGTGGCTGACCGAGATCGAGGTCATCGGCCACCAGTTCCGGGGCCAGTTCCAGACCGATTCGTACTTCTATGAATGGCAGCGCGAGGGTCGGGTGGTGAGGGAGCCCGTGACGCTGCAACGCGTGCGGGCGCTGATCACGGAGCCACGCACGGACGACGAAGTCGATCGCGGCGACGTCACGATTCGAGGAGTCGCCTGGTCCGGTGCGGCAGCGATCGCTCGCGTCGAGGTGAGCGTGGGTGGCGGCGCCTGGCACGAGGCCCGTCTGGTGGGTGAGCGGAAGCGGCACTGCTGGCAGTGGTGGGAGCTGCTCACCCGCCTCGAGCAACCGGGTACGATCATGGTACGGGCCCGCGCGACGGACCTGGCCGGTCGCACGCAGCCCGAGAGCCCGGAGTGGAACCGGCTCGGCTACGGGAACAACGTCATCCCGCAGGTGCCGGTTCACGTCCGGTAGGTCTCCCTTTGACCCCGCGCGGCCGAGCGGCTAGGTTTCGCGACCCAGCCATGACGACGATCGCCCGGGCCCTCGCGCCGCTGCTCCTCGCCACACTGGGTGGCTGCGCGCTCTCGGACGCGATGCACCACCGGCAGGAGGGCGAGGTGGTCGGCCAGCGACTCCTCACGGCCGGATTCCACGCCATCCCGGCCGACACGCCGGAGAAGAAGGCGCACCTCGAGACGATGCCGAAGCTCCTCTTCTCCTCCGTCGTGCGCGACGGCCAGCGGCGCTACCTGCTCGCGGACCCCTACAGCTGTCATTGCCTCTACGTCGGCGACGAGGCGGCGTATGATCGCTACACGGAGATCGAGATCGGCCGCGAGCTGAGCGCGAGCGAGCGGGCGGAGGCGCGCCAGGAGGCGGCGGTCGTGGCGGTGGACCGGGAGCAGAGGTTCCTCGGTCCTTACGATCGCGACGTCGTCTTTCCGACCGGCGCGGCCCGCTGAAGCGCGGCGTCCCCCCGGACCTACTCCCGCAGCACCACGTCGAGCGCGAAGCGGACGCGCTTCAGGAGGCGTCCGAGTCGATTCGTATGGATGTTCCGCCGGAGGGCGACGAGCAGCCGGCGTTCGAGAGCATACCGGGTCGGGGCCGCGCGCTTGATCGGTACCGGCGCGCCCCGCGCCGCCTCGAGCTGGGCGACGATCTCGGTGCGCGGGTAGCCGAGCGTCTCCAAGTCGGCGGGGTCGAGCTCCTCGAGGAGCCGGCTGACGAGTCGGAGGCGGTCCTCGTCGGCCGCGATCTCCGCGGCCCACTTGCTGACCGACGAGGTGACCGGTCGCGTGTGCCGCGCGACGCCGGTCGGGTCTCCCAGACCCTTGGGCGCGTCACCCTGCTCGCCGTAGGCGATCGCCCCGGCCTCGAAGGGAATGCGGAGGTGGTCGCAGATGCGGCGGAAGTGGGTCTCGGGGTCGCGCACGAGGTCCTCGTAGCGCACGTGGACGAAGGGGACCGGACGCTCGCGGAGCATGCGCGCCAGCGCCGGGACGTAGCGCGCCAGGACCGGGTTGTGATTCACCGCGACGCCGTAGTCGCCGTCGAAGAACGACTCGACGTAGGAGCTGAGGATCGCCAGCGGGTGGCGGCTGAGGACGACGTAGTGCGCGTGCGGGTAGAGCTTGGTCAGGAAGGGGAGGACGAGCGCGTAGGCCGGCGTCTTGTCGAGGAAGAACCGCTTGCCCGGCCCGAGGGCGAGCAGGCGTTCGTACAGGGTATCGGTGTAGGCGCGGAGCGCGTCCAGGTAGTCGGCCTCTCCGCGGGGCAGGTCGGCGACGATCTCCTTCACCGCCTGCTCGGCGTTGAAGGGGTCGTAGGGGGCCTTCTGCACGTTCCCGTAGTAGCCGAGGTGGGCGATCGGGGTGATGAGGTGCGGCTCGGCGCGCTGGTAGATCTGCGAATGCGCCCCGAGCATGCGGGCGAGGAGCGTCGTCCCCGAGCGCGGCGCCCCGATCAGGAAGATGAGCCGGTCCTCCATCACAGGGCCCGAGGAAGCTTCGCGACCGGGACAGCCGCGAAGCCGTCGTCCTCGATGCGGAGCGAGCGATTGACCCGCGCGCGGAAGTTCTCGAAGGCGGCCTGCGTGGTGAGCTCGACGATCTCCCGATCCGTGAAGTGCCGGCGCAGGTCGGCGAACTGCTCATCGGTGATGTCGTTCGGCGAGATCGTCACCATCTCCGCATAGGCGAGCGCCGCCCGCTCCCGCTCGGTGTAGCCCGGATGGTCGGCGTACCGGTCGATCGCCTGCAGCTTGTCCTCGGGGATGCCACGTTTCCTGCCCACGGCAGTATTGATGTCGATTCAGAAGACGCAGCCGACGATCTGTGCGACGCGCAGGTGGACGAGCTTGCGGAGCGCGGGCTCGAGCTTCCAGTCGCCGGTCTCGAAGATGGCGTTCAGGACGACGGCTGCCGGGACGGCGCGCGGGGCGTGCGCCCAGATGCCGTACGGCCGGGGCTCGCGGCCCATCACGCGTCGCGTGAGCCAGCGGCCGACCCGGGTGGCCAGGCTCTGCGCGCGGGGCGGGAGGGGAGCGAGGCGTGCCATCCTACCTCCGGGTGGTGACCCACTGCTCGCGCAGGAGCGTCTTCTGGACCTGCTGCGTCGACCCCGTCCGCGGGAGTGCGTCGAGGAAGCAGACGGCGCGGGGCTTCTTGTAGCCGGCGAGCCGGCTCCGGACGTGCTCGATCACCTCCGCCTCGGTGAGCGCGCCACCGTTGCGCTGCACGACGGCCGCGACCGCCACCTCGCCCCAGTGCGGATCGGGGATGCCGAACACCGCCGCCTCGACGATCGCGGGGTGGGCGAGGAGGCAGCGCTCGACCTCGGCGGGGAAGATGTTCTCCCCGCCGCACTTGATCATCTCCTTCACCCGCCCCGCGATGTGGAGGAAGCCCTCGTCGTCGAGGGTGGCGAGGTCGCCGGTGTGCACCCAGCCGCCGCGCAGCGTCTCCGCCGTGGCCTCGGGCATGCGCCAGTAGCCGAGCATGTTGTACTCGCTCCGGCAGGCGATCTCCCCCGTCGTGCCGGCCGGCACGTCGCGGTCGGCGCCGTCGACCACGCGTACGTCGACGTTGAGCGCGGGGCGGCCGACCGAGGTCGGCTTCCGCGTGACGTCCTCCGGGCGCAGGGTCGCCACCGGTCCCGACTCGGTCTGACCGTACATGATGAAGAGCCGCGGGTTCCGGAAGCGGTCGATGATCGTCCGGACCTGCGCCTCCGTCATGACGGACGTTCCGCTGCCGAGGGCAACGAGCGAGGAGAGATCCGTCCTTGCGAATTCGGGGAGGTCGAGGACCGCGTTGTAGAGCGTCGGGATCAGGTAGAGGTAGGTGACGCGCTCGCGCGCGACGCTGCGGAGAATCTCTCCCGGGTCGGCCTTCTCCATCAGCACCACGCTGGCGCCGTTCACCCAGTAGCCGAGCGGCATCGCCCAGCCGCCCATGTGGAACATGGGGAACATGCAGAGCGCGACGTCGTCCTCCCCGCGGCCGGTCGGGCGCGGGGTCTGCGACGACTGCAGGAGATAGCTCCGGTGCGAGAGCAGGGCGCCCTTCGGGTCGCCCGTCGTGCCGCTCGTGTACAGCATGACGTGGGGATCGTGCTCGCTCAGCTCCGGTTCCGGGGCCGGCTCCGCGTCCGATGCCCGCGTCAGGAGCTCCGCCACGCCGCGCGTGCCGTCGAGCGGAAGCCGGTGGCGCAGGCAGGAGACGTCACCCAGCTCCTCGACGACGCCGGCAAACGCCCCGCCGTAGAAGAGGACGCTCGACTCGGACTGCGTGAGCGCGTAGCGGAGCTCGGCCGCACGGTAGCGGAAGTTGAGCGGCACGTGGATGGCGCCGAGCTTGGCGACGGCGAAGTAGATCGCCGGATACTCGAGCCGGTTGAGCGCCAGGGTGGCGACGCGGTCATTCCGTCTGATGTCATGTCCGCGGAGCACGTGCGCCAGGCGATTCGTCAGCGCGTTCAGCTGCCCGTAGGTGACGCGGTGCGGGCCGAGCACGTAAGCCGTCCGCTCGGCGCGATGGCGAGCGTGACGCCGAACGATCTCGCCCAGCAGGAGAGCCATCGCGGGCACCTCTACCAGACGCGGCGTGAATTGACACCTCGAACGAGGGCGTGTTAGCCCCCCGCCAGTCATCTCGCCTCGGAGGTCGAACGCATGGGTATGCTCGATGGGAAGGTCGCGGTCGTCACCGGTTCCGGCCGAGGGATAGGCCGCGGCATCGCGCTGGCCCTCGCCCGCGAGGGTGCGAAGGTGGTGGTCAACGACGTCGGCTGCGACGTGAGCGGCCGCGGGACGGAGGCCGACCCCGCCGCCGCGGTGTGCAAGGAGATCGCCGCGCTGGGAAGCGAGGCCGTGCCGAGCTACGACAGCGTCGCCGACTTCGACAGCGCCGGCCGCATCATCAAGACGGCGATCGATCGCTGGAAGCGGTGCGACATCCTGGTCAACAACGCCGGCATCCTCCGCGACAAGAGCCTCGCCAACATGAGTCCCGAGGATTTCGACGCCGTCCTGAAGGTGCACCTCTACGGCGGCTTCAACTGCTGCCGGCACGCGCTGCCGATCATGAAGGAGCAGCAGTTCGGTCGCATCATCAACATCGTCTCCAGCGCCGGGCTGCGCGGCAACTTCGGGCAGGCGAACTACGGGGCCGCCAAGGCGGGCCTCATGGGCCTCACCTTCGTGATCGCCGTCGAGCACATGAAGGGCAACGCCGAGGGGAAGTACAGCATCACCGCCAATGCGCTCGCTCCCGCAGGTCTCACCCGGATGGTGGGCTCGATCCCGGGGATGGAGGGACGGCCGATGCCGCCCGAGATGAACCCCGACCTGAACGGCGCGATGGTCGCCTTCCTTGCCTCCGACGAGGCGGGACGCGTGAACGGCCAGGTCTTCGGGCGCCGTGGTTACGCCTTCACGCTCTTCCAGACGCCCAAGCCCCTCGCGGCGATCTTCAAGGAGGGTGGTCTCACGCCGGGCGACATCGCAAAGAATTTCGACGCGGCTTTCGCCGAGCACCTCTCCGTCCCGGGCATCCCGGTGACGCCGGCCATGCGCCAGGCGGCGGCCGCGGCCAAGCCGGCGAAGGCGGGATAGAGCGGCCGCGTCGGTCGCCCCCCGCGCGTTGCGGGTGTGCGGCGGCCGGTGGTAAGCCCGACCCATGGCGCACCTCGGCTATTCGCACGTGGGGCTGTCGACCCTCGACCTGGAGCGCACGCGTGCCTTCTGGGAAGGCGTGCTCGGCTTCAAGGCCGTGCGTTGCGACACGATGACCATCAAGGAGGGCGGGCAGATCCGGCACGTCTTCTTCGAGACGGGCCAGGGACAGCTCGTGGCCTTCATGGAGCCGCGCGGCGTGCCGGGCATCCCCACCGAGTACGACGCGGGCATCAACCGGGGGCTCGGGGTGCCGGAGGCCTTCTACCACTTCGCCTTCGCGGTCGAGTCGGTGGAGGTGCTCGAGGCCAAGCGCGCGGAGCTGATCGCCAGGGGTGCCCGCGTGACCCCCGTCGTCGATCACGAGTGGATGAAGTCGATTTACCTGAAGGACCCGAACGGGCTCCTGCTCGAGTTCGCCGTCCAGACGCGTGAGCTCGACGCGGACGATGCGCGCATGCAGGTGCGCTTCGAGACCAGCTTGCGAGGCCGCTCGCCCGTTACCGACTTTCGCGACCGCTAGGCTCACGGCAGATGCCGGTCGTTGGCTACCTCCGTGCCATGGCGCGCAACAACGCGTGGTCGAACCACCGCCTGCTCGGGGCATGCGTACAGCTGACGCAGGGTGAGTTCGAGGCCCGCCGGACGAGCTTCTTCCCGTCGCTCAAGCTGACGCTGAACCACATCCTCATCGTCGACTGGTACTACCTCGACGCCCTCGAGGCGGGCGGCCGGGGCCTCGCCGTCCTCGACGACGAGACGCCCTGCGCGACGGTGGCCGAGCTGCACGCCGCGCAAACGGAGAGCGATCGGCGCCTCCTTCGGTTCTGCGAGGCGCTGAGCGAGGACCGTCTCGCCGACGAGATCGTCCTCGTCCGCCCGGAAGATGTCCGGCTGGCGGAGCGCGTGGACCGCACCCTGGCCCATCTCTTCGTCCACCAGATCCACCATCGCGGGCAGGCTCACGCGATGCTCGCGGGCACGAGCGTGTCGCCCCCGCAGCTCGACGAGTTCCTGCTGGCGAGCGACGCGCCGTTGAGAGCCGCTGAGCTCGGCGACCTCGGTTTCGGCGAAGCCGACATCTGGCCGCCCGAGCGCTCCACCTGCAACACCACGTTCCAACCGTAACGCCACCTCGTGCTGCCCGCATGCGCGGGACGTCGGCGCGCGGGTTGCTTGAACCCCGCCGTGCTTCCTACGCTGCGGATCGTCGTTGGCACCAGCCAGATGGTCGTCTCGCTCCACGCCCTGGCGGTCGTGGTCGGGGTCGCGGCGGGCGCGCTCGTCGTCACGCGCCGGACGCCGGCCCCGACCTTCGGCCTCGCGACGGCCGCGATCGTCGCCGTGGTGGCGCTGGTCGGCGCGCATGGGCTCTTCCGCCTGCTGCACGGTGGGCCCGGCGGGCTCTGGTCGAGCGGCCTCGCCTCGATGGGCGGCGTCGGTGCGGGGACGGCGGCGGCGTGCCTCGCGGCCTGGATCACGAGGCGTCCCGTCGGCGAGGTCCTCGACGCCGTGGCGCCGGGCGCCCTCCTCGCGCTCGGGATCGGTCGGATCGGCTGCTTCCTGGCCGGCTGCTGCTACGGGCGCCCCACCGCGCTTCCGTGGGGAGTCGTCTTTCCCGCGCTCGGTCTCCCGGCGCGTCATCCGCTCCAGCTCTACTCCGCCGCCGGAGACCTGGGCCTCCTGCTCCTCCTCCGTCCGCGACCGGAGGTGCCAGGTCTCGTGGCGTGTCGCGCGTGCATCGGCCTCGGCTGTCTGCGCGGCGCGCTCGAATGCTTGCGCGATCCCGGTACGCGCGACCTCCTGCCCGGCGGCAGCGTGACCCTGGCGCAGGCGGTGGCGCTCGTGCTCGTCGTGGCCGGCCTGGTCGGCGTCCGCGTCTTGCGTGGTCGGGAGCCTTCGACTATGCCTCCGCGCCGGAGGAGCTGACGCAATGGGTGACGAGAAGAGCGTGAAGGACGCCACCGTCTGGTCGGGCCATCGTGACATGACGCTCGAGGACGTGGCGGTGATCCAGCCGGGCCTCGGCCGCATCATGCCGGAGATCGGCGCGCGGACCTGGAAGGCCTACTACGCCGCCAAGGCCGGGCACTGGCCGCTCGCCAAGTTTCAGGTGAAGGAGATCCGCGGCCTGATGGAGCTCGGTGCTTTCACGCGCCCGAAGTACGAGGACAATCTCAACCAGTTCCTGCAGGAGAACTGGAAGCCGATCGAGGACGCGATCGCGAAGGAGGACTTCGCCGCCTTCGATGCGCTCTTCCACAAGGCGGTCGAGGCCGCCAACGCCTATCACGAGCTCCGCGACAAGTGGTTCATCAAGTGGAAGCTCCCCTCCCAGCCGCCGCCGGACCTCGACCTGACGCCGAAGAAGAAGTGAGGGCTCGAGCGCGCGGGGCGGCCTGAGGTCAGGCGGTCAGCGCCCGAGCCACGGCCAGTTGCCGCCCGCATCGCAGTCGCGCGGGACGGAGAGGGTCCGCGACTGGAAGCTCGGGCTCGTCAGGACGACGCCCGAGAAGCCGTCGTCGTCACCGACGATGACCGCCATCGGCAGGCAGAGCGGATCCTGCACGTTGAGGAGCGCGACGTTGAGGCCCTTGAGCGTGAAGCGGATCCCGTACGCCCCGCGTGAGGCACCCGCCGCGCCCGGACCCGCGATCTGCCAGATGCGGAAGGAGAGGATGCCGCTCGTGGTGTTCTTCGGCGCACGATAGGTCAGCACCTTCCCGTTGTGCGACGACTTCAGCATGCCCGCATCGATACCGAAGTTGTTCGGCCCGAGCGCGATGAGGATCGGCTCCTGATCGGGGAAGAGACCGTCCGACAAGGGGGAGAGCAGGAACCGCGCGTGGTTCACCTTGAGCGAGGCGATGCCCGTCGCGCGGTCGATCTTGCCCTTCGCCGGCAGGAACCCGAGAACACCATGATAGATAGGCGTCGGAGGCGACACGACCTGCGCGATCGTGCGGCGTCCTCCCGAGACGCAAAGCATGAGCGAGAGAACGATCGCGATACGGGCTCTTCTCACGCGCGGGATTCTAAGTCATGCGGCTCCGCCCCCACAAGGTCGAAACGTATGGCAAACCGTACAGCATGTGGTTGAAAGCCGCAGTCACCCTGCGTCACCGGTGAGGCGAAAACGAATCGGCACCTCCGCACGGCTCTCGACGGGCACGCCGTCGAGACGCGCGGGGATGAAGCGCCACTGCGCGCGAACGGTCGAAACGGCAGCCTCATCGAGCATCGCGTGACCCGACGAGCGGAGGACGCGCACCTCGCGGGCGCTACCGTCGGGCGCGACGATGACCTCGAGGAGGACGACACCTTCCATGCCCATGCGGCGGGCGGATGCGGGGTAGGGCGGGAGCGGATTCACGCCATAGGCGACGCGCGCCTCGCCGAGGCCCCCACCGCCACCTCCTCCTTCGCCTCCGCCACCCGGGGTGCTCCCACCGGACGAGCCCGTACGCGCCTCGCCGCCTGGCATCGCGCTCGCCGAGCCGGTGTCGTTGCGGGCTGCCGGGAGGTGCGCGCTGATCGCCGGTCGCGTCGCACGAGGCGCCGCGGCCCGGTGACGCGGAGGGGCCGGCGCGGGCGGCGGTGGAGGCGGTGCGGCGGCCAGGGGCGCGGCCGGAGCTGCCGACGCGCCCCCCCCGCCGCCCCTGCCGGGCGTCGGAACGAGCGCGATGGGGATCGCCTCGAATGTCGAGCGAGCCGGTTGCCGGAGGAGCGGAAGGGACGCCAGCAACAGGAGATGCAGGCACACCGACGCAGCCAGCGCGAGAGCGAGACGACGGTCGAGCGGCCAGCGCGTCAGAGGATGGGAGTTCATCACGATCGTCGATCGACGAGCAACGTCATGGGAAGGGTCCGGCTCAGAAGTAGATCGTGAGGCCTCCCCGCAGGCCGATCGGCACGCCTGGCGTGAAGGTGATCTGCTCCGGCGGGTCGACGGCGTTCTTGCCGGGCTTGCTGTAGCAGGCCGCGTTCGGGTCGCGGCTCTGGATCGCGTTGCGGGTGCAGGGGGTGTCGGCGAACTGGGCCTCGCGCCAGTCGGTGTTGGTGAGGTTGAAGATCGTCACCCCGAGCTCGAGGTTCCGCCACCGGTAGCTGCCGAGGAGATCGACGAGGAAGTACCCGCGCGCGATGAGCGAGTTGTCCTTGTTCGCGGGCCGGTCGTCGACGTAGCGGAAGCGGAGACGCCGGGGCGGCGGACGGCGACGCCGGCGAGGAAGAACGCCAGCACTCCGGGTGCTACCCGCCCGATCCACCGCCGGCCGGTCATTCGAGAGCCGCTAACTACCACAAAAGCGCCATGGCAGAAGGACACAGGACGCCGTCGCCCTCGACCCCCTCTCGTTGATTGCCTGCGGCCCTTCCGGCCGCTACAACAATGTTCGGATGGTTGTGGTGCGGGTGCTGGTGGGTCTCTCGCTGCTCCTCGTCGGCTTTCCCCGCGACGCTCGCGCTCTCCCCGCCTTCGCCCGCCGCTTCAACCTCGCGTGCGGCGCCTGCCATTCGGCGGTGCCGCGCCTCAACGCCTTCGGCGAGGCCTTCCACGAGAATGGCTTCAAGCCGCCCGGAACGATGGAGGTCCCCCTCCCGGCGACCTGGCAGGACGCCGTGAAGGAGACCATGGCCGTGTGGACACGCGGCGAGTTCTTCGAGCATTCCGACTACGGCTCGGGCCCCACGCCGCGCCAGGGCTTCGCGGTGCCCGAGCACGCGAGCGTGTACGTCGCCGGTCCGCTGACGACGAGCACGAGCGTCTTCCTGGAGCTCGAGAACACCGTCCACGAGACCGACATCAACAAGCACGGAGACTTCGTCAACAGCGACACCGGGGGCGCCCAGAAGGCGTTCCTGATGATCGATCTGCCGATGCTCTTCGGTCTGCACGGCGGGCACTCGATGGCCCACATGGACCACATGAACATGGATCCCGATCACCCCATGGACATGGAGATGGGCATGGCGACCATGGGAGACGGCCTCGTCGGACACGGGCCCATGGTGATGATCGGGCGCGTCGATCCCTCGACCAACTTCTCCTATGCCGTCGACCGACAGCTCTTCCACGACGTGCCCGCCGACACCTCGGAGGCAGTGGGCTCCGGAAAGACGGCGGCGGGGGGAATGCTGTTGCGCATGCCACTCCAGCCCTACGCCTTCGGCGCCAAGTTCTTCGGCATCTTCAAGCGGGGCGACCACACGCTGCTGCCGACCGAGCCGGCGCTCTACCATACCGAGGCGGCGCCCGGGGTCGATTTCCACGGGCGGCTCTTCGCATCGAAGCTCCTCTACCAGTTCGGCTTCACGAGCGACGCGGCGCCGGAGTTCCTCGATCGCTTCCACACCTTCGTGCCCTACACCATGCTGCGCTACGACTTCGGCGATCAGGACGGCCTCAACGGATCGGTCTCGGTGCTCGGCAACTTCGGGCGGAACGTCTACAAGGTCTTCTATCTCAAGCCCACGCCGCTCCCGCCGATCCTCCCCGGCACGGTGCAGCCTCGCCACACCCCGCCGCCGCCACCGGGGCGCGGCTTCGTCAACGCCGTTCAGGATCTCGACGTCTGGCGCGAGGGCATCGGCGGCAACCTCCGGCGCGGTCCGTGGGACATGTATGCCGCCTACATGTACGACCAGGTCTTCGACGTGCCCGACCGCCTGGCCGGCCGCTTCGAGCGTCGTGGCCAGGGTCTCACCGCCGAGGTCGACTACCGTTTGACCCACAGCCTGGTGCCGTCGCTGCGCTACGACTGGATGAAGGCGGGTGGCTTCAAGAGCGACGTGATCTTCGAGCCGGGCCCCCGGCAGTCGCAGGTCCTTCATATGCAGATGCGCTGGTACGTCTTCGAGGGGGACAACCTCGCCAAGGTGCCGGTGCCGGCGCTCCTCGCGCTCTCTGTGCGCGACAGCGTCAACCTGACCCCCGGGGGATCCGAGCCCTTCGGAGCCTGGCGGAACGGCGTGTTCCTGGGCTTCGACCTGGCGTTCTGAGATGCGGGCGGTCGCGGCACTGATGCTCGTGCTGATGGTCACCCGGCTTGCGGCGGCCGATCAGGCGACGGCGGTCTACAACCACGCCTGCTCCTGGTGCCACGGCAAGGATGGCCGGGGCGACGGTCCGGCCGCCTTCTCGATCAACAAGTACCGCTCGCCCCGACCCCGTGACTTCACGCGTGGCCGCTTCAAGCTCCGGTCGACGCCCAGCGGTCAGCTGCCCACCGACGACGATCTCCTGCGCACCGTCGAGCGCGGCATTCCGCGCTACATGCCGTCCTTCAAGGGGCTCACGGCGGGAGAGCGCCGGCAGGCCGTCGAGGCGCTGAAGCGCTTCTTCCCCGGCTTCGAATCCGCGCACCCGACTCCCGTGACGATCCCCGAAGCGCCGGCTCTGGACGCGGACGCCGCAGTCCGGGGGCGTCGCGTGTACGAGGACGCAGGCTGTGCGGCCTGCCATGGCGACCGCGGACGTGGCGACGGCGGCTCGGCGGCCGCGCTCCGCGACGACGTGGGACTGCCGATCCGGCCGGCGGATTTCCGCTTTCCCCGACTATTCAAGGGTGGCTCGGAACCGGCAGATCTCTACCGCACGCTGGTGACCGGTATGGATGGTACGCCAATGCCGTCCTACGCATCTGCCATTGACGACCCGCGTGCGCTTTGGGACCTCATAGCGTACGTCCGCTCGCTGAAGCGCCGTTGAGCCCGTTCGTACTTGCTCCCTGGCGCGTCCGTCCGTAGGGTAGCACGCATGTCCGGGTGGTCCGGCGCGCGGCTCGCGCTCGTGATCCTGCTCGCGGCGGCCGCCGCGAACGCCCACGTCATTCCCGTCTGCCAGAGCACGTGCGCATTCGACCCGATCGAGATCGACGCGCCCGACGGTGGCATCTCGGTGACCGCCGCGCCGGCGGGTCCCTCGGACCAGTTCGTCATAAGTTACATCCCCGACACGCAGGCGGGCGCCGCGCAGTTCGACATGAGTGCGGTCCCGCCCCGGAGCTTCACGGTCGACGGGGTAGGGGGCACGCTCGCCTTGCCGACGATCTTCAACGCGCGCATGACGAACATCGGCGATCTCGCCGTCTCGGTACCCGTCACGATGACCCTGGGCGGGGCATCGGCCACCGAGACGATGACGCTCACGACGGGGCTCAGCACCGCGGGGACCATGATCCTCGAGGGCTCCCCGATCCCGCCGAAGGAGAAGTCGGCCAACATCTGCCTCTGCCCCTGCCTCACGGATCAGACCACCACCCACTTCGAGCTCGTGGGCATCGTTCCCGACAGCGGGCTCGGCCCGCCGCTCGCGGGGAGGCTCGGCGTCCGTCTCTCCTGTCAGACCACGCCTACCCCCGATCGCGACCAGTTCACGCTCGCCACCCAGACGACGCTCGTCACGGCACGACTGTCCGCACAGCTGCTCAAGGTGCGCGCGATCTTCGCTCCCGGCCCGACGCAGACGGCCGACTTCCCGAACCAGCGCGCCCTCGTGCGGGTGCACGCGGGCGACAGCCTGATCGCGGTCGCCAATCTTCCAACCGGACTGGCGGCGCGCGGGAAGAAGGCGTTCATCGGAAAGAGCGCGGACGGCACGGTCGCCATCGGCGTGGTGGTCCTCCGGAAGAATCCCCTGACCTACTTCTTCGAGATCAAGCTGCAGAATCCGACGCTTCCCGCGGCCGGCGCAGGCCCGCTGGACGTCACCGTCACGTACGAGGTAGGTGGCCTCCTGTCG
>DATILR010000223.1:0-9116 GCA_035476275.1 Binatus sp. (SeqCode) | reverse complement strand
GCCGGAGCTCGTAGCGGCCGAACGTCTCGAAGTGGTAGTGCATGTGGCAGGCGCTGTAGACGAAGAGCGGATCGCCGTTGGGCAGCTTGGCGTCGAGGTTGGGCGGCCCGAAGAAGACGTCGGCCGTCCCGGCGTTGATGGCGAACACGCTGAAGCGAAGGAGCTTGCGCGCGCCCGGCGCGTCCACGCAGTGATCCGCCGGCTGCAGCACGCAGTCGGCGGGCGCGTAGGAGATCAGATCGAAGCTGATGCTGCTGGCCAGCATCTGCGTGTCGAGCGTCAGGTTGGCGACCGGCTGGGCGGACGCGACGCGGGCGAGCACCAGGACGGCCGTCGCCAGCCGGCAGAGGAAGCGCGCGCGGCCCGGAGATCTCATCGACGCCTCAGGTGCCCAGGTCGGGCAGCATCGGCAGACGGATGCGACCGGTCATGCGACGGTGGAGGCCGGGGAACAGGGTCCGGATGGCATAGGCGATCGCCACGTAGCGGGGGACGGTCACCTCGTGCTTGCCGCGCTCGAGGGCACGCAGCACGGCGCGCGAGAACTCGGGGGGATCGATGAAGGTCCGGTGGGCCTGCGCCGGCATGCGCGCCAGCACCTCGGGCGTGAACATCTCGGTCCGCACCAGGGCCGGATACACCACCATCACATGAATGCCGAGGGGGGCGAGCTCCAAGGAGAGTCCCTCGGAGAACCCCGTCACCGCGAACTTGGTGGCCGAGTAGGCCACCTCGTCGGGTTGCCCCAGCCTTCCGGCCACGGAGGAGATGTTGACGATCCAGCCGCGGCCACGCGCGCGCATGGCGGGCAGCACCGCGTGCACCCCGTACACGGTGCCGAGGTAGTTGGTCCGCATCATCCGCTCGACGTCGGCCAGGTCGTGGTCCTTGAAGAGCACGTGCCGCCCGTAGCCGGCGTTGTTGACGAGCAGGTCGATGCGCCCGTATCGCTCGAGCACGCGCGCCACCGTGCCCTCGACCGCGGCGTGGTCGGCGACGTCGCAGGCCATGGCCACGGCCTCGCCCCCACCGCGGCCGATCTCGGCGGCGAGCGCCTCGAGTCGATCGACGCGCCGGGCGAGGAGCGCCACCCGCATGCCGCGGGCGGCGACGTCGCGGGCGAGCTGGGCCCCGATGCCGCTCGAGGCGCCGGTGACGAGACCGACGGTGCCGCGCCAGTCAGTCAGTCCGGGCATGGGACCCGCTCGGCGCGAGGCGCAGCGCGAGGCTGACCAGGCGTGGGACGAAGCGGGGTCGCAGCAGCCGCGGATCGTAACCCGAGAGCCGGCGCTCGTTCTCGCCGATACAGATCTGACCGAGCTTGCGGAGCGTCACTTCGCCGATCGATTCCGGCACCTGCATCGTGAAGTCGTCGCCGGCGTCGGCATCGCGCAGCTGGAGCGCCGTCCGCAGGCGGCCGATCGCCTGCAGCGACATGCCGAGACCGCGCCGCACGTGGAACCACGGCTGGCGGGCGACGGGCAGCTTCAACCGTCGATACGGCACCCAGTTCGCGAAGAAGAGGATGTGCCGTGCCTCCTCCTGCATGACGCCGTCGAAGATGCCGACCAGCGGGGCGGGGAAGATGCCGGACTCGGCGGCCACGTGGAAGAGCCCGAAGGCGAAGAAGGAGTCGAAGCACTCCCCGTAACCCATGCGGAGGAAGCCCCACTCGGCGTCCCGTGGCTTCTCGCCCGGCCCGTCGGGCACCTTGATGCCGTAGTGCGTCGTGAGGCTCTCGAGCAGGAGGGCGTGACGACTCTCCTCGTAGGCCTGCATCGCGATGGCCTCGCGGAGCAGCGGGTCGCGCTCCACGTCGGCCATGGCGCGTACGCGCGCCCCCGCCGTCCGCTCGCTGCACACCGCCTCGCCCCAGAACGGGAGCGCACGCAGGCGCTCGAGGTTTGCCTCGTCCAGGTCCGGCCACTGCACGTCGCGCACCTCGTAGGGGTGAAACGTGCGGGTGAACTCCCGGCAGAAGAGCAGCTTGTGCTCTTCGCTGCCGACCTGCAGGTCCGGCATGGGTGCGGCCCCATATAGCGGGCACCCCGCCCCCGGGGCAAGACTAGCCATCCCGCTGCCCAGGGGGGGAGGCAAATTTCTTCGGACGTCGCGGAACCGCCCGCTAACCCGCACCGTCAGGGACGCGCCGGGCGGTTCCCGCGCCATCGCCGCCACCCCACGCCCCGTCACCCCGGGCTTCGGTCCGGGGACGTGCCCGGAACGCCTCGCGACGGGGACGCCCGATCCCCCGGGGGTAGAAATGTTGATGCACAAGGCGACGGCACGCGACGCCCGCACGCCCGGCCCGGCAATTGACGACCGACGGCGGCCCTTGATAGGTCCAATCGCCGCGACCAGCAGCTAGCTAGCGAGCATCCCTCGCGGCAGGAGGCCCCGCATGCCAGCGCTCGAGGCGCTCTTTCGGTGGATTCACATCGTGGCCGGCATCATCTGGATCGGTCACCTCTACTTCTTCAACTTCGTGAATGGGCCCTTCGCGACCACGATGGACCCCGACACCCGGAAGAAGGTCGTGCCGCAGCTCATGCCGCGCGCCCTCTACTGGTTCCGCTGGGGCGCCGCGTGGACCTGGGTGACGGGCGTGCTGCTCGTGCTCCTCGTCTTCTACCACGGCCGCGAGGTCTTCCCCGGCATACGGGGCTTCACGGTCCCCGACATCGTCATGATCCTGGTCACGTTCCTCGCCTTCGCGGTCTACGACCCGCTCTGGAAGAGCAGCCTCGCCAAAGACGCCCGGGTGGGTGCCGCCGTGAGCTACGTGCTCGTCGTCGTGGTGGTGCTCCTCTACGTCGACTGGGCCGGGTTCAGCTATCGCGGCTACGTCATCCACACCGGGGCGATGTTCGGCACCATCATGGCGGCCAACGTCTGGATGCGCATCTGGCCCCTGCAGCGACGGATCATCACCGCCGTGAAGGAAGGCGCCGCGCCGGATCCCGGGTGGGCGCCGCTCGCTGGCCTCCGGTCGCGCCACAACGTCTACATGTCGGTGCCGCTCGTGTGGACCATGATCAACTCCCACACGACGACGCCGTTCGCGTCGAGCCCGATCTACCTCTTCATCGTGATCCTGGTGGGCTGGGGCGCGGTCTACCTGCTCTACAAGAAGGCCCCCAAAGTCCCCGGGTTCTAGCGATCCCGGGGGCCCGTGCGGTGCTCGCCCGCTTCGCGGGCTCCGCTCATTCCACGCGCGGCTGACGCCGCGCGCCCCGGACCCCGTCGCCGCGGGCAGAGCCCGCGGCTCCCGGCTATTGCTCGCGCGCTGTTGCGCGCTCGGGTCGGGCTGAGCGCGGCGGAGCCGCGCTCAGCCGATGTGTCAGGAGCAGGCTCCGGTCACTCATTCACGCGCTCGGCTTCGTCCTCGAAGAAGAGGCGGCGCCCCACGTCGTAGGGGTCGAATTTGAAGCGGGACTGGCGGTACGCGTCCCATTCGCCCTCCGGCGCCCAGGGAGACGGCATGCCCTGCGCCAGCAGGTTGATGTTGGCGAGCAGGTAGGCCCCGGCGGTCGGGGCGAAGAGGGGGGCCTCCGGAATGTAGCCCAGCGGATTGAGGACCCCGTCGCCGACCCACCCGACCAGGCTCCGCGTACAGAAGCTGCCCAGGATGGGCAGGATCAGGTAGCTGCCGGGCGGCAGGCGCCACACGCCGAGCGTCTCGTCGAACGTCTCCGGGCTGGCCGTCCAGTGCAGCCAGTGCTCAGCGACGTCGAAGAAGCCGACGATGCCGACGGTCGTGTTGACTGCGAAGCGACCGGTGTGAACGACTCCGCGCTTGCCCTTCGCCTGCGCGAAGCTGTTCAGGATGTTCCGGGGCCCTGCGAGGTTGTCCATGAAGGCGACGACTCGGCGCTGACCCCATTTTGGCATGATGACGTTGTAGCCACGGGCGACTGGCTCGAGGACATGCGCGAGAAACCACTGGTTGAAGCGCAGGTTCACCTGGTTGAAGCCGTCCGGGTCCGCCGCCGCGGGGCGTGCGGCGAGCAGGGCTACCCCGAGGATGACCAGCGCGGCGCGTCCGACGCGAGCCGGACGGACGGGAGAGCCTGACACTTGCCGGCTGCGACCGCCGTCCAGCCGTGGTTCCCCCCCGATCGCCATCGTGCGCCTCCCTGCCAGACGGCCCTGCTCGCGAGACGGCCGCTTGTAGAAAAAGGCTTGCGACGTTGTCAAGTAAAGCCGCCCGCGCGTCGAACGGATCTGGGCACCTATCCGGGCGAGACCGGGCCGGGCTCCGTGCAGGCGGGCAGCTCGCTCGGGCTCCGGAAGGCGTCGGGCGTGAGCGCCGGATCGTCCGGGCAGAGTGACAGGGTGATCTCCGTGGCGAGGGGACGACCGCCGAATGCGTACTCCGCCCGGTAGGGGAGCCACCAGCGGCGCGTGCGGCGAAAGTCCGCGAAGCGGACGGACGCGGTGCCCGAGCCGAGTGGTGGCAGCGACAGCGGACCCTCCGCGTGCACGAGGAGCTGGTGGGCGTCGAACGCCAGGACGTACCGGCTGCCGTCGTCGGCGAACACGGCGGCGAGGCCGCTCACGGCGTCCGCCGGCAGCGCACCCGGTGGCAATGGTGTCACCTGCACGCCCGGCAGGAGGAGCGCGTCGAGATTCGCGACCGCCGCGAAGCGGGCGTGGGTACGGAGCGGGGCGGCGGCCGCCGGCTCCACCGAGATGGCACGCGTTCCGACGAAGGCGCGCTGGGTCGTCCCGTCGAACAGGTAGAAGTCGGGCTCGCCCGCCGTGAACACGGTCCACGCGTAGTGGTCGGGCTCGAGAAAGGCGACGCGCAGACGCCAGAGGCCCGGGAACTCGGCGTGGACCTCGGTCTCGACCTCACGCACGAACGCGTGGAGCGGCCCCCCGCGAGCGCGGATCGCCTCGTGGAGCAGCGGCCGCGGGGCGCAGGCTGAAGCGAACACGGCGAGGAGGACGGAAGCTGCTATCCTGGCCATCGTCGTGAGACGTGGATGGGTCGCAGGCTGCCTGCTCGCCGGCTGGCTCGCGGGCTGCCGACAGGTCACCCCGCCGGCACCCCTCCCCACCCCCGTCCCCGGCCCTGCCGCGGCCCCCGGCGACGAGGTCTCGCTCGAGCACGGTTTCCTGACCGTGCACGTCGCCCTGCCCCAAGGCTCCTCGGGGCGAAAGCCCGCGGTCATCGCTCCCCCCGCCGACCACGCGGCGCTCCTCGCCGCCGGCATCATCGCCGTCTCGTACCACGTGCACTGGGAGTTCCTCCGGGCCTTCGCCCCGCCCGCGCTGGCTGCCAACGAGAAGCCGGTCGGCGTGTGGCTCCTCGCTTCGCCCACTCCGAAGACGATCGGCAAGTCGTACCTCACCTTCGTCGCCTACGACGCGAACGAGGCCATCCCCAAGATCCTCGACTACCTCGCGACGCGCCCCGACGTCGATCCCGCCCGCACCGGCATCAGCGGAACGTCGACCAGCGGCTTCGCCGCTCTGCAGGCGACCGCGGTCGACCGCCGTCTGGTCGGCGCCACCGTGATCAGCGCCTGCGGCGACTACCGCCGCTTTCTCCAGCTCTCCAACCTCGCGATGAACGGCCATCCACTCGACCTCGATCCCGACTACGATGCCTGGCTGCGGACCCAGGAGCCCATCCGGCATCCCGAGCGGCTGGTGCATGCCGCGCTCCTGATGGTGAACGGCACCGACGACCAGGCCGTTCCCCTCGCCTGCGCCGAGTCGACCGCCCGGGTGCTGCGGCGCGCGTACGCCCGCCGGCACGTCGCGCGACGTTTTCGCTTCGTCGTCGTTCCCGGCGTGGGCCACGTGGTGGGCGCGCGCGGGGCCGACGAGGCGGCGGGGTGGTGGCAGCGGGTCTTCGCGCCAGGCTGAGCTCGCCGGCCCCGACCGCGGGGCGTTTCAGAGCGACTCCTGCTGCGCGAAGCGTCCCGCGTACACCGCGCTTCCCTCGCAGCGCTGGAGCACGATCTGACAGAGCCGGACGCCGGCACTGATGGCGAGCGGACGGCCCGCGACGTTCGACATCTCCAGCACCTGGCGGTTGGCGACTCCCGGCGCCACGAAGCCCGCCGTCACGTGGATCATGAGTCCCAGGCGTGCGTAGCGGCTCCGTCCCTCGAGCCAGCCGGCGATGTCCCCCGGCAGGCGGATGCGCTCCCGGGTGATACCGTGGATGGTCTCTCCCGGGCGGAGGAGATACGGATGATCGAGCACCCGCAGGCGCGTGATCGCCCGGAAGTCCGCCTCGTCGGTCACGGGAACGACGTCGGGTCCGCCTTCGAGCACGCGGATCTCGTCGCCCAGGTGCAGATCGATCGACGCCGGGCCGATCTGATCGGGAACGAGCGGCTCGACGACGACGCGGCCTGCCGCGATCTCGCGGAGGATCACATCACGGGTGAGGATCATGGCGGGCGGAGTGTAGCAGAACCCGGTGGGTGGTATACATGACGAGGGAGCGAATCATGCACTACGAGCACATCACGACCGGCACGCGCGCCGGCCTGGCAACCGTCACCATGAACCGGCCCGAGCGCCGGAACGCGCTCTCGGAAGCACACATGCTGGAGCTGATCGACGCGTTCCGACGATTCGGCGACGATCCCGACACGCGCGCGATCGTTCTCGCCGCCGCCGGGCCGGTCTTCTCCGCCGGCCACGACTTCGCCGACATGGTCGAGCGCGACCTCGACGGCATGCGGCGCCTCCTCGGCACATGCGCGACCCTCATGCTCACCCTCGAGCGTGTACCGCAACCCGTCGTCGCCTCCGTGCAGGGTATCGCCACCGCCGCCGGCTGCCAGCTGGTCGCCACCTGCGATCTCGCGGTCGCCGCCGAGGAGGTCACCTTCGCCACGCCCGGCGGCAAAGGGGGCTGGTTCTGTACCACGCCGATGGTGGCAGTCGCGCGGGCCGTCGGGCGGAAGCGCGCGCTCCAGATGCTCTTCACCGGCGATCCGATCGACAGCCGGACCGCCCTCGCGTGGGGGCTCGTGAACCGCGTGGTGCCGCGCGCGCAGCTGGCCGAGGAGACGGAGGCGCTCGCGCGCGCCGCCAGCCGCGGCAGCATCACCTCGAAGGCGCTCGGCAAGCACGCCTTCTACGAGACGCTCGATCTCGACGTCGAGGCCGCCTACGCGAAGGCCTGCGAGGTCATGGCGACGAGCGCCATGAGCGAGGACGGGCGAGAGGCCATGCGGTCGTTCCTGGAGAAACGACCAGGAGTCTACCCGCCCCGGCGCTGAGCGCCTGCGCGGTTCCGGTTCCCGAGCGCGCGTTCTGGTCGCGTCGCGCCGGGGGGGCGGGTTAAAATGCCGCCCAGCCAGATGGCCTCCACCGTCGCCTACTTCTGCATGGAGTTCGGCCTACACGCCGAGTTCCCCATCTACGCCGGGGGTCTCGGCATCCTGGCCGGCGACTACATCAAGTCGGCCCACGATCTCGGGCGCCCGGTGGTGGGCGTCGGACTCCGCTGGGCTCGCGGCTACTCGCGCCAGCGCCTCGCGCCCGACGGTACCCCGGTCGACGACTTTCCGGAGTACGCGGCCGACTTCCTCGAGGACACGCGGGTGCGGGTGCGCGTCCGCGTGGGGACGCGAGAGGTCGAGGCGCGCGTCTGGCAGGTCACGCGCTGGGGCAACGCGCGGCTCTTCCTCCTCGAATCGACGGCCGAGGCCGATCGATGGATCACCCACCGGCTCTACGAGCCCATCCTCGACCGCCGCGTGGCGCAGGAGATCCTGCTCGGCGTGGGCGGCATTCGCGCGCTCCGCAAGCTCGGGCTCGACGTCGCCACCTACCACTTCAACGAGGGCCACGCCGTGTTCGCCGGCGTCGAGATGATCGCCGAGCGCATGGCCGCGGGCGCGACGTTCGCCGACGCCTGGGCCGCCGTGCGCGAGCAGATCGTCTTCACGACGCACACGCCCATCCCGGCCGGCAATGAGGTCCACCCGCTCGCCGAGCTCCGCCGCCTGGGCGCCTCCTGTGAGCTCGTCGACTGGGAAATGGAGCAGATCGGCGGCGACCCGTTCAGCATGACGGTCGCGGGCCTCCGGCTGGCGCGGCGGGCGAATGCGGTCTCGGCGCTGCATGGCGAGGTCTCGCGCGCCATGTGGGAGGGGGTGACCAACGCCTGCCCCATCGTTGCCATCACCAACGGCGTCCACGTGCCGACCTGGCAGGATGCCCGCATCCGCGAGGCGCGCGGATCGGCGGCCGGTCTCTGGGCGACGCACCAGGCGCTCAAGCGGGAGCTCCTGGCGGCGGTCGCGCAGCGCACCGGCGCGCACCTCGATCCCGACGTCCTGACCGTCGGCTTCGCCCGGCGGGCCGCCGCCTACAAGCGGAGCGACCTCATCTTCCGCGATCCGGCTCGCATCGACCCGCTGCTGACCGGGCGCCGCCTGCAGCTCGTCTTCGCCGGCAAGGCGCATCCGGACGACGCCGAGGGGCGACGCATGGTCGCGAAGCTCGTCGCCATGGCGCGCCGCCACCCCGCCGCGGTCGTCTTCGTCCCCGACTACGACATGACGCTCGCCCAGCTGCTCACGCGCGGCGTCGACGTGTGGCTCAACAACCCCGTCCGTCCGCTCGAGGCCTGCGGCACCTCCGGCATGAAGGCGGCGCTCAACGGCGTCCTCAACCTCTCGGTGCTGGACGGCTGGTGGCCCGAGGCCTGCAGGCACGGCGAGAACGGCTGGGCCATCGGCGACGCCAGCGAGGGCGGCCCCGACCGCGACCGGCGCGACCTCGACGCGCTCCTGGACACGCTCGACCGCGACGTCCTGCCCGCCTATGGCGACCGCCAGAAGTGGGTCAGCATGATGCAGGCGAGCATCGACACCGTGCAGGAGCGGTTCTCGTCCGACCGGATGGTCGAAGAGTACTTCGCGAAGCTGTACGCGGAGTAGCGCGCGACCCACCGCGGGGACGGGGGCGCCCGAGCGGCGACTCCGCAGCGCAAGCGGCGTTTGCGCGAGGACGCGGAGCCGTCCGGGCGCCCCCGTCTCCGCGGTGCGCGCCGCCCTCAGTCCTTCCGATACATGGTCACGACGCACGCTCCGCCCAGGCCGACGTTGTGCTGGAGGCCGATGCGCGCGCCTTCGACC
>DATILR010000222.1:0-26338 GCA_035476275.1 Binatus sp. (SeqCode) | reverse complement strand
GCTCGTCGTTCGTGTCGCACTGCCTGCACGCCGCGGCGGCGATCGAGGCCGGGCTCTGCCACGTCGCGCTCGTCACCTACGGCTCGACGGCCGCCTCGGAGCGGTTCGCGATCGGGACGGGCGGCGGCTTCGGTGGCGACCCGCCCGACAACTTCGAGTCGCCCTTCGGGCCCACCATCGTCGGGTCGTACGCGCTCGTGGCACAGCGTCACATGCACGAGTACGGCACGACGAGCGAGCAGCTCGCGGAGATCGCGGTGACGATGCGGCGGCACGCGAGTCTGAATCCCGAGGCCAAGTACCGCGAGCCGATCACCGTCGAGGACGTCCTCGCGTCGCGCATGATCTCCTCGCCCCTCCACCTGCTCGACTGCTGCATGATCTCGGACGGCGGGGGCGCCCTCGTGCTCACGTCCGCCGAGCGTGCCCGCGATCTCCGCAGGCCACCGGTCCTCATCCGGGGCGGCGCGGAAGCGGTGCGGCACGGGGAGATCGGCACCCGGGATCTCCTCGATGTGGCCTCCTTCCAGTCGGGACCGCTCGCCTTCCAGCGCGCCGCCGTGAGGCCGGCCGACATCGACATGTGCATGGTCTACGACTCCTACACGATCACGGTCCTGACCACGCTCGAGGGTCTCGGATTCTGTGCGCGGGGAGAGGGTGGCGGGTTCTGCGCGGACGGCCGCATCGCGCTCGGCGGGGCCTTGCCCGTCAACACGGACGGGGGTGGACTCTCCTCGAACCACCCCGGCATGCGGGGTATCTTCCTGGTCATCGAGGCGACCCGGCAGCTCCGTGGCGAGGCAGGGCCCGCACAGGTGCGGGATGCCCGGCTCGCCTGCGTTCACGGCACGGGCGGCATGCTCGGCCAACGTCACAGCGGCGTGACGCTGATCCTCGGAAGAACATGAGCAAGCCGGAAGGAGCCACCTACCAGAAGTATCTCCCCCGCATCGACGAAGAGTCACGCGGCTACTGGGAGGCGCTCGCGCGCCACGAGCTCTACTTCCAGCGCTGTCGCGACTGCGGCACGAAGCGGTTCTACCCGCGTGCGGTCTGTCCGGTCTGCCTCTCCTCTTCGACCGAATGGGTGCGCGCGAGCGGCCGGGGCACCGTCTACACGTTCACGGTCACCCATCAGAACCAGGCGCCCGGATATCGCGATGCGCTCCCCTACGTGCTCGCCGTGGTCGAGCTCGCCGAGGGCGTCCGGCTGATGACGAACGTGGTCGAGTGCGCGCCCGATACGGTGCGTGTCGGGATGCCGGTCGAGATCGTCTTCCAGGACGTGACACCCGAGATGACCTTGCCGATGTTCCGTCCGGTCTGAAGGCGGAGCTCCGCCAGCACGATGATCCTCGATCTCCATCTGCACTCCGAGCTCTCGGACGACAGCCGCGCGCCCGTCGAGGCATACCTGAAGCTCCTCGCCCGCAAGCGCGACGAGCGACCGCTCGACGGCATCGTGCTCACGGAGCACCGGCAGTTCGACCTCCACCGAGAGTATCGGGACCTGGAGGATCGCTACGGCGTGCTGGTCCTCAACGCCGCCGAGGTCGAGACCGACTACGGTCACGTGCTCGTCTACGGCGTCAACGAGGACATCCTCGCGCGTTTCGACTTCCGCGACGTTCGGCTCCCCGCCCAGGAGCTGCTCAGCGAAGTCGACAGGCTGGGTGGTATCGCGCTCCCGTGCCATCCGGGTCGTCCGAATGTCGGGCTCTGTGCGCACTACGAGACGAAGCCGCCCCTCCGGGGCGTGATCGCGGTCGAGGCGCTCAACGGCGGCAGCCGCAAGGGCGAGGACGCGCGCGTCCAGACCCTCATCGAGCAGCACGGCTACCGCGCCTTCGGCGGCAGCGACTCTCACCTGGTGAGCTTCGTCGGGGTGTGCGCCACCGAGTTCGAGAACACGATCCGGACGGCCGAGGATCTGGTGCGCGAGCTCCGCGGCGGGCGCTACCGACCCGTCGATTTCCGCCCGCCGCGGCAGGCGCCGTCTCCACGACCGTAGTACCCCTCTTTTCCTTTCCGCCGGCGCGGTGTTTCCTGCGGGGATGACGCGCGAATGGACGCGCGGGGCGTACGTGATCAGTACCGACCCCCGCCGGCTCGACCTCGCGATCGTGCACGCGTTCCTGGCCCGGGCGTACTGGTCGGTGGGCCTTCCCCGTGCGGTGCTCGAGCGTGCCGTGGAGAACTCGCTCGTGTTCGGGCTCTATTCCCCCAGCGGGCAGGTCGGGTTCGCGCGGGTCGTCACCGACTGCGCGACGTTCGCCTATCTCGCCGACGTTTTCGTGCTCGAGGAGTGCCGCGGGCGCGGGCTCGGCAAGTGGCTGGTCGAGGTGGCGGTGACGCTGCCCGAGCTGCAGGGCCTGCGCCGCTGGCTGCTCGCCACCGCCGACGCTCACGACCTCTATCGGCAGTTCGGCTTCACGGACGCCGAGCCCGGGCGGCTGATGGAGATCGTCGACCCCGACGTCTACACGCGGGCCCGCCGCGGAACGGAGTGACCGTGGCCGAGGTCGAGCTCGGCGGGCACGAGGCGGCGGTCGGCTTCGCCGAGGCGATCTGGCGGCGCCCGGCGGTGCAGGCGTGGGTCACGCAACCCCTTCCGGTTGCGACGCCGTGAGCGATGGCCTAGCTTCCCCCCGCAGTGCCCCCGGCCCTCGACCCCGAGACCGTCCGACAGATCGTCGGCAAGGAGTTCGACCACGCGACCCACGGGCCCGTGACCGCCGAGGAGCTGATCGAGTTCGCTCGTGCTCTGGGGGAGGTGCAGCCCGAATACACCGTGCCGGGGCCGGGCCTGATCGGCCATCCGACCTACTGCGTGCGGTACAAAGGTCGGAAGTTCTATCCCGAGAACCTGCCCAAGGTGGTGAACGTTCGCGCGGGTTTCGACGCTGGCAAGGACATCGAGCTGGGCGTCCCGGTGCGCCCGGGGGACATGATCGAGGTGCGCGCCACCCTGCATGATATCTACGAGAAGACCGGCCGGAGCGGCAGCATGTACTTCGTGGTCATCCGCTTCACCATGACGAACCAGCGGGGCGAGACCCTGGCCGTCATCGACAACCGCTTCATGCACCGTTAGCCGTGTCGATTCCCCTCCGCTTCGACGACGTGCAGGAAGGCGACGAGCTTCCGACCCGGGAGTTCGTCCTCTCCAAGACGCAGGTGCGCGAATATGCGCGCGCCGGCGGCCTGTGGACGCCGCGCTTCACGGACGACGAGGGTGCACGGCAGGAAGGGCTGCCGGGGATGATCACGCCCGGGAACATGAGCCTCGGTCTACTCGCCACCTTCCTCGAGTCCTGGGCGGGAGCCGGAAGCCTCCGTCGTCTCGGCGCGACGTTTCGCGGCCTCGTGATGCCTGACCGAACGGTTCGCCTGCGCGGAGTCGTCACGCAAAAAGAAGCGGCGCGTCGTACGGTCGAGGTCGATGTGTGGCTCGAGAGCGACGAGGGCGAGCGCGGGGTGATCGGCACCGCGACCATGGCACTTTCTTGACGGGTCATCTTGTTTTCGGATTCCGCCGTACGCTATAGAGCGGCTGGGAGGGGAACTGTGAGCGGAGGGACGGGTGTCGGGATGGCGGCTCCGAGTATTCCGCTCGACATCGGTTCGCGGGACCTCGGAACGGGGACGGGGGAGACCACGGCTCTCGGGTCGGAGAGCGAGTCGTTTGCCACGGGGGCGGAGGACGCCTTCGGGCTCGACGCGGTTTTTCGCCGACGGATTCTGCCCGCGGTACGTTTTCTCTTCGAGCGCTACTGGCGTGTCGAGGTGAGCGGAGCGCGGCATGTACCTCCGGACGGTCCCGCGCTCCTGGTCGCCAATCATTCGGGTGCGCTTCCCTTCGACGGTGTCATGATCGTCACGGCGGTCGAGATGTTGTGCGGCCGCACGGTGCGCTTCCTCTACGATCGTTTCGTAGAGAACATCCCGCCCGTCGCGAGCTTCTACCGGAAGGTCGGTGGGGCGGTGGCCTCGAGGGAGAACGCGGTCAAGCTGCTCGACGCGGGAGAGCTCGTGCTCATCTTCCCGGAGGGTGTCTCGGGTGTCGCCAAGCCCTTCGGGGACCGCTACCGCCTGCGACCGTTCGGACCCGGCTTCGCGCGGCTCGCGATTGCCACCGATGCACCGATCGTGCCCCTGGCGGTGGTGGGCGCGGAGGAGATCTACCCGCTCGTGGGGCGAGCCGAAGGCGTCGTCAAGCGGCTCGGCGTGCCCTACGTCCCCATCACGCCGTTCTTCCCGCTCCTGGGCCTGCTCGGGACCCTGCCGCTGCCGACGAAGTGGTTCATGCACTTCGGGAAATCGATGCGGATCCCCCCGACCGAAGCGGAGGGTCGGTGGCAGCGGGCACGCCTGGAGTCGCGTCGGATGCGGCGTACCATCCAGTCGATGGTGATGCGTCTCCGGGCGAGGAGGAGGTCGGTCTTCTTCGGATGACGGTGGTGGAGCGGGGTGGTGGGGGGCGGACGTATCTCCGGGTGGGAGGCGAGGTCTTCCCCGTCTACGGCGACGAGCTGCGCGGCTGGAGTCTCCGGCCGGGCGACGTGCGCGGCCTGGCGCCCTGCTCGCCGTACGTCTACACGTCGCTGGAGGAGCTCTTCTTCGCCCTCGTGAACCTGCGCGCGGCCGATCCCTCTACTCGGCCCGCGTAGCCACCTGGGAGATGACCTCGAGGGCGGCTCGGCGCGCGAGGCCGAGCGCGGCGAGGGCGCCCATGCCGGCGAGGACCCCGCTCGTGACCTCGGCCGCGAGGCCGGCGGCGGCGCCACCCGCGGCATAGAGACCGGGGATCGCTCGCCCTTCGGCGTCGACGACGCGCGCGCTCGCATCGACCGCGAGACCGCCCAGCGTGCGCAGGCGGGCGCCGGTCACGCGAATAGCATGGAACGGCGGTTCGAACGGACCCGGCGGCTTGCTGCGCCCGAAGGGATCGCCGCCCTGGCCGGTGCTCTGGTCGATCGTGGTACGAAGCCCGTTCAGGTCGACCTCGAACTGCTTGGCGATGTCCTCCAACGTGGCACCGCGCCGCCCGGTACGGGGGAGCACTACCCTGGCGAAGAACGGATCGGCATTCCGCGCGCTCGCGGCGATGCGCTCGTCGAACAGGAGGTATGCCACGCGCCCGGGCCGGGCACGCACCGCGGTAGCGAGGGCGAGGTGCTCGCCGGTCTCGTCCGCGAACCGTTGTCCCCGCTGATCGACGAGGATCGCTCCCTGCTCCACGAGAGGAGCGGTCACCGCGAGCTGACCCGGCATGGCGAGGAACGGGGTGACGAGGCACCCGCCGAGCCGCTGAACGCGCGCCCCGACCTCGCTGCCGAGCCGGAGGCCATCGCCCGTGGCGCGTCCCGTTCCGCTGAATGGCAGCTCCGCCACCGCCGGGATGTGCTCTCTCACCAGCGCGTCGTCGCCAGCGAAACCCCCGCAGGCGAGCAGCACCCGTCCGCCCAGGACCTGCGGCCCACCCCGGCGGTCCGCACGCACCCCGACCCCACGCACGGCGCCGCTGTCATCGCGGATCAGCCGCTCGACGACGGTGTTGGTGCGGATGGTCACGTGCGAGTGGCGTGTGACCGTCCGGGTGAGATCGGCGAGCAGCGTGGCGCCACCTCGCTCGCCGGGAAGATGGAGGCGTGCGACCGAGTGACCCGGGGGAACGTGCGTGGCGAGCAGCTCGATCTGCGTCCCGCAGCGATCCGCCAGCCAGGCGACCAAGGGTGCCCCCTCGGCAGCGAGCGTACCCGCGACCTCCGCGTCGACCGGGTGGTGTGCCTTGCGCAGATCTTCGAGGAGGCGGGCGGGGTCGTCCGCGATCCCGGCCTCGCGCTGGAAGCGGCTCCCCGCGGCTGCGAGCACCTCGGACTCGCTCGCGGCGCCACCGCCGAGCTCTCGCGTACGCTCGAGGAGGATGGTGCGGCAGCCGCGGTCGGCCGCCATGATCGCAGCGGTGAGGCCACAGATGCTCGCTCCCACCACCAGCAGGTCGCCTTCCTCCTGCCAGGGGCCGCGGGGCATGCGCGGCCTTAGCCGGGCGCGCCGCGGCTAGTCAAGGCGTGACCTAAGCGTCGCCGCCGGGTTTGCAAATGCGTTCTCGATGTCGAGAATCCCACCATGCGGCTCGGCCCCGCCGCGCGTCGATCGCTCCGCATCGCCGTCAGCCTGGCGATCGCGGTCTACATCCTGATCAACGTCGATCGAGGTGATCTCCGGCGAGCCCTGGCGGGTGTCCGACCGGGTCTCTTCGCGGCCGCACTCCTGCTCTACCTCGGGGGTCAGGTGCTGAGCGCCTACAAGTGGGCCGTTCTCGGTCGCTCGGTGGGCCTCGACCGTTCCCTACTCGACTACACCCGCTTCTACTTCATCGGGATGTTCTTCAACCTGTTCGGGCCGAGCACGATCGGCGGGGACGTCGTGCGCGCGCTGTACCTGGGCGACGGCCGCCGGCGGCGGCTCGCGCTCAGCTCGGTGCTGTTCGACCGTGCGAGCGGCCTCGCCGTCATGATGGCGCTCGGTGCGACGGCGTTGCTGCTCTTCCCGCGCTACGGCTTCCCCTGGCCGTTGACGCTCGGCATCGGTGGCGGCGGGACGGCGCTCCTGCTCGGCTGGTGGATGGGTCCGCGGCTCGTGCGCTGGCTTCCCGAGCGGAACCGCGTACGCCGTCAGGTGGAGAACGATCTCGCGCCGTTCTGGCGTGATCGCCGACTCCTCCTCCGGATCGCGGCGCTCTCGCTAGCCTTCCACCTCACCCAGGTGGGCGTGCAGTGGATTCTCGCGCGCGGGGTGGGCACTGACCTGCCGGCTTCGTACTGCATGATCGTCTATCCCGTGGTGAGCCTCATGACGGCCCTGCCAGTGAGCGTCGCGGGACTGGGCGTGCGCGAGGGCGGCTACCTCTACTTCCTCACCCGCATCGACGTCGACGACTCGATCGCCGTCACGCTGGGTCTGGCGTGGTTCGCCGTGACGGTGCTCGCCGGGCTGCTGGGCGGCGTGCTCTTTCTCGCCTCGGGGGCGAGGCTGCCCCGGCTGCGGGCGGAGCCGACCGAGCGGGCGGCGTGAGGCGCCGCGCGCGTCAGCCGAGCTCGACCGGGTCGCCGATGCCGACGCCGCCCGGCGACACGACGTTCGCGTAGACGCCGACGTTCTGGTTGCTGTGGCGCACGATCGTGCGGAGGACGCTCGGGTCCTGCGGCAGGTCGGCCTGCGGCTGGATGGTCATCGAGCAGCGGACGACCGGCATCTCGACGCTCACACTCGCCTGCCCGATGCGGAGGGGGCGACCACACCAGTCGAGCTCGGGCTGGCCGGCCGTTTCTCCTTCGGGCGCGATCAGGATGTTCGGCCGGAAGCGTCGCCGATCGAAGCGCGCCGCCGGGTTCAGGCGACCCAGATCGCCCAGCGTCGCGGTGGTGAGCAGGTGGAGGGGCAGGGCGTCGAAGTACGTTCCCGGGAGCGAGGTGAACTCGAAGAGCTCCTGCGGGAAGACCGAGAGGTCGGGTAGTGGCTCGTCTTCCAGCCGGCCGAAGATGCTGCGCAGCTCGCTCAGCATGTCGGGATCGTCAGGCTGCGCGCGGCGATAGTGGGCGAGGTCGTCCGCGGGACGCAGGGGCCAGAGCGTCACCCGCTTGCCGAGCAGGTCGCTCAGTCGAGTTGCGGCACGCGGATCGTCGCTCCGCACGCGCGTCCCGTCGGGGAGGGTGATCTCCGCCGCGGGAATCCACCCTGCCCGGGGCTCTTCCAGGTAGCGCGCGGCGCAGCGGAGGAGCTGCGGGAACTTCTTCGCGCCGCGGATCTCGCCCGCGACCTCGTCCCGGAGCGCCCAACCTCGATCGCCCGGAAGACCGCGCTCGCCCACCGCACAGCGGTCGATCTGCTCGCCGCCCATCGACTTGACGGGGTAGCGCCAGATCTCGACCACCGTGCCGACGCGCACGTGTCCTCCGCTCGGTCAGCCCAGTCGCGCGAGGAGCGCCCGGCGCTGCCGCTCGATCTCGTCGGGTAGCCGCTTGCCGAACTTGGCGAAGAACTGCCCCATGTCGTCCGCCTCGGCACGCCAGTCGTCGCGCGAGACGTCGAACAGCCGGGCCATCGCCGGCTCGTCGAGGGGCAGGCCGCTGGTGTCGATCTCGCCAGGCGCCGGGAGGCCGCCGATGGGCGACTCGATCGCGGCACCCTTTCCCGTGCAGCGGGCGATGACCCACTTGAGCACGCGCAGATTCTCGCCGAACCCGGGCCAGAGGAAGCGACCATCGGCCTCCTGCCGGAACCAGTTGACGTGGAAGATGCGCGGCGGCCGGGCCACGGCCTTCCCCATGGCCAGCCAGTGTCGGAAGTAGTCGGCCATGTTGTAGCCGCAGAAGGGCAGCATCGCCATCGGATCGCGGCGCACGACGCCGACCGCGCCGCTCTGGGCAGCAGTCGTCTCCGAGGCGGCCGATGCACCCACGAAGACGCCGTGGTTCCAGTCGAAGGCCTCGAACACCAGGGGGGCGGTCCGGGCCCGCCGCCCGCCGAATATGAAGGCGGAGATCGGCACGCCCTGCGGATCGTCGAACTTGGGTGAGATCGAGGGGCACTGGCGGGCAGGCGCCGTGAAGCGAGCGTTGGGGTGTGCGGCCTTCTCGGTCGAGCCCTTCTGCCAGGGGTTGCCGCGCCAGTCGGTGAGCCGGTCCGGCGGGTCGCCCATGCCTTCCCACCAGGGGCAGCCGTCCTCGGTCACCGCGACGTTGGTGAAGATGGTGTTGCGTTCCACCGTCGCCATCGCGTTCGGGTTCGTCTTCCGTGAAGTTCCCGGCGCGACGCCGAAGAAGCCGGCCTCCGGGTTGATCGCCCACAGGCGGCCATCCGGTCCGGGGCGGATCCAGGCGATGTCGTCGCCCACCGTCCAGACCTTCCAACCCTTCTGCGAGGCAGGAGGTACGAGCATCGCCAGGTTCGTCTTGCCGCAGGCGCTCGGGAACGCGGCCGCAACGTAGTGAACCTCGCCGGCCGGGGTCTCGACCCCGATGATGAGCATGTGCTCGGCCAGCCAGCCCTCTTCGCGGGCCTGCACGCTGGCAATGCGCAGGGCGAAGCACTTCTTGCCGAGCAGCGCGTTGCCGCCGTAGCCGGAGCCGACGCTCCAGATCGTCTTCTCGGATGGGAAGTGCAGGATGTAGCGACGCTCGGGGCTGAGGTCTCCCAGAGAGTGCAGGCCCTTCACGAAATCCGCCCGGTCGCCGAGGTGCTCCAGTGCGCAAGTGCCCATGCGGGTCATGGTCCGCATGCTGGCGACGACGTAGGGGCTGTCGGTGATCTCGACCCCCACCTTGCTGAAGGGCGATCCGACCGGTCCCATCAGGTAAGGGATCACGTACATCGTCCGGCCACGCATGGAGCCGTCGAACAGCGCCCCGACCTTCCGCTTGGCCTCTCCCGGCTCCATCCAGTTGTTGGTGGGGCCGCAGTCCTCTTGCCGCTCGCTGCAGATGAAGGTGAGGTGCTCGGTGCGTGCGACGTCGCTCGGGTCGCTGCGGTGAAGGTGGCAGTTGGGGTAGTGCTCCCCGTTCAGCCGGTAGAGCACTTTCTTCTCGAGCATCTCCGCCACCAGCTGCGTGTGCTCGGCGTCTGAGCCATCCACCCAGTGGATGCTCGACGGCTTGGTCCGTGCGGAAACTTCGTCGACCCAGGCCTTCAGTGCACTATTCACGCGGGGACCTCGAACGGGAGCGATTAGGGGCGGGGAGTTGGGTGTAGAAAGGAGACATCCGGCAGGCGCACGAGTCTACCGCGCATCGTGTAAAATTAGCAAACCTTGTACCAGAACCGCCCAAGTACCCGACCGGACGGCCGAAAAGACGGAGGACCGGACGGCTCGACCCGGTTGCTAGGGCATCTCCCCCGCCAGCTCGATCGCGGCGAGTGTCACCTCGGCGGCGGCCACCATGTCGGTGACGCGGAGCCATTCCTTGGTGGTGTGGATGTCTCGCATGCCGGTGCCGAGGTTCACGACCTCGAAGCCACGGCGGTTGAGCACGTTGGCATCGCAGCCGCCGCCGGTCCCCGCTGCGCTCACGTGATGTCCGGTCCGGGCCGCGGCGGCGGCGAGCAACCGCATGATGGGTGCATCGTCGGCGATCGCCATCGGCTCATATTCCCGGCGCACGGTCATGGTGACCTGCGACCCGGGATGACGCGCGACCGCCTCGTCGAAACACGCTCGCATGTGATCGGTCTGCGCCGCGAGCTTGCCCAGGTCGTGGCTCCTGGCCTCGCCCCGGATGCGCACCTCCTCGGGGATGATGTTCACCGCCCGGCCACCCTCGATGAGGCCCAGGTTGGCGGTCGTCTCGACATCGACCCGACCGAGCCGCATGCTGGCGATCGCCTCCGCGGCCACGCGGATGGCGCTCAGCCCCTGCTCGGGGGCCATCCCCGCATGCGCAGCGCGCCCGCGGACCACGATCTCGATGGCGTTCGCTCCCGGTGCCCGCGTGAAGGCGAAGCCCACCGCGTCGCTGTCGAAGACGAGGCCCCGTCGGGCTCGCACGCGCGAAAGGTCGAGGTGCTTCGCGCCGAGGAGTCCCACCTCCTCGCAGATGGTGAAGACGACGTCCAGGGGTGGATGGCGGAGCCCACGCTCCCGGCAGACACGCACGCACTCGCAGACGATGGCGACGCCGGACTTGTCGTCACCGCCGAGCACGGTCGTGCCGTCGCTGCGGATGACATCCCCCTCGACGATCGGCCGTACGCCGGAGCCCGGCTCAACGGTGTCCATGTGCGCGCAGAGGAGGAGCGGCGGCGCATCCATCGTCCCCGGCAGCCGCCCGATCAGGTTGCCCGTCTCGGCCCCGAGCGGTGCTCCCGCGTCGTCGAACTCCACCTCGGCCCCCAGCTCGCGGAGCTCGCGCGCGAGCCGGTCGGCGATGCGGCCTTCGCGGCGCGAGAGGCTGTCGATCGTGACCAGCTCGAGGAAGAGCGTCTGCAGCCGATCGTGCCGGATCATGGGAGCTTCGTAGGTACATGAAAAGCGTCCTCGGGACCAACGTGGCCGCGGTCGCTTGTCGGGCTCGCGTGAGGCACATATCGTCTGATGCATGGCTGGGAGCGCGCCCGTCCTGGTTGCCTGCGCCGGTGCGCTCGGCTCGGTGGTGGGCGGGCTCCTCGCCCGGGCGGGTTGGCCGGTCACGCTCCTCGGCCGTCGGCTCCACCTGGACGCCGTCGGATCACGCGGGCTGCTCGTCGAGGGGCTGTTCGGTACACACCGCGTGACGGGGCTCTCGTGTGCCGTCTCTCCCGAGGGTCTGCGCGGGCCCTACGAGACCGTGTTTCTCGCAGTCAAGGCGTACGACAGCGAGGAAGTGGCAGCGCTCGTCGCCCCTCACCTCGCTCCCGACGGCTTCCTCGTCTCGCTCCAGAACGGACTCGGGAACCTGGAGGCGGCGGCGCGCGCCGTGGGGAGCGCACGCGTCCTCGGCGCCCGGGTCATCTTCGGTGCGGAGGTCGCGGAGCCGGGGCGGGTGCGCGTCACGGTCTATGCTGATCCCGTGCTGATCGGCAGCCCCGACCCAGCCGATCACCGTCGACGCGAAGCCGCGATCAGCTGGGCCGCCAACCTGACGGCGGCCGGCATCCCGTGCGAGCCGAGCGAAGCCATCGTTGCCGACCTGTGGGCGAAGCTCCTCTACAGCGCGGCACTGAATCCTGTCGGCGCGCTGCTCGGGCTCTCCTACGGCGCCCTGGCGGACGACATCGACACGAGGGCGATCATGGACGCCGTGATCGACGAAGCGTTCGCGGTGGCTGCGGCCGAGGGCGTGACGCTCCGCTGGGCCGCGGCGCAGGACTATCGCGAGGAGTTCTATCACCGTCTCGTGCCGGCCACCGCGGCGCATCGCTCCTCGATGCTGCAGGACATCGAGCGGGGGCGACCGACCGAGATCGAGGCCATCAACGGCTGGGTGGCCGCTCGCGCGGCGGCGCATGGGCTCCCGGCCCCGGTGAACGCAACCCTCACGCGGCTGCTCCGTGCCCGCGCGCGTCCGCCCGGCATGGAGGCTCGATGGAATCGTTGAGGCTCGCGCACGCCGCACTCGAGGACATGCTGGCGCACGCCCGTGAGGCGCACCCCGAGGAGTGCTGCGGCGCGGTGCTCGTCGAGGGTGGCCGCGACGTCGTCCGCCGCTTCACCAACGTCCAGGGACGTCTGCATCGCGAGGATGCCGTGACCCATCCACGGGACGCGCGCACCGCGTACACGCCGGAGCCCCGCGAGCTCTTCGCCGCGCTCCGCGACGCCGAGGCTCCCGGGGCGTCGCTCAAGGCATTCTACCACTCCCACGCGGTGCGCGGGGCATACTTCTCGGGTGAGGACCGGGCACGAGCCATGTTCGACGACGAGCCGGCGTACCCGGAGGTCGCGTACATCGTGGTCTCCGACGCACGCACGAGGGGCGAGGCGCGCGCCTTCCGCTGGGACGAAGCGGCGGGGGACTTCGTCGAGCTGACGATCGAATCGACGCCGTCATGACGCTCGACCTGGGCGCGACGGTGGCGGGCGTTCGCCTCCCCTTCTGTGCCATGAATGCCTCGCACGCGGTGCACACCGCGGCCAACCTCCGCGCGCTGGCCGATTCGCATGCAGGCGCGATCGTCCTCGGCAGCTCGACCGTGCACCCGTTTCTCCACCCGGCGTTCCGCGCCCTGCACAACCCAGGCCACGACAAGCTCCTGCCCCTGGCGCGGGAGCTCGCGATGGGCGGCAAGCCGGTCGTGGCGAGCATCGTGGGCGGATCGGCGGAGGAGTACGGCTTCCTCGCCCGCGCGTTCGGTGAAGCCGGAGTGGCCCTCGTAGAAGCGAACCTGGCCGACGCCTGGGTGGAGGTGACGCTCGCTCCCTTCGACGACGTCGCGGTGCTGCGGACGATCCTCGCCCAGCTGACCACCGCTTCCGTCCCGGTGTCGGTGAAGCTGCCGGAGCGGATGCGGCTCTCCTATCGCGAGCTGGGCGAGGAGCTGCGGGCGGCCGGGGTACGCGCCGCGGTCGCGCGCAACGACTTCCTGGGCTACGAGAAGCTGCTCCTCGAAGGGGGTCCCGGCTTCGACGTCATCGCCGCGGGCGCGATCACCTCCGGCTACGACGTGCGTCGCGCGCTCGCGAAGGGTGCGAAGGCGGTCCAGGTGGACACCTCGCTCGGCAAGGAAGGTCCCGGGATCTTCGCGCGGCTGGCGAAGGAGATGCGGGCGGCCCGCGGCGGCTGAGCGCCGGCATGGTGCCGGTGCGAGGGCCGGCGGCGCGGCGTCGCCTCCTGGAGGCCGCGGCCCCAGAGCCCCCGCCTCTCGGTGCGCGCCTCACGTTCGAGGGCGCGAAACCATTCCGCATAGCGCACGTTCGGCGGGACGGTGTAGGCCGTGGCATACCCGGCACGCACGATCTCGGCGTTGAAGAGGGTGCGCTCGTCGAGCCAGACGTAGGCGAGAAGCCGTCCGTAGCGATCACGTTCCTCGGCATCCAGCTCGAGCGAGACCGATCGTCCGAGCAGGCGCCGGCGCGTGAATTCCGAGGCGAGGCGTCCGAGGGCCTGAATCGTCGCCTTCGACCGATGGTTGCTGCGCGCCGCCCGGTCGAGCCGGTCCGACTCGTGCTCCTCCGGCGCGTCGATTCCGATCAGGCGCACGGCCGTCGGACCACTCGGCAGCTCCACCCGGATCGTGTCCCCGTCGACGACGTGGAGAACGGTCGTGTGGAGTGACGATCCGCCATGCGCGACACCGCCGAGGAGGAGGACGGCGAGAAGGGTCGTGAGGCGCAGATCGGCTATCCTCGGAGGGCCAGGCCCGTGAGCGAGTGCGAGGTCGACGTCTCAACCCGGACACGCACCAGCTCGCCCGGCGTCGCCGGTCCAGCGAAGACGACCGTCTTCATCGCGGGGCTCCGGCCGGCCATCCAGCCCGCCGGGCGCCGCGCCGGACCTTCGACGAGCACCTCGACCTCGTCACCCACCAGGGCGCGGTTGATCTCCGCCGAGATCGATTCCTGGAGGGCGATCAGGCGCTGGAGACGCCGCGCCTTCTCGTCCGCCGCCACGGGATCGCCCCACCGGAACGCCCGCGTCCCCTCGCGCGGTGAGTACTTGAACAGGAAGGCCGCGTCGTAGCGGATCCGGTGCATGAGCGCCTCGGTCGCGGCAAAGTCCGTGTCGTCCTCGCCCGGGAAGCCGACGATCACGTCGGTGGTGAGCGCGATGCCGGGACGACGCTGGCGCAGCCTGGCCACCAGCGCCTCGTACGCGGCGACCGTGTAGTCGCGGCCCATGCGCGCGAGGACGCGGTCCGAGCCCGACTGCACCGGGAGGTGAAGCTGCGGCGCTACGATGGGGCAGTCGGCGATCGCGTCGATCAGCCGGGGACTCATGTCCGAGGGGTGGGGTGAGGTGAAGCGGAGACGGGCGATGCCGGGAACCTCTGCCGTGCGGCGGAGCAGCTCCGCGAAGTCCCACCCGCCGTCGTGGTAGGCGTTGACCGTCTGCCCGAGGAACACGATCTCGCGTGTGCCGAGAGCGGCCAGCCGCCGCACCTCCTCGACGAGTGCCGGACCGGGAAGACTACGCTCGCGCCCGCGGACGTAGGGGACGATGCAGAAGGTACAGAAACGGTCGCAGCCGCGCATCACGGTGACCCAGGCCCGCACCCCGGGCTCGCGTGCGGCGACCAGGTCGGCGTAGGTCTCGGCCGGGTCGAGCCGGAGCCCGACGTACGGATCGCGCTCACCGCGCTCCGCAGCGAGCAGCTCGGGCAACCGTCGGTAGCCGTCGGGCCCGACCAGCAGGTCGACGTACGGCGCGCGCTCGGCGAGGCGAGCGCGCAGGTGCTGCGCCATGCACCCCGTGACCCCGAGCCGCAGATCGGGCCGCCGACGCTTGTGGCCGGCCAGCTCCGCCAGCCGCCCGAGCACGCGCGCCTCGGCATGCTCGCGGATCGCGCAGGTGTTGAGCAGAATCACGTCCGCCGTCTCGGGCGTGTCAGTTCGGTAGTACCCATGACCGCTGAGATGACCGAGCATCAGCTCGGTGTCGGCCAGGTTCATCTGGCAGCCATAGGTCTCGATGTAGACGCTCGGCATGTGGGGGTGAGCCGACTCATAGCGGCGAGGCGGCGGCCCAGCAAGTTGCGAGGATGCGCGGTTCGATGCTACCCATCCCGCATGTTGGGTGGCCCGCCGCGCCGGCGGGGACCGGCCGAGGCGTACCAGTCGCTGGAGGCGTCCCTGCTGCACTGCCCCCGCTGCCGCCAGGCGATGCCGGTCCGCAAGCGGCTGCTCCTGGTGCTGCTCGACGGGGAAAAGCACGAGTACGTCTGTCAACGTTGCGGCACGTCGTGCGGCTCGAAGATCGAGCCGCACCCGCACAAGGCGCCGTAGCAAGACGCGATGAGCGCGCACGGGCATCACGCGCGCCACCGGCGGAGCGTCGGTTGCGCCGTCGTGACGGTGAGCGACACCCGGACGGAAGCCGACGACGCGAGCGGCGCGCGCATCCGTGCGCTGCTCGAGCAGGCGGGGCATCGCGTGGTGGCGTATGCGATCCTTCCCGACGAGCCGCCCCGCATCCGGACGCGCGTCGAGGAGCTGCTCGCGATGCCCGAGATCGACGCGGTGGTCGTGAACGGAGGGACGGGACTCGCGCCGCGCGACACGACCTACGAGGCCCTCGCCGGTCTCTTCGACAAGCGGCTCGACGGTTTTGGCGAGCTCTTCCGCATGCTGTCCTACCAGGAGGTGGGGGCCGCGGCGATGCTGTCGCGTGCCGCGGCGGGCGTGGCGCGTGGAAAGGTCCTCGCCTCGTTACCGGGTGCTCCCGCCGCGGTCGAGCTCGGGATGGCGCGTCTGCTCATCCCGGAGCTCGCCCACATGATTGACCTGCTGCGGGGATGAGGCATGCGGGTCCGGCTGCGCTTCTTCGCGGCGCTTCGCGAGCAGATGGGTGCCCGCGGTGAGCGAACCCTGAAGCCGGGGGCCACGGTGGAAATACTCTGGCGCAGCCTGGTCGCCGAACGCCCGGAGCTCGCGGCCGTGCCGATCCGCTTCGCGGTGAACGAAACCTACGTCGAAGGGTCGCACCGCCTCGCGGACGGCGACGAGGTGGCGTTCTTCCCGCCGGTCAGCGGAGGACGTTGAGCGATGTTCCGCGTGACGCGCCGACCGATCGTGGTCGCCACCTTGCTGCGCGCCGTCCGCGATCCCGCGGCCGGTGCCGTCGTCACCTTCCTCGGCACCACCCGCAACGAGAATGCCGGGCGACGCGTCGTCCGGCTGGAGTACGAGGCCTTCCATCGGATGGCGGAGCGCGAGATGAAGGCGCTCGCCGCCACGGCGGCGCGGCGGTGGGCGCTGCGCAAGGTCGCGATGGTGCACCGCATCGGTGTCGTACCGGTCGGCGAGGCGAGCGTCGCGATCGCGGCTTCCGCCGCTCATCGCGCCGAGGCGTTCACGGCCTGTCACTGGCTGATCGACCGCCTGAAGGAGATCGTGCCGATCTGGAAGCGTGAGCACTTCCGGGGTGGCCAGGTGTGGATCGGAGCGCAACAGGGAACCCCGGACACCCGCGGACGGGCGGCGTCGGGACGGACGGCGACGCGCGGGCGGCGCCGTCGCCCGGTCGATCGCTGAGACCACACCCGGATACTTCAGATGGCGGTTGAACGTCTGCTGTCGCTCATCACCGTCGAGATCTTCGTGATCCTGGCGGCGGCTCGTTTCCTCGGCGTGCTCTTCCGGGCGATCGGGCAGCCGCAGGTGGTGGGGGAAGTCGTGGGCGGGATTCTCCTCGGGCCGTCGTTCCTCGGATGGCTCGCGCCCGGTTTCTCGGCGACGCTCTTTCCGGATGCGGCGCTCCCGTACCTCAAGATGCTGAGCGAGTACGGCATCGTCTTCTTCATGTTCCTGGTGGGCCTCGAGCTCGATCCCGCCCTCCTCCGCGGCCGCGGGCACACGGCCGTCTTCATCTCCCATGCGAGCATCATCGCGCCCTTCGCGCTGGGCATCATGCTCGCCGCCCATCTCTTCGAGGCGCAGGCGCCGACGGGCGTTCCCTTCACGTCGTTCGCGCTCTTCATGGGCGTCGCCATGTCGATCACCGCGTTTCCCGTGCTGGCGCGCATCCTGGTCGAGCGCGATCTGCTGAAGACCCGGGTCGGGATGGTGACCATCACCTGCGCCGCCGTGGACGACATCACCGCGTGGTGTCTCCTCGCGTTTCTCGTGGCCATCGTCGGCTCGCACTCGCTAGCGGGTGCGGTGCGAACGCTCGGTCTCACGCTCGGCTATCTCGCCGCCATGGTGCTGCTCGTGCGGCCCCTGCTCCACCGCGTGAGCGCCATGGTCGACAGCACCGGGCGCCTCTCGCAGAACGTGGTGGCGGTCGTCTTCCTGCTCGTGCTGGGGAGCGCCAGCCTGACCAACGCGATCGGCATCCATGCCATCTTCGGCGGCTTCATGATGGGCGCGATGCTGCCCAAGGACGTCCTCTTCACGCGCGAGCTGGTGGACAAGATCGAGGACTTTGCGGTGGTGTTCCTCCTGCCCATCTACTTCGCCTACACGGGGCTGCGAACCGAGATCGCGTTGCTCAGCGGGCCCGGCCTCTGGCTCCAGTGCGTCCTGGTCATCGTGATCGCCACTCTCGGCAAGTTCGGTGGCTCGGCGCTCGCGGCACGGCTCACGGGTCTCGGCTGGCGCGAGGCCAGCGCGCTCGGCGTGCTCATGAACACGCGCGGGCTCATGGAGCTCGTGATCCTCAACATCGGGCTCGACCTCGGCGTCATCTCGCGCCCGCTCTTCGCGATGATGGTCCTGATGGCGATCGTGACCACTTTCGCCACGACTCCGGTGATGTCCGCGCTCTATCCCCCCGAGCGCTTCCGCGCCGAGCTGGCCACGACGCCCGCCAGCCCGAGCGCCGTCCTGGTGGCGGTGGCGTTGCCCCGCGCGGGACCGCTGCTCCTCGACGTGGCGGCATCCCTGGCGGAAGGAGCAGAGAGCCCCCTCTACGTGCTCCACCTCGTGCCGCCCCCGGAACGGGGGACGCTGGGTGTCGGCGTCGCCGCGCGTCCGTACGACGACACCTCGCTCGCCCCGACGCTTGCGCATGCCCGCGCGCGCAACCTCGCCGCGCGGCCGCTGCAGTTCATGAGCCGGAGCCCCGCGGACGACATCCGCGACGTCGCGCGCGCCAAGGGCGCCAGCCTGATCGTCATGGGCTGGCACAAGCCGGTCTGGAGCCGCACCGTGCTGGGTGGCACCGTGCAGGCGGTCATGCGGGAGAGCACCGCCGAGGTGGCGGTCTTCATCGACAGGGGTCTCGCCTGGCCGCCGGGGCGCATACTCGTCCCTTATGCTGGGACGGTTCAGGATCGCTCGGCGCTGCGCCTGGCGACGCGACTCGCCGACCGCCACGGCGCCACGCTCACGGTGCTCGCGGTCATGCGTCCCGGCGCGGCCGCTCCCCAGGTCGACGGCGACACCTCGCCCGAGGTCCGTCTCGTGGAAGCGACGTCGCCCGTCGACGCCGTGATCCGCGAGGCCGGCGCGCACGATCTCACCGTGCTCGGCGTGGGCGAGGACTGGCAGCTCGAGCCGCACGTCTTCGGTCTTCGGCACGAGCGCCTCGCCGCCGAGTGCCCTTCGTCGCTGCTGGTCGTGCGCGGTACCAACGATCTCGCGCGCGCGAAACGCTGACGGTCCAGACGTTTGCTTTGTCGCTCTTCTCTCGTCATGGTAAGGGGTAAATCTCCATGTGGGGCACCCGCTCGGTCATCTTGCCCATCGGCATGCTGCTCCTCGGCGGGTGCGCGGCACTGCGCCGCGGGCGCGGAATTCTCCCGGGTGGCGAGCGGCCCCCGACTGCATCGCAGGCGTTGCCGGAGGACGCGACCGCGCTCGGGCACTTCTTCCGTGGCCAGGTGGCGCTCTCACGCAACGATGCCGACACCGCGCTGCACGAGTTCGAGGCCGCGGTCGCGGCCGATCCCAGCGCATCGTTTCTGCGCGTGCGCCTGGCAGGGCTCTATGTCCGTGCAGGTCTCCTGCCGCAGGCACTCGAGCAGTGCCAGCTCGCGCTCGCTGCCGAGCCGAACGATCCGGAGGCCCTGGGCCTGCTCGGCGGGGTGCTGTCCTCACTCGGACGTGACGACGAGGCCGCCGCGGCGTACGAGCGCCTGCTGCACGTCGATCCCCAGAGCCAGGACCCCTACCTCTACCTGGGCGCCCTCTATGCGAAGCGCGGTGAGACGGAGCGCGCGGTCGCCACGCTGAAGAAGCTGATCGCGAAGAACCCGGGATCGATCCTCGGCTACTACTATCTCGGCCGGGTGTATTCGGGGGCACGCGAGCCGGACAAGGCGGAACACTACTACCTGGAAGCGCTCAAGCTGAGCCCGCAGTCCGAGTTGATCCTGACCGATCTCGCGCTCTCCTACGAGCTGGCAGGCCGTACGGATAAGGCGATCGAGCTCTATCAGAAGATCCTCGCGCTCAACCCGCAGAGCGCCCTCGTGCGTCGACGGCTGGGCGGCCTGTACGTCGGGCAGAAGCGTCTCGACGATGCCCTCTCCCAGTTCCAGGAGCTGGAGAAGGTCGATACCGATCCGCGCGAGGCGCGTACCAAGATCGGGCTCATCTACCTCGAGAAGGGCGACCCGGAACGGGCTGTCACCGAGTTCAACCTGGTGGTCGCTGCCGAGCCGGACAACTGGCGCGTACGTTACTACCTCGGTTCCGCCTGCGCGGAGGCACGGCAGACCGATCAGGCCCTGGGTGAGTTCGCTCGCATCCCGCCTTCGTCGGAATACTACGTCGATGCTCGCATCCAGCGCGCATACCTGCTCCAGAAGACCGGGCACCTACCCGATGCTGTGCACGAGATCGAGCACGCGCTCAAAGAGAAGCCGGACAATCCCGAGCTGATGGGCTACCTCGCCGCGCTCTACCGCGAGCGCAAGGACCTGAAGGGTGCGATCGCGCTGCTCGAGCGCATGGTCGCTCGCTTTCCGGACAACGACCGCTACCGCTTCACGCTCGGGGCCGCCTACGACGAGGCCAACGACAAGCCCCGTACGATCGAGCAGATGCAGCGGGCGGTCGAGCTGAACCCGAAGAACGCGGCCGCGCTCAACTACCTCGGCTACACCTATGCCGAGATGGGAGTCCACCTCGACGAGGCGGAGTCCCTCATCCGTCGCGCGCTCGAGCTGGAGCCCGAGGACGGCTTTTACGTTGACAGCCTCGGATGGGTGTACTACCGGCGAGGCGACTTCCACCGGGCGGTCGAGGAGCTCGAGCGGGCGGTCGAGCTGGCGGGAGACGATCCCACCGTCGCCGAGCATCTGGGGGACGCCTACGAACGCGTCGGTCAGCCGCGCGACGCGCTCCGACTCTACCGGGACGCGCTCGGCCGGGCGAAGGAGAATCCCCAGATCGAGCGCCTGAAGGGCAAGATCCACGCAATCGAAGACGCGGCGAGGGCCGAGGGCCTCGGGCTCTGAGGGCGGGGGCAGCGGCCGCGCACGAGTAGCGTCCGGGCTGGCGGCTGTCCTCGTGCTGGCCGGTTGTGCGCTCCGGTCTCCGCGGCCGCACCTGCGGCCGACGACTGCCGAGGAGCTGCTCGCCGGTCTCACCACACGGCGCATGGCGGTGACGTCCCTGCGTGGGCGCGCCCGCCTGCGCGCCGGGCTGCGGGGGGCATGGACCCGGGAGGCGATTCTGGTGCGCCGCCCGGCGGCGATCCGCATCGATGTTTTCTCCCCGCTCGGGTTGGCGCTGGCCGTGGGTGTTCAGCGCGGTGTGCTGTGGGCGTATCCCCCTGCGGCGGCGACCCGCTACGAGGGTGCCGCGACGCCGGCCAATCTGTCCCGCTTTCTGGGGGCACCGCTCGCGGTGGCTGACGTGATCGACGTGCTCCTCGGGGTTCCGCCGGCGCGAGCCGCGTCGGGACCGCCCGAGCTCAGCACCACGGACGAAGGCGAGTACCGGGTGACCGTGCCGCTGGCGGGCGGTTCGCAGACGATCTGGTTCGCGGGAGAGACGCTCACCGTGCGGCGTGCGGAGGAGCGCAGCGGCGATGTGCTCACCCTGCGCCTGGCGTTCGACGACTATCGTGACGCCTTCCCGCATGCGATCGAGATCGCTGCCCCGACCGCCGCGGCCGGCGCGCGTCTCGTGTTCGAGACGGTCGAGCCGAATGCGGTACTGGACCCGGCCCTGTTCGCGCCACCTCCCGCCCCGCGCGTCCTTCCACTCGAGGATGGCGAGGGGCCATCGTGACGGTCCTCGAGGTCCGTGGGCTCGCGACCGCCTTCGAGCGCAACGGAGGCACCGCGCGGGCGGTCGACGGCGTGTCGTTCACGCTCGATGCGGGGCAGGTGCTGGGGCTGGTGGGCGAGTCGGGCTGCGGGAAGAGCGTCACCGCGCTTTCGCTCATGCGGCTCGTCCAGCCACCGGGCCGCGTCGTCGCCGGAGAGGTGCGCCTCGAGGGGCAGGAGCTGTTCGCGCTGAGCGAGCGGGAGATGCGCCGCCTGCGCGGTCCTGGGCTGGCGATGATCTTCCAGGAGCCGATGACGTCGCTCAACCCCGTGCTGCGGATCGGCAGTCAGATCGCGGAGGCGGTACGGGTTCACGGTGGGGTCGGACGGCGCGCCGCCTGGAATCGCGCCGTCGAGCTTTTGGGCGAGGTGGGAATCGCAGAGCCGAAGACCCGCGCACGCGACTACCCGCACCAGCTCTCGGGAGGGATGTGCCAACGCGTCATGATCGCGATGGCGATCTCGTGCGCGCCGCGGGTGCTGATAGCGGACGAGCCGACGACGGCGCTCGACGTGACCATCCAGGCCGAGATCCTCGATCTCCTGCGCGCGCTCCGTGAGCGCCACCGCATGGCGGTGCTCCTCATTACGCACGATCTGGGCGTGGTCGCCGAGCAGGCGAATGCGGTGGCGATCATGTATGCGGGACGGATCGTGGAATACGGCGACGTCTTCGAGGTCTTCGACCGCCCGTTGCATCCGTACACGCAGGCGCTCTTCCGTTCCATGCCGAGCCTGGGTGGTCGGCGCGAGCGTCTGGAGGCGATCGGCGGTCAGGTCCCCGATCCGTTCCACCTGCCGAGCGGGTGTGCGTTCCGGGATCGCTGCCCGCAGGCGATCGCGGCATGCGCGGACGCCGTCCCGCCCCTCGTCGAGAAGGTGGCGGGTCACCGGGCGGCGTGCATCCGGGTCGAGGACGCCGCGAGGAATCCGGCATGAGCGCCACGACGCCGCTGGTCGAGGTCGAGAACCTCCGCAAGCACTACCCGATCGGCGGGGGACTCTTCGGGCGCGCCCGCGCCTGGGTACGCGCGGTCGACGGGGTGTCGTTCGCGATCCAGGCCGGGGAGACACTCGGCCTGGTCGGCGAATCGGGATGCGGCAAGACCACGCTCGGTCGGCTCATGCTCCGGCTGATCGAGCCGAGCGGCGGCGACATCCGCTTCGAAGGGCGCTCGTTGCTCGGCCTCCGCCCGCGTGAGCTCCGCGGTCTCAGGCGCCGGATGCAGATCATCTTCCAGGATCCGTACGGCTCCCTGAACCCCCGCATGCGGGTCGGCAGCATCATCGGCGAGGGCCTCGCCATCCACCGGCTCGGCGGCCGCGACGAGCGCCACCAGCGGGTGCAGGAGCTCATCGACCTCGTCGGACTGCCGCCCGATGCGGCTCGCCGCTATCCCCACGAGTTCAGCGGCGGGCAGCGGCAGCGGGTCGGCATCGCGCGCGCCCTCGCCGTCGAGCCGCGCTTCGTGGTCGCCGATGAGGCGGTGTCAGCGCTCGACGTCTCCATCCAGGCACAGATCATCAATCTGCTGCAGGAGCTGCGCGAGCGACTCGGGCTGACGATGCTCTTCATCGCTCACGACCTGCGGGTGGTGGAGCACGTCAGCCACCGCGTGGCGATCATGTACCTCGGCCACATCGTGGAGATGGGTCCAAGCGAGGAGATCTACCGGAATCCCCGGCATCCCTACACCCGCGCGTTGCTGTCGGCCGTTCCCATCCCCGATCCGCGCCGGGCCGCACGCCGCACGGCGCTCGCCGGTGATGTGCCGAGCCCCGTGAACCCCCCGTCGGGCTGCACCTTTCACCCACGCTGCCCGTCGGCGGAAGCGGTGTGCAGGAGCATGCGGCCGCCGCTCGAGACGGGGCGTCGTGACCACGCCGTCGCCTGTCACGTGTTCCCGGCCGAGAAGCCTTAGGGCATTTTACAAGCGACCCGGCGGGGACCTATACTGTGGCCGATCCCTTCACGCCCGGGCCGGGGAACCGGCGCGACGAAATACGAGGAGCGGACGGTGGCCGAATCGAAGGACGGCGGAAACGCGTGGCAGGAAGTCCGGGTGTCCCTAGGCCCGGACGCCGAGGTGACGGGCAAGCTCTCCTTCGTGACCGCCACCCGGATCGAGGGAAAGCTCAAGGGCGAGGTGCACGCATCGGGCCTGCTGGTCGTCGGTCCGCAGGCCATCGTGCACGCCACCGTGGAGGCGGCGAACCTCGTCGTGCTGGGTGAGCTGCGGGGGCAGGTGCAGGGCGCCGGGCGGGTCGAGATCTGCGCCGGCGGTCGTCTCTACGGTGACGTCGAGACGAAATCCCTGGTCGTGCAGGAAGGTGCGATGTTCGAGGGGCAGAGCCGGATGGGTGAGCAGCGACGTCCCGGCATCGCGCAGACCGAGCTGACCACGTAGCGGAACTCGCTCGAGCGGGGTGAGCGGAGCGGGCCGCGTCGCTGCGGGCACCCGGGTGCTACGCCTTGCCGGCGGCTTCCTCGGTGACGCGGGCTGCGCGGCCAGAGCGCTCGCGAAGGTAGTAGAGCTTCGCGCGCCGCACGGCCCCACGCGCCATGACCTCGATGCGATCGATGCGGGGTGAGTGAAGGGGGAAGATGCGCTCGACGCCCACTCCATAGGAGGTCTTGCGCACCGTGAACGTCTCCCGGTTGCCACCTCCGCTCCGGCCGAGCACGGTTCCCTCGAACACCTGGATGCGCTCCTTGTCGCCCTCCACGACGCGGACGTGGACGCGCACGGTATCCCCGGGCTTGAAGGCGGGAAGGCCCTTGCGGAGCTGTTCCGCCTCGACACGGTCGATCGGGGTCATGAGCCTTGATGTTCTATCGGCCGCCGCGCAGACGGTCAAGGATGATGGCCGCGGCCGCGCGCACCGAGAGATGGTTCCAGCCGTCGCTGCCGCGGATCGGCTCCAGCACGTCGTCGGCCCGGCCGAGGAGCTCGCCGGTGAGCCCCCAGCCGGTACCCAGGATGAGCAGCTCGGGTCGGGTCGCGGCATCCAGGCGGGCACGGAGGGCGGCGAAGGAGAGGCGCGGTCCTCCCTCGCGAGCGGTCGTCGCCACGAGCCGCGGCAGCACGCCCACCTCGCGCTCGATGTCGGCGATCACGCCGTCCAGGTCGCTCGCCAGCCGTATGCGGGCGAGCGCCTCGCGACGCGTCTCGTTGTACGTGGCGCCCGGACCGGATTCCCAGTGACGGATGATGCGGAGCACGAGCCGACGCAGGGTCGGGACCGGGGTGGCGATGTAGCAGGCATCGAGAGCGAAGGTCCGGGCGAGTCGGGCGAGATCGTGCACGTCGAGGTTGGTGACGGCGGTGGTCACGATCGCACCGTTCTTGTCGTAGACCGGGTGATGGAGAAGCGCCAGGTAGAGAGCCGCCACTGCGTCAGCCTCCGCGCCAGCCGAGCGAGCGGAGGAAGGAGCGGTCGGCTTCGTCGAGCGGCGCGTCGACGAGCAGATCGGGCCGACGAGCCAGCGTCACGCGTAGCGATTCCTCTCGCCGCCAGCGGCAGATCGCGGCGTGGTCGCCGGAGAAGAGCACGGCGGGGACGCGCGCACCGCGGAACTCCTCGGGACGCGTGTACTGCGGGTGTTCGAGGAGGCCGGTCGCGTGGGAGTCCTCGCGCGGGGAGGCCTCGTTGCCGAGCGCACCCGGCAGGAGCCGGACGATCGTGTCGATCACGATCAGGGCCGCGAGCTCGCCTCCCGAGAGGACGTAGTCCCCGATTGAAAGCTCCTCGTCGACGTACGCCTTCACCCGCTCGTCGACCCCCTCGTAGCGTCCACATACGAGGAGCAGGCTGGGGGATCGGGCCAAGGCGAGCGCCCGCTCCTGGGTCAGAAGGGCGCCCGTCGGGGTGAGAAGGATGCGGTGCGGGCGATCGGCTGCGCTCACGTGCTCGATGGCGGCCACCAACGGATCAGGGCGCATCACCATGCCCTGCCCCCCGCCGTACGGCGCATCGTCCACCTGCAGATGGCGCCCGCCCGCGTAGTCGCGGAGCTGGTGCAGCGAGACGTCGACGAGTCCTCTGGCGCGCGCGCGTCCGAGGACGGTCGCCGCCAGCGGCGATCCGAACATCTCGGGGAAGAGCGTGATGACGTGGATCCGCAGGCGGCCCTACTCCAGCAGGCCGGGCAGCGGATCGATGACGATGCGCCGGGCCTCGCGGTCGATCAGACGGACCACGTCCGCGATCACCGGGATGAGGTATTCGCGCCCGGTACCCCGCACCACCCACACGTCGTTCGCTCCCGTCGGTATGGTCTCGGCGATCGCGCCGAGCAGCTGGCCGTCGACCGTTGCCACCGCGAATCCGAGGATCTCGTGGTAGTAGAATTCGTTCTCGCCGGGGGGGGGCAGGTCGGTCTGGCGGACGAGGATCCGGCTCCCGACCAGCGCCTCGGCGGCGTGGCGGTTGTCGACGCCGGGCAGGGCGACCAGCATGAGACCCCCGCGGAAGGGCGTCGCCGAGAGCACCGGGACCTCGCGCCGCGCCCCGCCCGGCTCTTCGAGGAGGATCGACCGGCCTTCGCTCAGGCTCGGCGTGGGGGGGTGATAGACCCGGACGCGGACGACGCCCCGCAAAGCGTGGGCCGCCACGACCTCACCCACGGCAACCATGGCAGGCTCACTTCTCTTCGATGATTTCGAGGATGACCTTGCGATTGGTGCGGGAGGCGGCGGCATTCAGGATCGTCCGGATCGACTTCGCAGTGCGTCCCTGCTTGCCGATGACCCGGCCGAGGTCTTCCTTGGCGACCTTCAGCTCGAGGACGGAGGCGGTCTCACCCTGGGTCTCCGTCACCTCGACCGCCTCGGGGTGATTCACCAGGTGCTTGGCGAGAAAGATGACCAGTTCCTTCATGGCAGTCCCTGCTCCTGGAGTCGGCCATGATCAGGCAGTGGGGCCGGCCGGCGCCGTCTTGCGGATGAGCTGTGCTACGGTCTGAGTCGGCTGAGCGCCC
>DATILR010000221.1:0-1524 GCA_035476275.1 Binatus sp. (SeqCode) | reverse complement strand
CGGGCTGCATGCGAGACCCGCCCCGCAGGTATCGGAGGGGATCCGGTGTGTCAAGCCGTCGCGCGGCTCGCGACGGTCTCCTCGGCGGCGAGGTCGGGGATGCGCAGCAGGCAGGTGGTGCCGGAGCGGCTGCTGGCGAAGGTGAGCGATCCACCCAGCACGCGGACGAGCCGTCCAGCTAGTCGGAGACCGTAGCCCAGGTGGCGCGGCGCCTCGCCTCCGGAGCGCCCGGCCGCCAGATCCTCCGTCTCGACGATCACCTCGGGGCCGAGCCCGGGCCCCGTGTCCCGGACCTCGATCGTGATCCCGTCCGGCCCGGGCCACGCGATGAGCATGACGGTCCCCGCGGTGGTGAAGCGCACGGCGTTCTCGGCCAGCGTGCGCACCAGGCGGAGGAGCTTGGACCCGTCACTGCTGACGACCAGGTCCGCGGGCGCCTGGAGGCGCCAGCCGAGCTCCTTGGCACGGGCGCGGGGCTCGAAGTCGCTGGAGAGTCGCGAGAGCGCCTCGCCCACCCGCACCGGTCCGACCTCGAGCGGCACGACGCCGCGGTCGAGCTCGGCCACGTAGAGCATGGTCTCGACGTAGCCGAGCAGGTTGACCGAGTTCTCGTCGATCCGATCGAGCACGCGACGTTGCTCCGTCGTGAGCGTCGGATCGCCATCGTCGCGCAGCATCGCCGAGTAGCCCAGGATGACGTTGAGCGGCGTCCGGAGCTCGTGGGACAGCGTCGAGAGGAGCTGCTCGGGGGCGGCCTTCAGGCGCCGGACGGCCGCCCGCCGGCCGAGGGCCACCTGCACGAGCCGGCGCACCTGGTCGCAATCGAAGGGCTTCGCGATGTAGTCGAAGGCCCGGAAGCGGAGACCTTGCACGGCCGTGTCGAAGGAGCCGTAGCCGGTGATGATGAGGACCTCCAGGTCGGGGTCGATCTGCTTGGCGCGCTCGAGGACGCGGATACCGCCGATGCCCGGCATCCTGAGGTCGAGGGTCATGATGTCGAACGCCTCGCGCCCGAGGATCTCGAGTGCCTCGTCACCGCTCGCCGCGGTGCGGACCTCGCACTCGCCGTTCAGGAGGGCGCGCAGCGACTCGCGCACGCCGAGCTCATCGTCGACGATCAGGACGCGGGGGCGATCGGTGATCACGAGCGGCAGCCAATGCACCCGGCATGCCGATGTCCCACGCCGAAAGAAGGGCCGGAAACCCGATTCCCGGGCCAATGAGCCCCGTTCAGGGGTGCACGCGATGTGCCAGGCGGGGCACAGGAGGAGGCTCAGGGGCGGCTCGAGGGCGAGCCCGTTTGAGCACCCGCCAGGAACGGCGGGGCCGGAGTGGGCGCCCCCCCCCCCGGCGTACCGCTCAGCCGTTCGGCGAATGCCGTCCGGGGTCCGCGAAGAACCAGTCGAGCGCGGCGGGCTGGAACTCGCGCGACGGCCAGTGGATCCCACCCTCGTCGACGCGAAGCTCGACCTCGTACCCGAGCCGGCGGAGGATGGCGCAGTTGCGCAGCGCGATCTCCTCGAA
>DATILR010000220.1:0-25856 GCA_035476275.1 Binatus sp. (SeqCode) | reverse complement strand
TTCGGGGTATGGCTCGAACCGGTCTCGCCATCGACGGCGAGCGACGTGCCTGGCTGGCGCTCGCTCTCGTCGAGCCTCTGGCACCACGAAGCGCGTTTGCGCTCGTAGAGCGTTTTGGCTCGCCCGGGGCGGTTCTGAGCGCGGGTGAGGGCGAGCTCCTCGCCGCCGGGTTGAGCTCCACGCTCGTGGTGGCGATCCGCGACGTGCGCCCCGAGCGCGAGCTACAGGCGCTCGCGCGCGCCGGCGCACACGTCATCACCTGGATGGACGCGGACTATCCGGTGCGGCTGCGGCAGATTGCCGACCCACCGCTCGCCCTCGCCGTGCGGGGCACGCTTCCCGCGGAGGAGCCGGCCATTTCGATCGTGGGCGCGCGCCGGGCGAGCGAGTACGGCCGGCGCATGGCCGAGGAGCTGGCACGCGGGCTCGCGCAGGCCGGGGTCACAGTGGTGAGCGGTCTCGCCGCGGGGATCGATGCGGCGGCACACCGCGGCGCGCTGGCAGCGGGCGGACGGACGGTCGCCATGCTCGGCACCGGCATCGACCGCGTCTATCCATCCTGGCACGCGGGCCTGGCGGCCGAGATCGTGCCGCAGGGAGCGCTCGTGTCGGAGTTCGCCTGCGGCACGTCGCCGCGGCCGTACCACTTTCCGCGTCGCAACCGCCTGATCAGCGGCCTGACACTCGGCACGGTCGTGGTCGAGGCGGCGGAGGAGAGTGGCTCGCTCATCACCGCGCGCTACGCGCTCGAGCAGAACCGTGCGGTGTTTGCCGTGCCCGGACCCGTGGGAGTCGCGGCGCATCGGGGCCCGCATCGCCTGATCCGTGCGGGGGCGACGCTCGTGACCTGTGTGGAGGAGATCCTGGAGGAGGTGGCACCGGCGCTCGCCGAGCGGCCGGCCCGGGCACGCGCGACGGCGGCGGAGGCGGCGCTCACGCCGGCGGAACGACGCGTGTTCGAGGTGATCGGGGTGGACGGGCGCCATGTGGACGACGTGATCTGCCGCTCCTCCGTTCCGGCGGGCGCCGTGCTCGAGATGCTCCTGGCGCTCGAGCTGCGCGGGCTCATCCGGCAGCTACCCGGCAAGCGCTTCTGCCGCCGGGCCGCGTGAGCGCGGCAGCACCTCCCGTCACTCGCGAGATCCATGGCAAAGAACCTGGTCATCGTCGAATCGCCCGCCAAGGCCAAGACGCTCGGGAAGTATCTCGGGCGGAACTATCAGGTGAAGGCCTCGATCGGCCACGTGATGGATCTGCCCAAGTCGAAGCTCGGCGTCGACGTCGAGAAGGACTTCGCGCCCGAGTACCACGTCATCCAGGGCAAGACGAAGGTGCTCGACGAGATCAAGAAGGCGGCGGAGGACAAGGAGCACATCTACCTCGCGCCCGACCCCGACCGCGAGGGCGAGGCGATCGCCTGGCACATCGCGCAGAAGCTCGGACGGCGCCGGAAGAACGTGCATCGCGTCCTCTTCAACGAGATCACCAAGAAGGCGGTGCTCGAGGCGCTGCAGAACCCGGGAAAGCTCGACCAGCACCGCTTCGACGCGCAGCAGGCGCGCCGCGTGCTCGATCGCCTGGTCGGCTACAAGCTCTCGCCGCTCCTCTGGACCAAGGTCCGCCGCGGGCTGTCGGCGGGGCGCGTGCAGTCGGTCGCCGTCCGCATCATCAGCGAGCGCGAGCGCGCGATCCGCGCCTTCACGCCCGAGGAGTACTGGACGGTCGAGGCGCGCCTCGAGGCCGGAGCGCCGCCGCCCTTCGCCGCGCGGCTCGCCGAGGTGGGTGGCCAGAAGCTCGACCACAAGCAGTTCCGGCTGGGTGCCAAGGCCGAGGTCGACGCCGCGCTCGCTGGCCTCGCCGGGGCCGAGTGGACGGTCACCAACGTCGAGCGCAAGGAGCGCCGTCGCCACCCGACGCCGCCCTTCATTACCTCGCGCCTCCAGCAGGAGGCCTCGCGGAAGCTCGGCTACCAGCCGTCGCGCACCATGCGCATCGCCCAGCGCCTCTACGAAGGCGTCGAGCTCGGCGACGAGGGCTCCGTCGGGCTCATCACCTACATGCGCACCGACTCGACGCGCATCTCGGGGGAGGCGCTCGCCGCCGCCCGGGATTACATCCAGGGCCGCTACGGCGCCGACTATCTGCCCGAGTCGCCGAACGTGTATCGCTCGAAGAAGGACGCGCAGGACGCGCACGAGGCCATCCGGCCGACGGCGATGGAGTACGATCCGGAGCGGGTCGCGGCCCACCTCGACCGCGAGGAGCTCGCCCTCTACACGCTCATCTGGAATCGGTTCGTGGCAAGCCAGATGGCCTCCGCCGTCTACGACGCCACCGCGGTCGACGTCGAGGCGGCGAACTGCCGCTTCCGCGCCACCGGGCAGATCCTCAAGTTCGACGGCTTCATCCGCGTCTACACGGAAGGGCGGGACGACGATCAGGTGGCCGACGAGGAGACCGAGGGCCAGCTCCCGGTGCTCGCCGAGGGCGACCGGCTCCGTCTGCTCGAGCTGGTCCCCGAGCAGCACTTCACCCAGCCCCCGCCGCGCTTCACCCAGGCGACCCTCATCAAGGAGCTGGAGGAGCAGGGCATCGGGCGGCCCTCCACCTACGCCTCCATCATGGGGACGATCCTCAACAAGGAATACGTGATGGAGGACGAGCAGCGGCGCCTGAAGCCGACCGAGCTCGGCTTCCTGGTCACCGATCTCCTGGTCGAGTCGTTCCCCGACGTGCTGAACGTCGAGTTCACGGCCGGCATGGAGGAAGAGCTCGACCGCATCGAGGAGGGGCAGGAGAACTGGGTGCAGACGATGCGCCGCTTCTGGGGACCGTTCGCGAAGGACCTCGAGAAGGCCGAGGTCGAGATGCGGGACGTGAAGCGCGAAGAGCGCCCCACCGACCTGGTATGCGAGAAGTGCGGCCAGCCGATGATCATCAAGTGGGGACGGCGCGGGGAGTTCCTCGCTTGCCGCGGCTACCCCGACTGCAAGAACACCATGAACTTCACCCGCGACGAAGAGGGCCGCATCCGGCCGGTTGAGCCCGAACGCACGGATCGGATATGCGAGAAGTGCGGTCGTCCCATGCAGGTGCGGTTCGGGCGCTTCGGCAAGTTCCTCGGGTGCTCGGGGTATCCCGAGTGCCGGCACATGGAGCCGCTCCACAAGCCGGTCCCCACCGGCGTCACCTGCCTCGGCTGCGGCGAGGGCGAGATGCTCGAGCGCCGCTCGCGCCGCGGCAAGACCTTCTACAGCTGTGCGCGGTATCCCGCCTGCCAGTTCGTGGCGTGGGACAAGCCGATCGCCGAGCCGTGCCCCAAGTGTCAGGCGGGCTTCATCACCGAGAAGATCACCAAGCGCTACGGGACCGTTCGTCGCTGCGTGAAGGAGGGCTGCGGCTGGCAGGAGCAGCTCGACTCGGGCAACGGTGAGGTCGCACCGCTCCCGGCGCCCCGCGTCGCTGCCAAGGTGGGCGGCCGGCGCCCGGCGGCAGCGAAGGATGGTCGCGCGAAGACGAAAGGGAAGGCCAAGGCGGGGGACGGTGCGGTGAAGACTGCGGAGACCGAGCGTCCGGCCCCGGCGCGGCGGCGCCCGTCGCGCCGGAACGGTGCGCCCGCGGAGGCTCCCTGACCGAGCGCGTGACGGTCATCGGCGGTGGGCTCGCCGGCTGCGAAGCGGCCTGGCAGCTCGCCCGCAGCGGCATCGGCGTCGACCTCCACGAGATGCGGCCGGTGCGCGGTACCGAGGCGCATCAGACCGATCGACTGGGCGAGCTCGTGTGCTCGAACTCCTTCCGCAACGCGACGCTCGAAACGGCCGTGGGACTCCTGAAAGAGGAGATGCGGCGGCTGGGGTCGCTCGTGATGCAGGTCGCAGATGCCACGCAGGTCCCGGCCGGCGCGTGTCTGGCGGTCGATCGCGTGCACTTCGCCGACGGGCTGACGCGGGCAGTGGAGGCCCTCCCGAACGTACGCCTCGTGCGTCAGGAGGTGACCGAGCTGCCGCCCAGCCTGACCATCCTCGCCACCGGGCCGCTCACCTCGCCCGCGCTCTCCGAGGCACTGCAGACGGCGCTCGGGCGGACCCATCTCTACTTCTACGATGCCATCGCTCCCATCGTCACGGGCGACTCGGTCGACATGGAGATCGCCTGGAAGGCGTCGCGCTACGGGAAGGGTGGCGAGGACTACATCAACTGCCCGCTCGACCGGGAGCAGTACTACCGGTTCGTGGCCGCCGTCGGCGGCGCCGAGAAGGTGGCGACGCGGGACTTCGAGCGCTGCATCTACTTCGAGGGCTGCATGCCGATCGAGGAGATGGCCCGGCGCGGGCCCGACACGCTCGCTTTCGGGCCCATGCGGCCCGTCGGTCTCGTCAATCCGCGGGACGGCAAGCGACCGTACGCGTGCGTGCAGCTGCGGCAGGACGATGCCGAGGGGCGGCTCTTCAACCTGGTCGGCTTCCAGACGAAGATGACCTACCCCGAGCAGCGGCGGGTCTTCCACATGATCCCCGGGCTCGAGCGGGCCGACTTCGTGCGGCTCGGCAGCCTGCACCGGAACACCTTCATCAACTCGCCGGCGGTGCTGCTGCCGTCGTTGCAAGTGATCGGCCGGAAGCGCCTGCTGCTCGCCGGGCAGCTGGTCGGCGTGGAGGGCTACGTCGAATCGGCGGCGACCGGCCTGCTCGCGGGCCTGAACGCGGAGCGGCTGCTGCACGGCGTTCCGCCGCTCTCCCCGCCGCGCACCACGGCGTTCGGCTCGCTGCTCGCCTACATCACGCAGCGCGGGAAGAAGGGCTTCCAGCCGATGAACGCCAACTACGGGCTGCTCCCGCCGCTCGCGCGTCCCTTGCGCGGGCGTGACAAGAGGCTGGCGCTCGCCGAGCGTGCGCTGGCCGACCTGGCGCGCTGGCAGGCGAGCGTGCAGATCACCGGCGGCGAGCCGGCGCGGTCGCAGACCGTCGCGTGACGGCTCCCGGCGCGGGGGGTGGGCCCGCGCCTCCGGGCGCAGGCCTCCCGACTGTCGCCGCGGTGATCGACGTTGGCAGCAACTCCGTCCTCCTCCTCACCGTCGCCCTGGACGGCCCGGGTCGGGCGCGGGCGATCGACGAGGCCCTGGCGACGACGCGGCTCGGAACCGGTCTGGCGCGCGGTGGACGGCTCGATGCGGCGGCCCGTGCCCGCACGCAGAAGGCCGTGGTGGCCTTCGCGGCTCGCGCGCGGGCGAGCGGCGCCACCCGGATGTGGGCGTTCGGGACCGCCGCCCTGCGCGAGGCGGCGGACGGTCCCGCCTTCGCGCGCCACCTCGAGGCGGCCGCGGGCGTTCCCATCGAGGTGCTGTCCGGGGAGAGCGAGGCGCGGCTCGCCTATGCCGCGGCCGCACACGGGCTGGGCGGCGAGGAGGGAGCCACGCTGGTTGCCGACGTGGGCGGCCGCACCACCGAGCTGACGCTCGGTCGGGGTGAGCGCATCGCGGGCGCGGAGAGCTTCCCGCTCGGCGCCCTCGCCCTCACCGAGGCGTCGCTGCGGGGCGATCCGCCGGCCCCGGCGGAGGTCCAGCGCCTCACGCACGATGTGGACGGGGCGCTCGCCACGAGCGCTCTTCCTCGCCGTGCTGCCGCCGAGGGCGCCCGGCTCGTGGCCTCGGGTGGTACGGCGACGGCGCTCGCCGCCCTCGACCTGGGCCTCGGGGTCTACGACGGACGTCGCGTTCACGGTCACGTGCTGACCCGCAACACGCTCGACGGTCTCGCGGCGCGCCTCCTCGCGCTCTCCGCCTCGGCCCGGAGCTCGCTCGCGGGTCTGGATGCCGGCCGTGCCGCGATACTCCCGGCGGGGACGATCGTTCTCGGGCGGATCCTGGCGGTGACCGCCGCCGCGACGATCACGGTGAGTGATCACGGTGTCCGGCATGCGTATCTCCGCGCGCACCTGGCCGCGAACGGAATGGTGGCGAGTTTCACGAAGCTCTGGGCATGACCAGCGACGCCGCCTTCGGGTTCGAGGATCCGGGGATCGCCGCAGCGGCGCGCCCGGTGGCCAGCTGGCTCGCCCGTGTGCCCCGCGAGGAGATCGTCGCCGGGCTCGCCGCCGCGGCCGAGCCGGTCGCGGCCCTCCACGCGCTCGCTCGACTGCTCGAAGCGGCGCAGGTGCCGCCGGAGGCCGGACGCGTCGCTCCCCTCCTGCGTCTGCTGGGGGGCAGCCCGGCGTTGGCGACGACGCTCGCGGCCGAGGGAGCCGGGTGGCCGGCGCTCCTGGCGGAGGCACTCTCCGTGCCGGCGCGCGCCGCTCCTGCGCACCGGACGCTGATCGCGGCCGCGCTCGCGGCCTCGCCCGGGCTCCCGCTGGAGGTCGTGCTCCGTCGCCACCGCCGTCGCGAATTCGTGCGCATCGGCGGCCGCGACCTCCTCCAGGTCGCGACGGTCGACGAGACGATGCGGGAGATCACCGCGCTCGCCGAGGGTGTGATCGAGGCCGCGGTCGACGGGGTGCGGGCGCGGCTGGCCGCGGAGTGGGGCGAGGTGCTCGTCGCCGGACCGCAGGGCTCGCGCCCGGCCGGCTTCGTCGTGTTCGGGATGGGGAAGCTGGGCGGCGAGGAGCTCAACTACAGCTCCGACGTCGACCTCGTCTACGTGTACGAGCGGGACGGGAGCCACCCGGGCGGCCGCACGCTCGCGCAGTTCTTCTCACGGCTGGCGGAGGAGGTGACGCGCGCCCTCGCCGAGGTCACGGCCGACGGCTTCTGCTTCCGCGTGGATCTGCGGCTCCGTCCGGGGGGGCGCGAGGGGCCGATCACGACGTCGCTCGCCGCCGCGCTCGCCTACTACGAGGCCTGGGCCGAGACCTGGGAGCGGGCCGCGTGGCTCAAGGCGCGCCCGGTGGCGGGCGACCGGGCTCTGGGGGGAACCCTGCTCGAGGAACTCGTCCCGTTCGTCTACCGTCGCTACCTCGACTTCGCGACCATCGAGGAGCTGAAGGCGCTGAAGCGGCAGGTGGACGCGTCGTTGCGCGCCCCGGAAGCGGCCGAGCGCGACGTGAAGCTCGGCCGTGGCGGCATCCGGGAGCTCGAGTTCGTGGTGCAGGCGCACCAGCTGGTGCACGGGGGCAAGGACGCGCGCCTCCGCCAGCGGAGCACCCTGGCGGCGCTCGACGCGCTGGCGGCGGGTGGCTACATGGGCCGCGACCTCGCCCAGGCGCTCGCCGCCGCGTACCGGTTTCTCCGCGACGTCGAGCACAAGCTGCAGATCGTCCACGACCGCCAGACGCAGCTGCTCCCGCGCCAAGTGGAGGAGACGACGGCGCTCGCCCGGCGGCTGGGACTGCCGGATCGCGAAACCCTCGCCAGCGTTCTCGGGGGGTACCGGGCGACCGTACAAGCGGCGTTCGACGCGCTCTTCGATGCGCCCGAGGCGCAGCGGCGGCGCGACGAGCGCCCCGAGCTAGCCGCGCTGGTCGACGAGCTCGAGGACGAGGCGCGCAGTGGCGCGCGCCTGGGCGAGCTCGGGTTTCGCGATCCCGCCGCCGCCTACCGCGACCTTCGACTGCTCCGGGATGGGCCGCCCCACGCGCCCGCCTCGGCCCGTCGCCGCCAGGCGCTCACCCGCCTGGCGCCGAGCCTGCTCGCGGAGATCGCGGGGTCGGCGGCCCCCGATCGCGCTCTCCGTCACGTCGCGACCTTCATTTCCACCATCGGCGCGCGGACGAGCTACCTCCACCTCCTGCTCGAGAATCCGGGGGTCATGCGCCTTCTCGTCCAGCTCTTCGCGACGAGCGAATTCCTGTCGGCGTTCTTCCTCCGTCATCCGGAGCTCCTGGACAGCCTGGTGCGCGCCGATCTGGTGCAGACCGCGCGCTCCGTGCCAGAGCTCGGGAGCGAGCTCGCGACGCGGCTCGCGGCCACGCCCGACCGGGAGGCCGCCCTCGACACGCTCCGTCGGTTCCGTCACGAGGAGTTCCTCCGCATCGGGGTACACGACATCCAGGGAGCGCTCCTTCCGCACGAGGTGGCGCAGCAGCTGACCGGCCTGGCGGAAGTGTGTCTCGGCGCCGCCCTCGGGCTCGCGCGGCACGAGGTGATGGCCCGTCTCGCCCTGCCGCCGGAGCTGCCGACGGAAGGGCTCGCCGTGGTCGGCATGGGAAAGCTCGGCGGAGCGGAGCTGAGCTACGCCTCGGATCTGGATCTCCTCTTCATCTACGCCGGCGGCGAGGCGTCGAGCGTTCCGCGCGAGTTTTTCACGCGCGTCGCGCAGCGCACCATGAGCTTCCTCCAGACGCCGACGCGCGAGGGGATCGCCTACCACATCGACACACGGCTGCGACCCTCGGGCAACCAGGGACCGCTGGTCTCCGCGCTCGACGCGTTCACCGACTACCACGAGCGGAGCGCCCAGCTCTGGGAACGCCAGGCGCTCGTCAAGGCGCGGGTACTGAGCGGCCCGCCCGCGCTGCGCGCGCAGCTCGAAGCGGTCGTCACGCGCTTCGTCTACGGACGTGGACTCACCGCGGCCGAGGTGAGGGAGATCGCGGGCATGCGGGAGCGCATCGCGCAGGAGCGCGGCGGCGCAGGCGAGGAGGCGATCGCCATCAAGACCGGACGCGGAGGGCTGGTCGACGTCGAGTTCCTCGTGCAGATGCTCCAGCTCCGGTACGGGCACGCGCACCCGTCGCTGCGCGCACCGACCACGCGCCTGGCACTCGTCGAGCTCGAGGCGTGTGGCCTCGTGCCGGCCGACGACGCGGGCGCGCTCAGCGAGGGATACACCTTCCTGCGCGCGCTCGAGAGCCGGCTCCGGCTGGAGCGCGATCAGGCCGTCGAGGCGGTGGAGGACGACCCCGAGGTGCTGACCGCGCTCGCCCGCCGCCTCGGGTACGCAGGGGCCGACGCGGAGGTGCTGGGCGCCGTGCGTGCCGATCTGGCGCGTCACCGCTCCGCGATCCGCGACGTCTACGATCGTCATTTCGCGGCAGCGCAGGCCTAGTTTGCCTTCGCGACGAGGTTCGGGTTAGCTAGACCGCGAATGGAGAAGAGCGAGCGCATCTGGTTCGACGGCGCCCTCGTCCCGTGGGACGCGGCGCAGGTTCACGTGCTGACCCACACGCTGCACTACGGGCTCGGGGTATTCGAGGGCATCCGCTGCTACGCCTGCCACGACGGGCGATCGGCGATCTTCCGGCTGCGCGAGCACATCGACCGCCTCTACGGCTCCGCCCACGCGCTCGAGCTGCCTATCCCGTTTCCTCGCGCGCAGCTGATCGAAGCCTGCGTCGAGACGGTGCGCGCGAACCGCCTCCGCGAGTGCTACATCCGGCCGCTCGTCTTCATGGGCGACGGGGAGATGGGACTCGCCGCACGCCCGGCAACGCGCGTGGCGATCGCGGTGTGGCAGTGGGGCGCCTACCTGGGCGACGAGGGCATGCGGCACGGCATCCGGGTGAAGACGAGCTCCTTCCAGCGTTTCCATCCCAACACGCTCCTCACCAAGGTGAAGGCGGTCGGCCACTACGTGAACTCGATCCTGGCCTCGCGCGAGGCGCGCGCGGGCGGCTACGACGAGGCCATGCTGCTCGACGTCGACGGCTACGTGTCGGAGGCGAGCGGGGAGAACATCTTCCTGGTGAGCGAGGGCATGGTGAAGACCACGCCGCTGCCCACCGTGCTCGGCGGCATCACGCGGCAGGCGGTGCTGCGGCTGCTCGGCGACTTGGGCGTGACCGCCAGGGAAGAACGCTTCACACGCGACGAGATCTACCTCGCGGACGAGGCGTTCCTGACCGGCACCGCGGCCGAGGTGACCCCGATTCGCGAGCTCGACGATCGGCGCGTCGGCAACGGCACCCCGGGTCCGATCACGCGGCAGCTCCAGGATCTGTTCTTCGCCATCGTGCAGGGGCGAGAGGACCGCTACCGCTCCTGGCTCACGTACGTCTAGGCGCTCCGCCGTCAGTTCGGTGACGGTCGCGAGGCCGAGCGAGGCCGCGGATTCAGACGCGCGTCCGGCACGGAACCTGCTCTGGTCGGCGAGCTCGCCATGTTTCATGCCACCATCCTGCGCGACGCCGGCTGCCCGCTCCGAGTCTCGGGGGAGGTCGTGCCGTACGATCTGCAGATGCTGCGTGAGCACATCTTCGCGCGCGGTACCCGGGCGAGGCGCCTCGAAGTGCGGCTTCCCGCCTCACTCCACGCGGCTTTCGTGCGGGCGCTCAGGGATCTCGAGCAACGCGGAATAGAGCTGGTTCTGGAGCCCTAGCTAGCTCGCGGCTTGCGTGCCCCGCGGCCGTCAGCTAGCTATGCGGCGTTTCCCGGCGGCCAGCTGTTGCCGGGCGAGGGAGGACTGATGCGATCTACCCCGTTTTTGCCCGGCCTCATCGCGGGTCTGCTCCTGGCGGGCTGCGGAGGCTCCCAGCAGCCGGCGGCCACCGCCCCGACCCCGACCGCGGTCGGCGGACCCACGACGACGGCGCCCAAGGCGGGGGCCGACGAGGAAGAGGAGTACGAGCTGGACGTGATCGCGGAGGCCGAGCCGGACGAGGGTGCCCCGCCGCTCAAGGTGCAGTTCACCGCGTCGGTCGAGGAGGAGAGCGGGGGCCCCTTCAAGTTCAGCTGGGACTTCGGCGATGGGGCGAAGAGTACCGATCAGAACCCGGTGCACACCTACGAGAAGGTGGGCGAGTACACGGCGACGCTCACTGTGACCGATCAGAAGGGCAACAAGGGTTCGGACGAGATCGACATCTTCGTCGAGACCGAAGAGGGCGGCGGGGAGAGCTGAGTCCGGTCTCCTAGTGGCAGTTCGCGTCGACCTGCTGCTCGGCCCATTCGAGCTCGGAGAGCGCAGGGGCGAGCGCGGCACTCTCCGCGCGACAGCGGTAGCTGCTCCCGTCGAGGCAGCGGCTGAGTGCGGTCGCGTGGTCACGCGCCACCGCACCCGCATCGCGCCAGCGGGCGCGCGCCTGGTCACAGCCCCCGACGCGCGCGATGCGCTGCTGGATGTCTGGCACCAGGCCGCGCGGAGGTGACGGCGGAGGTTCCGCCGGCGGGGTGGGTGATGGTGCAGGTGCTCGTGCCGCCGGAGGAGCCGTCGGTGGGACGGCCGCGGGCGCCGAGGGGGCTGCGGGCGGAGGGACGGCTGCGAGGGGTGGAACCGTGGCTGTCGCCGGCGGACCACCCACGTCCACCACCTGGACCTGATCGGGAGAGCGGAGCACCATCTCCGGCCGTCCCTTAAAGCGGGCGATGCGACCGCTCACCCTGACCCGCTTGCCCCGATAGAGCGCCTCGGGGTGTGGCGGCAGGCTGCTCAGGAGCGGGAGCAGGAGCACCGCACGGAACGCACGGGGATCGTCCGGTGCGAACTCGAGGATGCAGGTCTCGCCGTCGCTGTGGGCGGCGGCCACGTCGCCCTCAACGGTCACGAGCTCGCCGAAGCTGCCGTCCGCGTCCTGCCAGGAGATCACGGGCGGCGGTGCGCTACCCGCGAGTCCGGTGAGCAGCAGGGCCCCGGCAATGACGGCGACGAGACGCTTCACGGTGCCTCGCCGATCGCCACCTGCTCGCGTCGCGCGGCGCCCGAAGTCTCGGCGAGCAGCACCTCGAGCGTGCGGTACGTGCCCGCGGGGTAGTACACGTAACCCGTTGCCGAGAACCCCTTTTCCAGGGTCATCGCCGGCAACGCCTGCGCTTCGAAGCCCGCCACGTCGGCAGCGGGTTGTCGGCTTCCGCCGATCACGCCGCCGATCGCTCCGATCGTTGCTCCAGCAGCGCTGCCCGCCGCGACCGCCAATCCGATCCCCCCCTGGATGGCGCCCACGATCAGCCCGCCGATCGCTCCGAGCACACCTCCGCTGGCGGCCCCGATGGCGCCACCCCGGATCGCACCGGGCAGGTGCCCTCCGCCAGCGCGTCGCGCCGCTTCCGCGGGAGGAAGCGGCGCGATGCGCTCCCCCGTGCCGGAGGCGGTGTAGATCTGGCGCGGATCGACGCGCAGCGCCTCGTCCGTCCCGTTGGTGATCGCCACCGCGATCGGTTGCGCCGATCCGATTGACGGGGCGCCCTTCGCGACCACGAGCACCTTGCCGATCTCGGGCGCGGGGGCGGTCAGCGTGGGCGCCGCGTGGCGCGCGGCGCAGCCGGCGAGCGCCACCGCGAGCACTAGGGCGCGCATCGCGCGTCCTTACCCGGCCTTGGGCGCAGTCTGCAAGCCGCGCGCGGAGGGAGCCCGTGCCGCTCCGCGCCCGGTCCGGATCCGGCCTCTAACGGTCGCGGCGGCCCATGCCCCGCCCACCGCCTCCGCCGCCGCCGCCCGGCGCGCGTTCGCGGGCTTCACTCACCGTGAGCGGCCGCCCCCCGAAGGGCTTGCCGTTCAGGGCGGAGACCGCCGCCTGCGCTTGCGCGTCGGTAGCCATCTCGACGAAGGCAAAGCCGCGAGGCCGTCCGGTTTCCCGGTCGGTCACGATCTTCACCTCCTCGACCTGGCGGCCCTCCTGCTCGAAGAGGGCGCGCAGCTGTGCTTCCTCGCACTGATACGGAAGGTTTCCTACATACAGTCTTTTACCCATTCTAGCTCCCGCACTTGCGACACTCCGAGACGGCTCAGGCCGTCCCGCGCCACGGCGGCCTTCTAGCACGCGGGCGTTGGCAGCGTCTAGGTGGGGCGCGAGGGTGTGGTGCTCAGAAGAACACGTGACGGCGCTGGCTGAGGCCCCGGTGGATGAGATCCTGCACGGCGCCTCGTACGGTTCCCACGTGCCGCATCACGTTCTCCCGGGTGGCCGGACCCCGGAACCAGAGGGGCCCGCCGAAATGAATCCGGTATTTGACCGGCAGCGGGAGGACGACGGTGGGGGTGATCGGAGCGACGGGCGTGCGCACCAGCCGGGCCAGCCAGCGCGGGTTTGCCAGGAGCGGCGCTTCCTCCTCCGCGCCGATGACCACCACGGGCACGATCGGCGTCCCCGTGGCGAGCGCGACGTGCATGAAACCGTGCCCGAATTCGCAGAGCTGGTAGCGGTACCGGAAGGGCCGTGCGAGGGCACGTACCCCCTCCGGGAAGGTCAGCACCACCCCCCCCGCACGGAGGAGGTCGGCGCAGATCTCGCGGCGCCCGTCGGCGGCCCCGATTCGACGGGCGGCGGCACCCAGCACGGGAAGGTCCATCAGTCGGTGCTCGGCCATGCCGTGCACCAGCCGTGGCGGGTCGGCCTCGAGCAGGCAGGCGGTGAGGATCATCGCCCCGTCCCAGGCGAGCACGTGCGAGCTGTGGTTGGCGACTATCATGAAGGGTCCGGCGGGCAGCTCGCCGATTCCGTGGCACTCGACGCGGAAGTATCGGCGGTAGAAGAACGAGGTCACCAGATGGAGCTGGGCCGCGGTCTCCAGCCGGAAGCCGAAGCGTTCGGGGCCCGGGTCCTCGAGGGCGCTCGCCTCGGCAAGGCGCGCGCGCAGGTGATCCTGGAACGCGGCGAGTCGTCGCAGCCCGGGGAGCCGCCACCAGGGGCGCCGCGGTCGCGCGGCCGGCACGGGCCGCGGCGACCTCGCGGGTTCGAACGATGGCCGTCGGGCGAGCTTCATCATTGGAGGACGATCCCTTGGCGGCCGAAGTTGCGAGGCCCGGAGAAACGCGCCAGCGCGGGCGGTTCGCCCCCGACGAGCCAGAAACGCGCCGTCGGCGCCACCATGTGAACGATCGGATCCACTGACCAGTGAATGGTCGGTCGGAGCTCGTACTGCACGGTGTCGAAATGGGTGCCGAGCCGATCGACCGCGGCCTTCTGGACACGTCTCAGCTCCATGTTGATCACCATCGGCCTCGGGATGGGTGCGACCGTACGAAAGACGACGCGGTCATCTTCGGCATTCGCGTCGAAATTCTTGAGGACGAGGAAGACGAGGGGTCCCCAGTACGTGCCGGGAGACAAATCGGCCCGCTCGTCGACGTCGTGTCGCTCCCCCTTCTGGTCGTAGCTGCCGGTGAGGTGGCCGCCCGCCACGTCGATGGCCAGCTCCACGGTGGTTCGGCCATGCTCGTCGCGGATGATCGACTTGCCGCCGATGGACTCGAGCGTCCCGGCCACGCGCGCATCGGCCCGGTCCTCGTCGCTCGAGCCATCGCGAAACCGTGCGATGCGGACGGTCGAGAGCGTGTCGCCCCGGCGCCTCTGGTGATACTCGACGGAGCCGATCGGCGTGTCACCGGTGGGGTCGTAGATGGTGCTCATGCCTGCGATGTCGCCTTCCATCCAGGTGAGTCGCACGGGATCTCCCGGCGAACGGGCGACGACAGGCGTGGCGAGGAGCACCACGACGCAGGCGCCGAGGATCCTATGGGCAAGGCCGCACACAGATGTGCTTCCACCTTGCCAACCACGTGCCATCCCCACCCATCCCCTCACGGCGCCAGGAACTTCGGGGCCCCCAGTCGCGGGGCCTTCTAGGCCTCTTGCCAGGGTGTGGCCGCGCACGCAAGCCGAAACGTCTGGCTGTAGGACAATCACACACGGCCCACGGGGCCGTGGTGGGTGCTCCAGCTCGATTAGCGGCGCCGCCGGGCCGCCCGCCACGCGAGCGCCATCAGGCCGAGCGCGAGCGCGAGCGCGCCGCCCCCGATCGCCAGGGGCGGGACACGCTCCCCCTCCGAGCCGCCCATCACGGATGCCGTGGTCTCGGCCAGCACGGCGTGATGGATGCCGTTCTCTGTGTAGGTGAACACCGCAGAGACCTGGTAGCTCCGGCCCGGCGTTGCGCCGTGATTCTCGATGACCAGCGGTACAGTGGCCCGGCCTCCCGCGGGCACCGCGGCGGGCTCGCTCTCGGGCTCCGTGGAGAGATGTGCGGGCAGGACGAACACGACGCGGCCCGCCACCGGCAGCACGCCCGGGTTCTCGAGCTGCAGATGCGCATGCCCGAAACGACCGATCGGCTCCGTGGCCCACGTTGCGGCCAGGTGTGACTCGGCGGCGCCCGGGGTCGCGACCAGCGCGACGAGGGCCAGTGCGCCGCCTCCGTTGGAATCCGACCAGCGGACACGCAACGTGGCGGGGAAGGTGCCGACGCCGTCGGGAGGGGTGAGGGGGAAGCGCCACGCGCGCCGGACCGTCGGTTCGAGCTGGGCCCGTTCCCCGCGATACGTTCGGTGTTGGTAGAGAACCTCCGGAACGACATCACGCGCCGTCTCCGTCCCGCTGTTCGTCACCACGAGCTGGACCGCGGGCGACTCCCCGGACGCCGCCGCCGCGGTGGCCTCCAGGACGACGCTAGCCCGTGCGGCATGCCCCACGACGACGAGCGCGAGGAGCGCCACGGACGTGAAGCGACCTCGCGACGTGGCGCCTCCCGTCTTCGCCCACCCCCGACGTGGCGTTCCCGAGAGACCGTTCAGAGCGCCGGGTCGATCGCCTGCGCGTGCTCCCGCACCACCTGGGGCGGACACCACTGGATGAACCAGCGCGCGGCGACGATCAGGATCACCAGGTCGTCGACCTCGCCGATCACGGGGAGCACGTCGGGGATCAGATCGAAGGGAAGGATCACGTAGGCGAGCGCGCCGACCAGCAGGGCCTTCGGCCAGATGGCGACCCGTGGGTCGCGGAAGAGCCGCCAGTAGAGGCGGATCACATTGGGCAGGTGCAACAGGAAATCGAGCGTCGCGCGCGTCCTGCCTGCGCGGGTGGGCGCCGTCCGGAGCATGTGAGGAAAAGCTACCCGAGACCCCGCCCTGGCGCCAGCGGGGGAGCCCCTTCCGTCGGCCACCGGGCCCGGGGTAGGAAGGAGTACCCGGCCCGGCCGGGAAGCGTTCAGCCAGGAGGACCATCGTGGAGGAGATCCGATTCGACGACGTCGAGAAGCTGCGCACCAAGATCAGCGATGCGTTCAGCGGGTGGAGCGATCCGGTCGAGGTGTCACAGCAGATGATCAATGGCTTCGCCGAGCTGACGGGCGATCACCAGTGGATCCACGTCGACGTCGAGCGCGCGAAGCGCGAGAGCCCGTTCCGCACGACCATCGCGCACGGGTTCCTCACCCTGAGTCTCCTCCCCCGCATGCACGGCAATCCGACGTGGAAGATCGTCGGGTACGGGAACGCCACCAATTACGGTGCCGACAAGCTCCGCTTCGTCTCGCCCGTGCCGGCGGGTGCCAAGATCCACGCGCGCTCGCGTCTCATCGCCGTGGACGGACGTCCCCAGGGGACCCAGGTGAAGCAGGAGATCCAGGTACAGGTCGTGGGGCAGGAGCGGCCCGCCCTGATCTACGAGATGCTCGTGCTCTACCATCCCGCCGTGAAGCGCGCGGGGTGAGCGCCGCGGACGAGACCGTCGACGGGGCGCTCCGGAGCGCGGCGTCTGGCCCGGGCGTCGTCATCGAGGGGAGCCGGCGCCGCACCTGGGCCGAGCTCGATCACGCCGCCGGCGAGGTGGCGACTGCGCTGACCGCCGCCGGCGCGGCCGGCGGGCGGGTGGCGCTCCGGGTGGAGAACACCTTCGCGCACCTGGGCGCGATGTTCGGCATCTGGCGCACGGGTGGAACCCTGGTCCCGCTCAACCCTCGGCTCACCGCGGGCGAGGTGGCGAACCTGAGCGCCCGGGCGCGCGTGGTCGCCGAGCTCGCGCTGGCGTCCGAGAAGGTGACGATCGCGAGCCGTCCCGGGGCCGCGCCACCCGACCCGGCGCTCGCCGCGATCGCCTTCACCTCGGGCACGACGGGTGAGCCGAAGGGCGTCGAGATCACCCACGACGCGATGCGCTTCTCGGCCGAGACCGTTGCCCGCACGCGACGCGACACGGCGGCGTCCGTGGCCGCGGTCGTGAGTCCGATCTGCCACCTGCCGATCTTCGCCTCCCACGTCCTCTGCCGCATCGTGACGGGGGGCACGATCGTGCTCGGCACCTTCGACGTGTCGCAGCTGGTGGCGGTGATCGAGCGCCACGGGGTGACCGACCTGCCGCTCGTTCCGGCGATGATCGCGCCCCTGCTGGCTCACCCGGGGCTCGCGCCGGGGATGAAGGTCGCGAAGGTCACCGTGGGGAGCGCGCTCACCCCGATCGAGATGAAGCAGGCGCTCGCCGAGCGGTTCCCCGGCGCCGAGATCATCGAGGCCTACGGACAGACCGAGAGCACCGACGGCCTCACCATGACCGTCGGCCGCGACGCGCTCGAGCGGCCGGGGACGGTCGGCCGCACGCACCGGGGCATCGAGCTGGCGATCATGGATCGCGAGGGACGCATCCTGCCGGCGGAGACCCGCGGCGAGATCGTCTGTCGCGGTCCCATGGTGATGCGCGGCTATCTCGACGACGCGACCGCTACCCGCGAGGCGCTGCGCGGCGGCTGGCTCCATACCGGCGACCTCGGCCAGCTCGACGGTGACGGGTACCTCTTCATCACCGGTCGCCTGAAGGAGATCATCATCTCGGGCGGCGAGAACGTGAGCCCGGCCGAGGTGGAGGCCGTGCTGGGCGACCACCCTGCGGTCGCCGACGTCGCCGTCGTGGGTCTGCCGGACGCGCGCTGGGGCGAGTGCGTCGCCGCCGCGGTGGTGGCGCGGACGCCGGTCGCCGCCGAGGCGCTCCTCACCCATGCACGGACGCGGCTGGCGCGCTTCAAGTGTCCGCGGACGCTCATCTTCGTCGACGCGATCCCGCGCACCAGCGCGGGGAAGATCCGCCGGAACGCGGTGCGGGACGCGCTGCTCCGCCGGACGGCAGCCAGCGGCTGAGCGCCGCTCACGACTCCGCGTCGACGATGCGCGCCGCCTTGAAGTCGAAGCGGGGCAGGGTGCCGGCGGGAACGAGCCGGAGGTCGGTTGCCACGCCGAGCCGGTCGCGGACGACGCGCTCGACGGCGGCGCGAAAACCGGCCTCCTGCGGGACGGGTGGCAGCTCGACACGCAGGTGAAGTCGGTCGTCGTCAGCGCGTCGACGCACGATCTGGTACTCGGGAACGGTCCCCGCCAGCTCGGGCACGCCCGCGAGCGCCAGCGCGACGTCGATCGGGAGGAGCTCGTGACCCGCCACCGGGACGACGTCCTTCAGGCGCCCTTCCCAGAAGAGCCGCGCGTGTGTCTCGCCGCACGGGCAGGGCCGGTAGTTGGTTCGCACCACGTCCTCGAGGTCGTAGCGGAGCACCAGGTTGTCCTTCTCGAGCGTGGTGACCACGAGGACGCCGCGCTCGCCGTCGCCGACCGGGCGTCGGCTGCGGCGGTCGAGCACCTCCGCGATCGCGAGGTCCTCGCAGACGTGGGCGCCGTCCGCCTCGGCGCAGGCGGTGCCGAGCATCCCGAGCGCCTCGAGGCCCGCGCTCACGGTGCGGTACTGGGCCCGCGGGTCCTCTCCCGCGACGGCGAGCCCGAGGTCGCGGGCCGGGTCGAGGCCGCGGCGGCGCGCGCCCTCGCTGAACTTGGCGGCCGCGTTGCCGAAGAGACGGACCTCGCTCGGCCGGACGCGCCGCCAGACCTCGACCGCCTCGTCGACCTGATCCGACGTCGCCGGCGGTCCGAGCGGCACGTTCAGCACGCCCAGCGCCTCGAGCCCGTGGCTGAAGTGCCAGCCGCCGCCGTAGAGCCCGAACGGATGCGCATGCGCGCAGCTCATCCCGGGCCGCAGCCCCCAGCGATAGCGGCCGCGGCAGGCCGCCTCGTCGTCGACCTCGAGATCCCGTCGTGTCCAGAGGATGTAGGTCGGCCGCCCGCTCGTGCCCGTCGAGGCGGCGACGCGCACGCTGTCCTCGAGCCGTCCGCCCCGGTAGTCGCCGAAGGGAGGGACGTCACGCTCGCTGGCGCGGAGCTCGTCCTTGACGGTGACGGGAATCGCGGCCAGATCGGCGAGCGATCGGATGTCCGCCGGCGTCAGCCGTGCGGCCTCGAGCTTCCGTCGGAAGAACGGGATGGGTCGCGTCCAGATGCGCGCGAGCGCGCGCCCGAGGCGCTCGAGCTGGAGCTGGCGGAGCCGGTCGTGGGATAGCGTCTGGATCGGCGGATTCCAGAAGCGGCCGTCGGGTGCTCCTCCGCGCAGCGGCATGCGTCGCGAATAGCCCATTTTTGCCGCGCACCGCTAGCTTCCGATCTCGGCCGGTGGCAGGTTTGGGGACATGTTCCACCGGAGCAACCCGCCGGGGCCGACACGGCAATTGCCCGGGATCGACGAGCCGTTGCACTCGGCGCCTCGTGTGGCGCCGCAGCTGCTATGTGACGCGGCAATCGTGACTCCGGAACCGGTCCGACCTAGGATGGATCGCATGTGGCGCGCGCTGGTGGTGATGAGCGGGCTGCTGTTGGCGGGCGGCGCCACCGCGAGGACGGCGGGACCGCCGCCGTGTCCCGGCGTGCGTCTTCTCTCCGACCGCGCGCTGCTGGGTGGTCCGGAGTCGTTCGACGCCTTCACGGTCGATGGAGCGGGGCAGGTGACGATCGAGGGATCGTGCGGGGCGGTTCTGGGACGTTGGAGGAATCGTCGGGACGGAAGCGCGCTCCTCCGCGCCACCTGGTCGAGCTGCGGCCCGGCAACGAAGGTGCGGCTCCGGGCGCACTACGACGCGACCTGCACGACGGCAACCGGCCGCGTGAGCGCACAGCACCGGCGCCCGGTCGTGTTCGCGGCGGCGGTCTCACGCTGCGGCGATGGTCACGTCGACCCGGCGATCGGAGAGACGTGCGAGCTGTCGACACCGTGTCCCACCACGGCGTGCGTCGACTGCCAGTGCGAGCCGGGTTCGGGCACGACCACAACGACGACGCCCGGGGGCGGCACCACGACGACCACGCTCGCCGGGCTCTTCGAGGCGCCGAATCCGTGGAACATGGACGTGTCGGCGCTCTCGCCCTCCGGGCAGTCGGCCTCGATCATCTCGGCGCTGGTGGCGGCGGGCGGCTGGGGCAACGGCAACAGGCTGCAGATCGACTTCGGCCTGCACCTGCTCCATGCCGGTCCGACGACGTCGTTTCTCACCTTCACCAAGAGCGCCGGGTACTACACGCCGGATTGTGACGAGCCGTTCCCCTTCCCGCTGCCCGCTGGCGGGGCGATCGAGGGACAGACCGGGTACACGTGCAACGTCGCGGGAGAGGACTGCCACCTGCTGGTCGTGGACGCGGCCGCGAAGCGGCTCTACGAGATGTACAACGCAACCATGTCGTCGGGAATGCTGGTCGCGCGCTGCGGGCTCTTCTGGGACCTCACCCAGTCCTACCCGGCCGGCCTGCGCGGCGAGCAGTGCACCTCGGCGGACGCGGGAGGGTTCCCGATGGGCGCCCTCCTGTTCACGGCGGACGAGGTGGCCGCGGGCGACATCCCGCACGCGATCCGTTTCATCCTGCCGAACGACCGCATGCGGGCCGGCGTGTACGTCCATCCAGCGTCGCATGCGGGCGGCCCCTCCGGCGGATCGAACCTGCCGCCCTATGGCGTCCGCTTCCGCCTGCGCGCCGACTTCCCCCTCGCGACGCTCCCCTCGGACGGCGCGCGGGTGGTCGCACGGGCGATGCAGCATTACGGGATGCTGCTCTCCGACGGCGGCAACATCGCCCTCACGGCAGCGAGCGACACCTACACGGCACACACCTGGAGCGAGGTCGGCGTCGACTCGCACTCGCTCTTCGGCATCGCGGTGAGCGACATGGAGGTCGTCGACCTCGGTCCGACGATCCCGCTCACCTACGACTGCGTGCGCAATCCCTGAGCGTTCCGCTCATGCGTCGGTGTGCCCACCGATGCGATACAGCTCGGCGGCGTTGAGCGCGAGGATGCGCTGCTGCTCGTCGGCCGGGACGGCGTGACACATCTCCTTCACGCTCTTCCGCGAGTACGGCCAGTCGGTGCCGTGGTGCGGGTAGTCGGTGGACCACATGAGGTTCCTGACGCCGCAGGCGTGCCGGTTCCGGACCGCGTACTGATCGAGCATGAAGGTGATGCGCCAGTTGCGGTAGAAGTATTCGCTCGGCAGGAGCTCGAGCTCGCACTTCGTCCAGTGCCGGTTCCGCCAGTACCGGTCGTCCATCTGCTCGAGGAGGTACGGCAGCCAGCCCGCGCCGGCCTCGGTGCAGGCGAAGCGAAGCCGCGGGAAGCGGTCGAAGACGCCGGAGAAGATCGCCTCGGCGATCACCCGGGGCATGTCGAGCATGCCCGTGGTCGAGAGGCCCGGAATGTCGCCGCCCTGCTTGCCGGTCGGGGGAGGGGGCGGCGAGTTCACGGAGATCAGCCGGACGTGGATCGCGACCGGCATGCCGAGCTCGACGCAGGCCGCCCAGAAGGGATCGTCCTCGGGCGAGATCTGGTCCCTCGCGCTCGGCCAGCACTGGATGACGCAGCCCTTGGCGCCGAGCCCGTGCACGCGGTGGAGCTCGCGGATGGCGGCCTCGACGCCGAGGCCCGGGATGTAGCCGAGCCCGATCAGCCGCCCCGGATCGGCGGAGCAGAAGTCCTTCAGGAGCCAGTCGTTGTAGGCGCGGAACCCCGCCAGGTGGAAATCCGGGTCCTTGTGACGCAGGAAGAGCCCCATCGGGCGCGAGGAGCCGAAGAGGACCTCGGCATCGACGCCGTCCGCGTCCTGCTCCTCCAGGCGGGGCCGGCCCTGGAAGAAGCCAGCCATGGTCGTGTCGTAGCGGACGCCGGTCCATCGGATCTGCTCGGGGGTCTTGCCGGCGGCCGTGTAGATGCCGAGCGGCGCCGGCTTGGCGTTCCGCCCGAACTGCCACGCGTCACCGCCTTCCTCGTCCTTCACCAGGCGGGGGGTGTCGGGGTGATCGCGGAACTCGGGGGGCATCCAGCGCGACCAGAGGTCGGGTGCCTCGACGACGTGCGAATCCGCGGACACGAGCTTCAGCTCTCGGGTGGGCATGGGGACTCCTCCAGGATGATGCGCACGAGCTCCGTCGTCCGGTCGACGACGCGACCGCGGAGGCGGGTGCGAACGGCGAGTGGTGCGTCGGTCAGGTCGAGCGCCGTCACGACGAGGCGCCCCGACCCGTCCTCCTCCACGGCGACGCCGGTGGCGTCGACCTCGAACGGCTCGGCGGCGGTGCGGCGCGTTCCGAGGAAGGGGTAGAGGCAGCGCACGCCGAGCAGCTCGGCCACCGGTACCCCGGTCCCGCGCGTGATCGTGTCGCGCGTCGCCGCGGGGAGCGGGCCCTCGTCGAGGGCGACGAGGAGCCGGATGCCGAAGCGGGTGGCGAGGTCACCTTCCGCCCGGGCGGCGAGATGCAGGAGCTCGGTGGGCGGTCCGACGAGCACGGGTGGGCGGACCAGCGACCAGACGTCGGTGGCGCGCGCGAACACGGTGTCGTTCTCGAGCGGGCCGATCGGCACGTCCAGGCTCGACCCGAGGTCGAGGACGTCGGCCAGGGCGAGCGCGCCCAGCGGGGCGAGCCCGCCGGGGAGAAGGTGGCTCACGGCGGGGGCCCGGTCGATCCCGAGCCGGGCGAAGCAGCGGGCGCCCCGTCGCGCGTGCGCCGCGAGGTCGTCGGCAGTCCAGGCATTGAGGAAGACGTCGCTCCCGAGGCGATAGCTCCCGACGCGCGACCGGGCCGGCGCGGCGGCACGATAGGCGCCGAACGGAGGATGGGCGAGCTGGTCGGCGAGCAGGTCGGCTTCCTCGCGCACGGGAATCGATCCGGCCGGAGCGGCCATGCAGGCGCCGATCGTCTATCCCTCGCCGCACATGCCGCGGCGCGGGGCGCCGCAGGCACCGCACGGCCCCGGCTCGGGAGCCGCGCCGCCGTGGCCGACGGCGAAGGCGGACAGGAGGCGCGTGACGCGCGGGCTCCCGCACGACGGGCAGGCGACGCCGCTCGCCGCGGCGACCGAGGTCAGCTCCTCGAACTCCCGTTCGCAGGCGCCGCAGCGATAGTCGAAGAGAGGCACCGGGCCGCAATATGCGAAAAGACGGCCACGTGATTCAAGGCCGGTCCGTCACCGCACCTCGTACACCTCGTAGGTGACCACGTTCCCGACCAGGATCCCCTTGGCGATCGCCTGGATGCGGTTCAACCAGCAGTAGCGATCGTCGCCCGTCTCGAATCGCGGCGCCGAATAGACCGGCCCGCCGCCCAGGCCCCGGCTCGTGTCGACGCGTCCCCCGTACTGGACGAGGACGAGCGCGCCGTCGTCGGTCTCGAGCGTGACACGCACGTCGAGGGTCCCCGTCCCGTCGGGACCCACTGCCAGCCAGTCGGCGGCCGCCGCCCCCTTCTGCCGTGCCGTGAATCGGGCGCCCTCCCAGCGGAACTCCACGATCTCGAAGATGACGCGCGTACCGACGGGCGTGTTGGGGAGCATGACTGGTGCGGCAAGCGTCGCGGTTGCCGTGGCGAGGGGGACGAGTTCGATCGCCATGAGCGCCTCCCGTCTGGCCGAGAAGTATCGACCCGGCGGATGCCCGAAGGCAACAGGCGGAGCCGGTCCGGGCGACTTAGAGCGAGGCCGCCAGCTGCGCCGCGCGGACCGCCGCGTCGCCGAGCGGCGAGCGCAGGGCGTCGACACAGGCTGGCGAGAGGCGGCCGTGCTTCCCCGCCAGGACGGCCTGCTTGGCCGCACCCCGGAAGGCCTTGGCGGCCTTCACCAGGAAGCGCCGGGTCTGCTTCGGGCGTCCACCCCCGGACGCCCGGCCGAGCAGGCTCCGCCCCTGGTCCCAGCGCTGCGTCACGGCCTGCGGGATCGGCTGTCCGGCGCACGCCGCGAGAGAGCCCGCGTCCGGCGGCAACGCGCAGGCGACCGCCGCGAAGCCACTCACGGGGTCGTGGAGACACCCGGTCGTGGTGCAGGTGTCCACGGTGCAGGGGTTGCCGTCGTCGCAGCCGGTCGAGGTTCCGATCACGCAAGGCGGCTTGGGCAACGTGGTGGTCGTGGAGGGGGGCAGAGACACCGTGGTCGTGCTGCTGGACGACGTCGTGGTGGAGGAGGTCGTCGCGGCCGTGGTGCTGGTCACGCTCGTCGAGGAGGTGGTCGTGACGGCGGTGGAGGTCGTGGTGGTGGAGGCGAGGGTGCTCGTGGTCGTCGTCGGGACCGGCACGGTCGACGACGTGGTCGAGGAGGAGGTGGTCGACGTGCTGCTCGTGGAGCTGCTGGTCGTGCTCGTCGAGCTGCTCGTGCTCGTCGTGCTCGAGGTGCTGGTCGAGCTCGTCGTGCTGCTGGTGGTGGAGCTGCTGGTCGAGCTCGTCGTGCTGCTGGTGGTGGAGCTGCTGGTCGAGCTCGAAGTGCTGGTCGAGCTCGTCGTGCTGGTGCTGCTGGTCGTGGAGCTAATGCTCGTGCTCGTCGTGCTCGAGGTGCTGGTCGAGCTGGTGCTGCTGGTCGTGGAGCTGCTCGACGTGCTGGTGGAGCTGCTCGTCGAGCTGCTGGTCGACGACGACGAGGTCGAGGTGGACGTCGTGCTGGTGGTCGCCACCGTGCTGCTGGTGGTGGAGCTGCTCGACGTGCTGGTCGTGGTCGGCACGGTCGTGGTGGTGGTGAAGCATCCCGGGATGGGCGCGTGCTGGCAGCCACCCGCCGGGTCGCACGAGTCGGTCGTGCAGGCATCCCCGTCGTCGCAGCTGACGGTGCTGCCGACGCACTGGTCGGCCAGGCAGACCTCCCCCGTGGTGCAGACGTTGCCGTCGTTGCAGGCCGTGCCGTCGGGCGCGATCGTGTGGACGCAGACCCCCGCATGATTGCAGGTGTCGAGGGTGCACGGATCGGAATCCGCGCAGGCCGCCGGCGTGCAGGCCGGACGGACGGGCAGCACGGTGAGGACCGGGGGGCGCTCGGCCGAGCGGCGCGGGTCCCGGATCTGATGAAAGCGGTCGACCACGTACGCGCTGCACGCGACCTGGAGGCTCGTCGCCAGCACGCGGCCGCTGCCCTGGCCGAGCACGGTCACGGGCGGCTCCAGCGTGATGACCTGCTCCTCGTGCAGGATGACCGTCGTTCCGGTGCTGAAGGTGACGGTGTTGCCCGCGGCCACGTTGAGGAGCGCGCCGTTCCCCGCGGCGATGGTGTTGCCGCGGATGCCGTTCTGGTCGAACACCTCGAGGCCCACGTCGACGGGCGTCGCGCCGAGATTGGTGCACATCACGTAGCTGCGGAGCTCGTTGTCCTTCACCAGCGCCGGCAGCACCGCGACCATCAGGGCCGGCTTGCCGTCCGCGAACGACGGCAGGGGCGTGTCGCCCACACCGGCGCGCGCCGGAATCACCGCCCCCGTCATCAGGCAGGCGGTCACGGCCAGGCAGAATGCGCTGCGCAGCATCATCGGACCCGTCTCCCGTGGCCCGGCGTCAGGGAATACGGACGAGCGGGATGGTGACGATGGTGGGAGGAGGCAGGGTGCAGGGAGCCGCCGGATCGCAGATGGTGTGCAGCTTGTCGGCGACCACCGCGGTGCAGAAGACGTTCGGCGAGGTCGCGACGATCCGTCCCGAGCCGTTGCGCAGCTGGGGAAGCCCGTTTCCCGCCGTGTTGAAGGCCATCGTCGCGTCCTCGTGGAGCTGCGCGGTGCCCGCGGTCCCGATCGTCACGGTCTTACCCGGCGCGACGGCCAGCATCGCACCGCTGCCCGGCCCGCAGCACCCCGGGCAGGTCGCGCCCGGACAGCCGTTGACCGTGTCGAGGCTGTTGTCGACCGTGCACGCCAGCCCCGAGCGCGTCCCCGCGTTGCAGAGGGGGCCGGGGGCGGACACGTTGTTGCGCAGCGCGCCGGTCTCGTCGAAGGTCTGGAAGCCGATGTCGACGGGCGTCGCCTCGAGACTGGTGCAGACGACGTCGGTCTCGAGGTTGTTGTTCTTCATGACGCCGAGCGCGAGGTAGACGGCCTGCGCGGGCTTGCCGTCCGCGAAGGTCGGGAGCGGCGTGTCGCCGGGGCCCGCGATGGCGGGACGACAGAAGCCGAGGATCAG
>DATILR010000219.1:0-8848 GCA_035476275.1 Binatus sp. (SeqCode) | reverse complement strand
GTTATACTCGGGTCCGGGCAACGTCAAGCTGGCGCGGCGAGGCTGTGGCAGACACTGGAGATGTCCGCCCCATAAGCACTTAAAGATGTCCGCCCTGACGGCTACTGCCGCCCGATGCACGACGTGGGGCGGCGGCTGGTCCTGGAGATCAGGGCGATGACCCGGAAGCAGATCATCGTGAAGGCGATCGCGGGGGAGCTCACGTGGATTCAGGCAGCCGACATCCTGGGCATGAGCGCGCGCCATATGCGGCGGCTCAAGCGGCAGTTTGAAGTCCAGGGCTACGACGGCATCCGCGACCACCGCGCCCACACGACGCGGCGCAAGCGGATCGGGATGCGGACGCTCGAGCGGCTCTATCGCTTGCGGCGGGAGCGCTACCCGGACTTCTCGATCCAGCACTTCTGGGAGCAGGCCACGGAGAAGCATGGGCTCCGCCTCTCGTACACGTGGACGCGCCTCGTGTTGCAGGCCGCCGGGCTCGCGGAGAAGGCCCCCGCACGGGGCAAGTACCGGCGCAAGCGGGAGCGGCGGCCGATGGTCGGCATGCTCGTCCATCTCGACGGCTCCACGCATGCCTGGCTGCGCGAGCAGCCGCAGCAGGACCTGATCCTCGCGCTGGATGATGCCGACGGCCGGATTCTCTACGGCCGCTTCTGGCCGCAAGAGGGCACGCGGTCCACCTTCGCCGCGCTCCACCAGGTCATCACGCGCTATGGACGCTTCGCCGAGCTCTACACCGATCGCGGCAGCCACTTCTGTCGCACGGCGACCGCAGGCGCGCCCCCCGACGACCTCCATGCCACCCAGGTCGCCCGGGCCCTGCGCGCGCTCGGCATCCGCCACATCCGGGCCCAGTCGCCGGAGGCACGCGGCCGCAGCGAACGCGCGTTCGGCACCCTCCAGGGCCGCCTCCCCCAGGAGCTGCGGGTGGCCGGGATCACGGACTACGCCGCGGCCAACACGTACCTCGAGACCACCTTCATCCCCGACTTCAACCGGCGCTTCACCGTGCGGCCGGCCCAGCCCGAGCGCGCGTTCCTCCCTCTCGTCGGCGTCGATCTCCGCCTCCTGCTCTCGGCCCAGCACGAACGCACGGTCCGCAATGACAGCACGGTCACCTTCGAGCGGCTCGTCCTCCAGCTGCCGCCGACCCGGGATCGCCCCCACTACGTCCGCTGTCCCGTCCTCGTCCACGAGTTCCCGGACGACAGCCTGGGCATCAGCTACCAGGGCCGACTGCTCGCTCGCTACACCCGCCAGGGTACGCTCCTGGAAGCCCCGGCCGCGAAGGGCACCGCGGCATGACCACCCACGAGCGGACATCTTTAAGTGCCAATGCCCCGGACATCTTTAACTGTCAGCGACAGCCGCGGTCGGGGGGCTCAGCCGCCCGCCCGCTCCCCCGCCGCCTCGAGCAGCAGCGTCCGGACGTCGTTCAGAACGAGCGTCGGATCGAAGAACCCGACGCTGTACACGTTCCGCACGCGGTGCTGCCCGTCGAGCAGGAAGACCTTCAGCACGTGGCGGAAGAGCCCCGTCCAGGCGCCGTCCTCGAAGCGAAGCTTGGCGACCGGCTGGTCGAAGTCGGCGAGCAGGGGCTGCAGCTGCGCATCGTCCCGGGTGGTCGCGAAGCGCCACTCGCTCTGCGGCGCGTGGAAGGTCCGCATGACGGCCATGCGGGCGGGGGTATCGCGCTCGGGATCGAAGCTGATGGTCACGAGCGCGACGCGTCGTGCGAGGTTCGGGTCGGCGCCGATGACCCGGTCGAGCCGGTGCTGGACGCCCAGGCTGAGCAGGCAGCCGGTGGTCTCGGCGCAGGTCGTGTAGACGAAGGCGACGACCGCGACCCGATCCTGCGTCAGCGCAAAAAGGGTGGTGGAACGTCCCTCGGCGTCGAGGAGCGCGTGGTCGGTGACGGTGTCGATGGGTGGCAGCGCGTAGGAGCCGGGCGGCGGCGGGGTGTAGTCGGGCGCGAAGGTCCCGACCCCGTAGGTGTAGGCGAGCTCGTTGGGATCGGCGGCACGCAGCCGCGCGTCGTCCGCCGCGGCGGGGATGGCGGCGAGCGTCAGCAGGACGCACGCGAACGCTCGAACCACCGTCACGCGTTCCTCAGCGCGCCGCGGCCAGACGGGCAGTCTCACCGCTGTATATCTGGTTCTTATAGAACCGCTCCTGCCCGAAGTGCATGATGTGCGGCCGGCCGAGCCCCTCCTTCAGGAAGTCGACCGCGAAGAGCGGCGTCAGGCGCTTGCCGTCCCAGCCGTACGCCTTCAGGAACTGCTCGTTGTCCTTGCCCGTCTTGTCCCAGTTGGCGAGCAGCGACGACGTGAAGTAGACGCGCTTCCCGTCCCAGGTCTCGGACACCATGTTCACCTGGGAGCCGATCTTCTGGGTGTGGACCAGCTTCGGGTGATGCGGATCGCTCACGTCGTAGACGCGGCAGGAGCCGTCCATGAAGGTGTCGACGAAGAGGAAGCGATCGTCGGCCGACAGGCTGACGTCGACGGGGAAGGGGATGTCCTTCGGGTTCGCGATGTCGGCGACCGCGGTCGCCGCGAAGGTGCCGTCGTCCTTCTGCTCGATCAGCCAGATCTTGGAGGTGAGGGCGGCGGCGGTGAGCGCGTAGTTGTGGCGTGGCTGGAGGGCCCAGCGGATCTCGAGCGGTGCGCCGGGGACCTGGAGCGTCTGGATGGGCTTCCGGGCGTGGAAGTCCCACACCACCATCGTGCTGCCGATGTGCTTCATCGCCTCGGGGTTGGCCATCACCTTGGGCAGCGGCGTCATGTAGTTGTTCCAACCGGTGAACGACGAGGTCAGCATCCGGTTGAGGCGCGGCTGGACGCGCACGTCGTAGCCGTACTCCGCCTTGTCCGGGAGCCAGAGCGTCTGGATGTACTTGCCGTCGTTGTTGTACTCGACCAGCCCCGTCCGGCCGCCGTGGTCCTTGTCGTTGGAGAGCCCGGTGACGAGCATCCGCCCCGGTAGCGCGAAGAAGGTGTGTGGGCCGACGACGCCGTCGCTGTCCTTCACGAACGAATCGATGGTGCGGACGACCTTCGGATGCGCCGGGTCGGCCGCCACGTCGAAGACCCAGATGAGGCTGTCGTCGAGGCCTCCCGCCCACAGGTGACCGCGATCGTCACCGAAGCCCGCGTGATGCGCCTCGTGTCGGCCACCCACCGACACCGAGGAGATCACCTTGCCGTAGTGCGCCGTGTCCGTCGGATTGGCGCCGATCGTGACCAGCTTGTCGGAGCCGTCACCCACGCCCTCGACGCCGAGGGTCCAGACGTACACGTAGTCCTCCTGCCCGGTGATCTTGGGCATGTAGGGCGACATGCAGGTCTCGTCCGCCCGGCCCCGAGCAGCGCCCAGCAGGAGCGCCAGCACGGCTGCCATCCCCACGCGTCCGACGAAGGCGTTTCGGGTCATCGCGAAGTCCCCTCCCTGGGCCGATCGTACGCGAGCACCGCCGCCGTGTGAGCGGCAGATCGGAACCCTAACAAGACCTGCCGGACGCCGTCTACCCAGCGCCGCAGGGGAGGCGGGTCACGTCGGGCGGGACTCCTGCTCGAGGAAGTTCCGCAAGGACGCGTCGGCGGCCGTCTCGGCCTCCGCGTCCTCGAGGAGCGTGTACATCTCCCAGGGCATGCCATCCGCGTCGCGGACCCAGAACTTGTCGGCCTTCGCGTAGCAGCAGGTCGTGCCCTTCTGCTCCAGGAGCTCGATCTCCTCGTGCTTGACGCGGACCATCTCGGAGGCCACCTCCCCCGTGCCGGGGTAGCGGATCCCGAGGTGGCTCACGGTGCCCGGTACGCCGCCGGTGTTGAGCGAGAGGATCACGGGCGGATCGGCGAGCTCGAACTTCGCGTAGTCGCGCCGGACCTTGGCCGGCTCCTGGCCGAAGAGCTTCCGGTAGCGGGCAATCGCGGCCTCGAGATCCCGGACGTAGAGGGCGACGTGGAACGTGTTGTGTGACATGAGGCGGTCTCCTTTCATCGACGGATGTCGATATACTTGCACATGACATCGATTCATGTCAATATCCACGTATGTCGATGATCGCCAAGGCGCCCAGCTGCTGTGCGCCGCTGCTCCGGAAGCGCCTCGGGCGGAACGATGCCGAGGCGCTGGCGACCGCCTTCAAGGCGATTGCCGACCCGGGACGGCTGCGGCTCCTGAGCTTCATCGCGGGCCAGCCGGGGGGCGAGGCGTGCGTCTGCAACCTCGTCGCGCCGCTCGGGCTCGCACAGCCCACGGTGAGCCACCACCTGAAGGTGCTGACCGACGCCGGCCTCCTCGCCCGGGAACGCCGGGGAACGTGGATGTTCTACCGGCTGGTCCCCGAGCGCGTGGAGGCGCTGCGGCAGGTGTTGCTCCTACCGTCCGCGAAGCCGGCGGCGAAGCGGTTGGCATGAGCCGTGGACGTCGGCTCACGGCGGAGGGGATGGGGACCGCGTTCCTCCTGGCGGGTGTGGTCGGCTCTGGCATGATGGGCGAGCGCTTGGCGGGCGGAAACGTGGCGATCGTCCTGCTCGTCAACACGCTGGCGACGGCTGCTCTGCTGGTGGCGCTGGTGCTGACGTTCGGTCCGATCTCGGGCGCTCATCTGAATCCCGCAGTGACCCTCGCCGATGCGTGCGCCGGCGGCCTGCCATGGCGCGACGTTCCTGGCTACATCGTGTTTCAGCTCGCTGGCGCCATCGTGGGTGTGGGGAGCGCACACCTGATGTTCGGGCACCCGCTGCTGGCGCTCTCCCGTCACGTCCGCTCGGGGTTGCCGCAGCTCTGGAGTGAGTTCGTGGCGACGTTCGGCCTGCTCGCGGTGATCCGGGGCGGCGTACGCCACCGGCCGGCGGCACTCCCGTTCGCGATCGGCGCCTACATCGCGGCCGCCTACTGGTTCACTGCCTCCACCGCGTTCGCGAACCCGGCCGTCACGCTTGCGCGCGCCGTGACCGATACCTTTGCTGGCATCCGTCCAGCCGATGCCCCGGGCTTCATCGTGGCCCAGATGCTGGGTGCGGCGGCGGCGACCGGTCTGTTTCGCTGGTTCGGCGCGTCCGCCCGGATGGGGGTCGGGGAGGTGGCGGGTGCCAGCCGGCCATGAATCGGACATCAGCACGGTCCTCTTCGCGTGCGTCCACAATGCTGGCCGGTCGCAAATGGCAGCGGCGTTCTTCAACGCGTTGGCCGACCCGGTCAAGGCTCGCGCCATCTCGGCCGGGACCGAGCCCGCCCCGCACGTTCACCCGGAGGTCGTGGGCGCCATGCGGGAGGTCGGGATCGACCTCGGCAGTGCGGTGCCCCGGTTCCTGACGCTCGGACTGGCGTCGCAAGCGACACTCCTGGTCACGATGGGGTGTGGTGACGCGTGCCCCATGGCCCCGGACCTGCCACGCGAGGACTGGAACCTTCCCGATCCGACGGGTCAGCCGCCCGAGCGCGTGCGGGTGATCCGGGACATGATCCGCGAGCACGTCGCGCGGCTGGTCGCCGCGCGGGGATGGCGGCTCGGCAGCTAGACGCTGGCCGCGCCGCGTTCTGCCGTCGCCTCAGCGCCGCCCGCGGTTCGGACCGCGACCGAAGCCGAAGCGGGATCCTGCCGGGTCGGCCACCGAGGTGATGTGCTTGGGGAGCGGGACGGGCGGGGGGCGGAAGAGCATGCGATCGCGCCTGGCCTTGATCCGGACGCGGAGCGTTTCCCGCGCGATCGCATCCGAGACGGCGTTGGCGAGCAGCGCGGTGGGAATCTCCATGACGACCGTCCGCCCGCGCTCACGGAGCTCGAGACCGACGCTGCCCCCGTCGGCATCCCGCTGTTCCGTGAAGCCGCATTCGAGGCGATTCGATATCTGTCCGATCAGCTCCTCGACGAGCTGGCGGTGCGCAGAGGCGACGTCTCGCGTGGACACGGCGCCGCCGCCTAGTACCGTCCCGGGCGCCGGGGGAGGCGGCCGCGACATTTGCTCATTCTGCCCATCGTGGATTCTCTCCTGTCCCCGTCCTGGGGGACGCGCGTGGAGTCGCGGTCGCCAGGCCGAGAACCGCCTCCCGTAGCACCGCGGATCTGCTTCCGCAATCGAGCGCTAACGGCGCTGCCCGAACTTCCGCGTGCTCTCGTCCCGCACCGGAGCAGCCGGCGCTGGCTTCACGGCCACCACCGGAACGGGGTGCCGGGCGGAACGGAGCTCTTCGGCTCCCACCCACCCCTCGGCGTCGGGAGAGGTCGAATGGACGCGGTAGCGAGTGCCCGCGCCACCCCGTGGCTTCCAGGCGAGGATCTCCACCTCGACCCCATCGGCCAGCCGCTGCGTGCCGGTCCGTCCGACCTCGTCGGTCAGGATCAGGGCACGGCCCGGGTTGTCCGGGGCATTCACGAACACGCGCCGCCCGACGGGCAGCACGGGCACGTGGCTCCGGCCTGAGGGGGAGTTGGGGCGGGGGATCCGGGGAGTTCGAAACACCATGGGCTCCGTGATCGGCGAGGCACGGGACGCGAGGGGACCGACGGAACTACGGTGAACCCGGAGCTGGCCTCGAGCCGCGTGAAGCGATCGGGGGGCAATCTCCTCCTCCGGGGGGGTAGCTGTCAACCTCTGAGGGTTTGCCGTTAAGGACCCAATAACGGTAGGTTGCGGCCATGATCCACACCCTGTTGCCGATGCAGTACGTCCAGCAGGCCGGCGCCCGGCTCGTCGAGCCGCGAAAGCGCCTCATGCTGGCCGTGCTCATGAGCGCCGTGAGCGACTGCCAGCAGAGGATGGAGCAGCGAGCCGGGGCCGGATCGAGCAGCGCGCGCCGCGCGATGGTCGATGCGGTGGCCTACGTAACCAGCACCGACCGGAGCTGGCCATTCAGCTTCGAGAACCTGTGCGAGGCCGTCGGTGTCGACGCCGTATGGCTCCGGCGCAAGCTGCAGGACGCCTGGGTCACGAGGTCGGTCGACGCGAGCTGCTGAGAATCCGCGCGAAGCGCCCTACGGAATGTAACCGAGCAACGCGTTGACCGCCGGCGCGAGTGCGGCGAGCGACGCGCCCAGCGTCCCCTTGACATTCGCCGCGGTCGCCGCGGCCAAGAGTTTCATGCAGCCTGCGCGAGTCAATCGACCGGGCGTGCCGTCCCCTCGAGCCCGGTGGTCCCGCGGTCGACCCCCGCACCGGTCTGCATCAGCTGATCGAGGCCGAAGGTCTTCATCACGCCGCCGCCCGACGCCGTGAGCCCGCCGTCGACGACTAGGGCCGCGCCGGTCATGAAGCGCGCATCCTCGGTGGCGAGGAAGAGGGCGGCTGCTGCGATGTGCGTGCCACGGCCCACCTCGGGCCACGGCTGGAGCTTCTGGAGAAGCGTCTCGGTGGCCTCGACGTTCCCGCGGTGGAGGAGGGGGGTCGCGATGCCGCCCGGGCAGATCGCGTTGACGCGGATGTAGTGGGGCGCGAGCTCGAGCGCGACGGCGCGCGTCAGGTTGATCACCGCTGCCTTGGCCGCCGAGTAGGCGACCGGGCCGTCGCCCCCCGCGAGGCCGGCGATCGAGGCGGTGTTGATGATCGAGCCGCCCTGGCCCTGCGCCTTGAGGACGCGGGCGCCGTGCTTGACCCCGAGGAAGACCCCGCGGACGAGCACCGCGAAGGTGTAGTCCCAGTCCTCGACCGTCTGGTGGGTGATGGGGCCGAAGGCCCCCGCCACGCCCGCGTTGTTGAACACGCAGTCGAGACGGCCGAACTCGCGCATGGCCATGGCGATCAGCGCCTCGACGTCGGCCTCCTCGGCGACGTCCGTGCGCTTGAAGCGGACGCGCGCCCCGTGCTGGTCCCGCGCGGCAAGGTCGAGCGTCTCGCGGGCGGTCGTCTCGTTCAGGTCGCCGAGCACGACCCGCGCGCCCTCCTCGAGGAAGCGGAGCACGGTGTCGCGGCCGATGCCGCTCCCGCCGCCGGTGATGACCGCCACTTTGCCGTCGAGCCGTCCTGCCATCGTCTCTCCTCTCGCGTTACACCACCCCGTCGCGACGGAGTGCCGCGATCGCGCTCGCGTCGAAGCCGAGCCCGGCGAGCACGGCGTCGGTGTCGGCGCCGAAGGTGGGGGCGGAAGTGCGGATCGTCGCCGGGGTGGCGGACAGCTTGATCGGCGGCCCCGGCATGCGGAGGCCGTCGCGCTCGACCGCCATGCCGCGGTGACGGAGCTGCGGGTCCGCGAAGCTCTCGTCGAGGGTGTTGACCGGCCCGAAGCAGATCTCGACCTCACCGAGCTCGGCCATCCACTCGGCGAGGGTGCGCTCGCGGAAGCGGGCGCGGAAGAAGGCGAGAATCTCACCACGCGCGGGATCCTCGGCCCACTGCTGGGCGACGAGGTCGTCGCGCGCGAAGTGCCGGCAGAGCCGCGCCCAGAAGTGGGGCTCGTAGGCGCCGACCGTCACCCAGCGCCCGTCGCGCGTCTCGTAGACGTTGTAGCAGGCCCAACCCCCGGTCGTCTGCTCCGCGCCGCGGCGCGGCGGTCTGCCGGAGCGCTGCCCCAGGAGCATGTGGTAGACGTTCCATGCGAAGGCGCCGTCGCACATGGCGATGTCGACGTGCTGGCCGCGCCCGCTCCGCCCGGCGGCGATCACCGCCGCGAGGATCCCGATCGCGGCCATCTGCGCGCCGCCGCCGATGTCGGCGATCTGCACGCCGGGGATGACGGGCGGGCCGCCCTCGCGTCCGATGAACTCGAGGACGCCCGCATACCCCAGGTAGTTGATGTCGTGCCCGACCCGTTCGCGGTACGGCCCGTCCTGGCCGTAGCCCGAGATCGAGCAGTAGACGAGGCGCGGGTTCAGCGCCGCGAGCGTCGGGTAGTCGATGCCGAGGCG
>DATILR010000218.1:0-6867 GCA_035476275.1 Binatus sp. (SeqCode) | reverse complement strand
CCTTTTCCGCGGCCCCGAACGGTCGGTTTTCACCCGCGTCGGCGCGGATGCGAGCGCGATCTACCTCGACCTCGGCGACTCCACGTGGCGCGCCGTCACCATCACGCCATCGGGCTGGTCGTCATCAAAGCTGGAATGGACCCGATGGCGGTGTTGATGAAGTCTCTGGTCCGGCGACCCGTGGGGCCGGTGGACGCTGCGACGCGCCCTGGTCCCGGTCCGACGGTGGCAGAGTATGCCAACGACTGGGTCGCGCAGCAGACGCCGCCCCTCGTACGCAAGGCGCAGGCCCGAGATTACCGCCGGCATGTGGTGAACTACGTGCTCCCTACTCTGGGCAGTCTGCTGCTCGCCGATCTGAAGCCCGGCGATCTGCGAGGCGTGCAGGCCGATCTGTTCTCTCGGGGCCTGTCCGTGAGGTACGTGAAGAACATTCTGGCCGGCAGCTTCCGCGCCATGATCCGGCAGGCCACGGCCGATGGGTTCGTGACCCAGGACCCCTTCGCCGGGCTCAAGTGGCCGAAGCCGAGGACGCCTGAGCCGGATCCTTACACGCCCGACGAGCGCACGCGGATCATCCGCTGGTTCGCGGAGAAGAAGTTCAGCTTCAAGGCGGGGCGCGCAACCGAGGGCCCGCGCCGTCGGCCGCATCTTCCGTATCATGTGTTCGTGTATGTCCTCTTCTGGACCGGTCTGCGGCCTTCGGAAGCTGCTGGCCTCCAATGGCAAGACCTGGACCTCGACCGTGGTCGTCTACACGTACGCCGCTCGCGCCACTTGTGGGAGTACGGGGACCCGAAGACTGATGGGGCGCGCCGCACGGTCGAGCTGTTCCCCGAGGCCGTATGGCTCTTGAAGATGATTCAGCCGCTTCGCGTGACGCCCGAGATGCCGGTCTTCACGAACACCCTCGGTCAGCCCATCGAGCCGAACTCGCTCCTGCAACACTGGTACGCCTGCCAGCGAGCGCTCAGCATCCGGGTGCGCGGGCTCTACTGCACGAAGGACACGTTCGTGACCACGTCGCTCAACGCGGGCGTGAAGATCGCGTGGCTCGAGCAGCAGACCGGGGTCGCCTACGCGACCCTCCGCCGGCACTATGGGAAGTGGATGCCGAGCGAGGGCGAGAGCGAGCTCCGGCGCTTCGCAGCCCTCGATCCGGGGCTCTTCAGCGGGCAAATTGTGTCCGCGGACCGGGGCCGTGCGGACACAATCTTCGCAAGTGGCCGGAAAATCGAGCGGCGCGAAGTGCGAAAGGGGGGACTTGAACCCCCACGGGTGTTTAGCCCACAGGATCCTGAATCCTGCGCGTCTGCCAATTCCGCCACTTTCGCGCGCGCCCACTCATAGCGGCAAGTCGCCATTGCCTCAAGGGTTTCGCCGCTGAGGGTCAGCGCAGGCCCGGCGTTCGAGATCGTCGTTACGGCGTCGGCGCGCCGGCCAGCGCACGCAGATCGGCCTCCACAGAGTTCGCCGCGGCCAGCAGAGTATCCCGGAGCTCGACCGACGCCACGGCTCGCTCCAGGCGGCGCGCGAAGTGACCCATCCCACGCACCGCCAGGCGGGACGCCTCGACCCGATGCGGACCCCGCGTGCGCTCCGCCCTTCGTAGCTCTCGCCGCGCGCGTCGGAGTGGACTCGCCAGGCGTCCGAGACCCACCTCTCGCACGGTTGCGAGCAACGCCTCCAGGCGGCAGTCCACCGATTCGGTCGTGGGCGCAGAGACGCAGCCCGCGGGGGGCGGTGCGGGTGCCGGACTGTCGATCGTCCTCGTCCTCTGTGGTGCCGTGCCCGGAGGGGCCGGCGCGAGGTCGAAGAGATGGACCCTGCCACTTCCCGACGTGACTCCGGGTGCCGGTTCTCCGATCGCAATGGCCGGTCCCAGGGCGGCCAGAGCGAAACCGAAGTGCCCACCGGCCCGCGTGATCGTCGGCGTGAACGTCGTGCGGACCTCGGACGTGACCGCATCGATCAGCCATGCCTTCCCGGACTGGCTTGGACCTGCCCCATCCGCACCAACGAGCAGGTTGCCGCCGATCGCGACGACCGCTCGGCCGAAGTCGAGGGCTGGTGACGCCGTGGGCGGGGTGATGATCTTCAGGAGTGCCGTCGTCCTCGGGTCGAAGAGATAGACGGCGCCCGCCGCCTCGCCGAGCGAGGAGTCGCCCGGAGCGCCGACAAATAGCGTCCCACCGATCTGCCCCACGACCACTCCGAGGGCCGCCCCTTCGACAGGGAGAGCGGAGCGCAGCGTGAACAGCGAGGCCCCCGTGGCGGCATCGAACGCCCGTACCACCCCGGCACTGTCGACGCCGTCCGACGGTGTGCCCGGCGCGCCAACGAACAGGACGCCACCGATCAGGGTCATGGACGCCCCGAAGAAGGCGTTCACGTGGGGTGAGAACTCCCGCAGGCTGCGGAGGAGCGTGCCCCCGGTGTCGAACACGTAGACGGCACCGGCGCCTGCCAGGCCGTCGACAGTCGAGCCCGGGGCTCCGACCACGACGCGGTTTCCGACCACGGTGAGGGCTTGGCCGAACCCCATCGCTTCCGGGCGCCCCGCCGTGCTCTGGGGGACACCGGGGCTGCCGGTGGGCCCCCCGCGCGAGGGTGCCGTGGTGGTGTTGGCATCGGGCGCGCGAAGGATGCGGAGCAGCGCACCCCCGGCGGCGTCGAACACGTACACCGCGCCGACGCCGCCCACACCGGTCGATGGGTCGCCGGGCGCACCCACGTAGAGGATCCCGTCGCCCGCCGCCACCATCGAGCCGAAGGCGGCGCCCGCGGCCGGGTTCTGCGCCTCGAGCGTGCGCCGCAGCACACCGTCGACGGTGTAGAGCCGCACCACACCGGCGCCGTCGTGGTCGAGCACCTGCGTGCCGGGGGCTCCGACGGCGAGGTCGAGACCCACCCCCACCAGCGCCTGGCCGAACTCCCCTCCTGGAGAGCCCGACGGGTCGTCGAGGACGCGCAGGAGCCGGCCATGCGCCGGGCCGACGGCGAGGGCAACCAGCATGACGCTGGTCAGCAGGCTCACGACGACGGTGCGAGTGGCTCCTTCGCACCAATCGCACGCGACGCGCACGTCATCGTATAGTACGTGCGCTTCGCCGAGGGCAACGTTTTTTTTACCTGCGGCGCGTCATGCTCGCTGAGCTGCTGCCGTCTCGGGTTCCTGCTTCCCGAACCGCGCCACGAGGCCGCGGAGCGCGTCCGGATCGACCGGCTTCACGAGGTAATGGTCGAAGCCGGCCGCCATGGCCTGTCGCTTGTCCTCGTTGCGACTGTAGCCGGTCAGGGCCACCAGCACGACCTGGGTGAGGGCGGGATCCCGGCGGACGCGCCGCGCCACCTCGTAGCCGTCCATCCCCGGGAGTCCGATGTCGACGAGCATGACGTCCGGGGTGCTGGCACGTGCGGCGTCCAGCGCGGCGATCCCGTCGTAGACCGCACGCACGTGGTGGCCGAGCAGCTCGAGGAGGGTCGTGAGGCTCTCCGCGGCGTCGGGGTTGTCCTCGACCAGGAGAACGTGCGCCGTTCTCTGCGGAACCGGTTCCACGGGAGCGACCCGACGCGCCTCCTCGGTCACGGCGGGCAGGGCTGGCAACGTCACCACGAACTCGGCGCCCTTCCCGCGTCCCGCGCTCCGGGCCTCGATGCGTCCGCCGTGCAGCTCGACGAGCCGCCTCGCCACGGTGAGCCCGATCCCGAGCCCGCCCTGGGCGCGGTCGAGCGCCCGATCCGACTGCGTGAACAGCTCCCACACGCGCGGCAGCATCTCCGGTGCGATGCCCATCCCCGTGTCCCGGACGCGAATGACCACCTCCTCGCCGTGCCGCTCGGTGAGCACGTCGACCCGTCCACCCGCCTCCGTGTACTTGGCGGCGTTCGAGAGGAGGTTCACGAAAACCTGCTCGAGCCGGCCTGGGTCTGCCTCGACGCGGATCGGCTCGCCGGGCACGACCGTCAGGCTCAGGCCCCGCGATTCGATGAAGGATCGGGTGCTCTCGACCGCGCGTTCGACGATCTCCTCGAGGTGCACGCGCTCCTTGCGCAGGGTGATCCGGCCTTGCGTGATGCGCGCCACGTCCAGCAGATCGTCGATCAGCCGGCCGAGCTGATCCGCCTGGCGTCGGGCGATCTCGAGCGCGCGCGGCCGCCGGGATTCGTCCAGGCTCGCACTCGCCACCGCGTTGCGGACGGCGGAGAGGGGATTCCGCAGCTCATGCGCGAGCATGGCGAGGAACTCGTCCTTGGCCCGGTTCGAGGCCTCCAGCGAATCGCGTACCCGTCGCTCGGCGTCGCGCCTCGCCGTCCGCTCGATGCCGAAGGCGACCCGGTCTCCGGCCAGCTGGAGCAGGTTCACCTCGTCGTCCGTGAACTTCCTTGGCTGCACGCTGCCGACCTGCAGCACGCCGAGCAGCCGACCGCCCGACAGCAAGGGAATGCCCGCGAGCGCGCGCACGCCCTTCCGGCGCAGCAAGGGGAAGGCGAGCTGCCCAGGTTCCAGGTCATCCTCCACGACCGCGCGACGCTCCTTCGCCACCCGCCCGGAGAATCCGACGCCCACTGGAACGCGGAAGCCAATCGCGGTCTCGTCGCCGTCGAGACCGAGGGTCGCGCGGACACGGAGTGCTTCGTCGGCGCCCCCGTCTTCCTCCGCCAGCCCCAGTATCAGGATCTCGGCGGTGTCGATCCGCAGTGCCTCCCGGATCCGCACGAGTACCTCGTGCAGGAGTTCGTCCAGGGGGAGGTCGCCGAGCATCGCGTCGGCGATCCGCTGGACGCGGCGCAGCGTCTCGGCGGATTGCTCTGCTGCCGCGAGGAGCGTCTCGCGCTCGGCCGCCGCCTCCTTCTGGAGGGTCACGTCGCGAAAGACGACGACCAGACCATTGACCTTGCCCTCGTGCACGATGCGCGAGGAACTGTAGACGACCGGAAGGAAGGAGCCGTCCTTGCGGATGAAGGTGTCCGCGTGGTCCGTGAGCGGCGTCCCCTCCCGGAGGACGCCGAGGCCCGGGCAGGCCTCGGTCGGGAACGGCGTGCCGTCGGGGTGGAGGAAGTGGGTGACGTCGTGCATCTTGCGGCCGAGAAGCTCCGCGTTGGTCCACCCGAGGAGCCGCTCCGCCGCGGGGTTCATGAAGGTCACGAGGCCCTGCGTGTCGACCGTGTAGAGGCCTTCTCCCATGTTCATCATCACGGCCTCGCGCTCGGCGTCCCGCTCGCGGGTCGCCCTCGCTCGCGCCTCTGCCCGGCGCTCGGCCTGCCGCATCGAGTGCATCAGCAGCAGGATGACGCCACCCACGAACAGGTAGGAGAACGACGCGACCACGTCGCCTCCTTCGGTGGGAACGAGCGGGACGCGACTTCCGAGGAAGAAGTAGTCGACGGCGAGAAAGCCCAGGAGGTACGCGACGATGCCGGGGCCGAGCCCACCCAGCCAGGCGGAGACCAGGAGGGCCAGGTAGAAGAACGCGAACCGCTGCCGGTCGGCGACCAGCGGATCGAGGGCGAAGCGGACGCCGACCGCGACCCCGACGCTCGCCACCGCCACCACGTAACGGCGTGCCCCCCGCAGCGTCGTGCCCTCCTTCATCCGAGCATCCTCGCTCGTGCGCGTAGGAGCCAGAGCGCGGGGAAGCCGAACGAGCAACGGCGACGCTATACCGAGGATGAATGGCCGACAAGTACCTGGGTGGTGGAATCTGCACGCGGGCGTCTGTTATGGACGCGGCATGAGCATCCGTTTCGCGAACGTGCAGGGACGGTCCGCCGTGGTGGTGGGCGAAGGGGTGGTCGACGTCGCGGAGCGTTCGGGGGGCCGCTTCGCCGCCGAGCCGACGATGGCGCTTCGTGATTGGGACGCACTGGCGAGCTGGGCGAGGGGACTCCGCGCCGGCGACGCGAAGGCGCCCCTCCGACCCGAGCAGCTCGGTCCCCCGGTACCGCGACCGGCCAAGGTCTTCGCCATCGGCGTCAACTATCGCGGACATGCCGCCGAGGCGGGGATGGACATCCCGAAGACGCCGATGGTCTTCACCAAGTTCCCGAACTGCCTCGCCGGCCCGCACGCCGATGTCATCGTGGGCTCGGCGTATGTCGACTGGGAGGTGGAGCTCGTCGTGGTGATGGGGCGTGGTGGGCGGCACATCCAGGAGCACGGGGCGCTCGAGCACGTCGCGGGCTACTGCGTCGGGCAGGACATCTCGGACCGCCGCCTCCAGTTCAGCGACAACCCGCCGCAGTTCTCGCTCGGCAAGTCGCTCGACGGGTTCGGGCCGATCGGGCCAGCCGTGGTCTCGCTCGACGAGTTCCCGGATCCCAACGACCTCGCGCTCACCTGCGACGTGGGAGGAGAGCGCATGCAGGACGCGCGCACGAATGACCTGATCTTCGGCGTGCCGGCGCTGATCGCCTATCTCTCGCGCCACTGCACGCTCGAGCCCGGCGACCTCATCTTCACCGGCACGCCGGCCGGCGTCGGCTCGACGCGGAATCCGCGGCGCTATCTGCGGGTGGGCGAGGAGATCGTCAGCACGATCGAGCGGATCGGGACGCTGCGCAACCGCTGCGTGGCGGCCGAGGGTGTGACCACGTGAGCCCCGAGCTGCCCCGACTTCCCCACGACGGCGCGGTCGACGCCGACGGCCACGTCCTCGAGCCGCCCGATCTCTGGGATCGCTACCTCGAGGCGACCTTCCGCGATCGACCGATGGGCATCCGCCGTGACGACGAAGGCCTCGAGTACCTCGAGATCGCGGGACGGCCCTCCAAGATGGTGCGGCGGAACCTGCCCCAGGGGCTCGGGGCGATGGATCTGGTGGGGGGTATCCCGGCACCTCCGGGCCGCCAGCGGACGGGCCTCGG
>DATILR010000217.1:0-14956 GCA_035476275.1 Binatus sp. (SeqCode) | reverse complement strand
GCCGACGGTCACTCCCGCCCGGAAGCAGCGCCTCCACGTCTGCGCGCACTGCGGCCATCACGCGCGGCTCGGCGTCGAAGAACGGCTTCGGTTGATCGTCGACCGCGGCTCGTTTCGCGAGCGCGACGCGGAGGTGCCGTCTGCCGATCCGCTGCGCTTCGTGGATCGGCGGCCCTACGTGGAGCGCCTCCAGGCGGCACGACAGGCGACGGGGCGGCGCGACGCGGTCCTCACCGGCACCGCGCGGATCGGACGTCGTCCGGTCGCGATTGGCCTCTTCGACTTCGCCTTCCTCGGCGGTACCATGGGAACGGCGGTGGGCGAGCGCCTGACGCGACTCATCGAGCACGCGGCACGGCAGCGCCTGCCGCTGGTGGTGTGTGCGGCGTCGGGCGGAGCTCGCATGCAGGAAGGCATCTTCTCGCTCCTGCAGATGGTGAAGGTGACCGCCGCCCTGGCCCGGCTGCGGGCGCGACGGGTGCCCTTTCTCTCCGTGCTGACCGATCCCACGACGGGTGGCGTGGCGGCCTCCCTGGCGCTCCTCGGTGACGTCAACCTGGCCGAGCCCGGGGCCCTGATCGGCTTTGCGGGGCCACGCGTCGTCGAGCAGACGATCCAGCAACGCCTGCCCGCCGGTCTCCAGCGCGCGGAGGCCCTCCGTGAGCGTGGCATGGTCGACCTGGTGGTGCCCAGGGCCGCCCTGCGGGAGACGCTCGTGCGGCTCCTCGGTCTGCTCGCCGGTCCAGCCGTCGTGCGACGTGCCCGGCGCGGGTCCTGATCGATGGGCGCGTATGAGGACACGATCGCCTACCTCGCCGCGCTCGAGGTCTCGGTCGGCTGGGACCTCAAGCTCGAGCGCATGCGCGAGGCGCTCGCGCGCCGCGGGCATCCCGAGGCGGCCTTCCCCGCGCTACACATCGCGGGTACGAACGGCAAGGGATCGACGGCCGCCATGCTCGACGCGGTCCTGCGCGCGGCCGGCTACCGGACGGGGCTCTACACGTCGCCCCACCTGGTCGACTTCGCCGAGCGCATCCGCATCGACGGGGGCACGATCCCCCGCTCGACCGTCGTGGCGCTGGTCGCCGAGCTGCGCGCCGACCTCGAGGCGGCCGGCATCGCGCTCACCCACTTCGAGTTCGCCACCCTGCTCGCGTGCGAGTGGTTCCGCCAGGTGGGCGTCGAGGTGGGGGTGATCGAGGTCGGTCTCGGCGGACGGCTCGACGCGACGAACCTCGTCCGGCCCATCGCGAGCTGCATCACCTCGATCGGGCACGACCACGAGGCGTACCTCGGCCACGACCTGCGCGAGATCGCCGGCGAGAAGGCGGGCATCCTCAAACCCGGGGTGCCGCTCGCGCTCGGGCCGATGCCGCCGGAGGCGGAGACGGTGATCCTTCGGCGCGCCGCCGAGGTCGGGGCGCCCGTCACGCGGGCCGGCATCACCGCACGGCCCGGCGGCTTCACCTTCCGCGGACCGGGAGTGCTCTGGGACGGGCTCCGGCTCGGATTGCCGGGTGCCTTCCAGCGCGACAACGCGAGCGTCGCGCTCACCGCCCTGGCCCTCGTCCACGAGCGGTTCCCCTGCGCTCCCGAAGCGGTGCGGCGAGGCCTCGCCACCGTCGTCTGGCCGGGGCGGCTCGCCTGCGTGCGCGAGCGTCCGCTGGTCCTCCTCGACGGGGCCCACAATCCGGAGGGGGTCGCGGCGCTGGCGGCCGAGCTGCCGGCGCTGGTCGGGCGGCGTCGAGTGATCCTCGTGTTCGCCGTGATGGCCGACAAGGCCTGGCAGGCGATGCTCGGGCATCTCGCCCCCCAGGTCGCGGCCGCGATCGTGACCCGCGTTGGCCGCCGTGGTCTCGCTCCCGACGTGCTCGCGGCCGACTGCGCGGGGCGCGTACCCGTCGAGCCGATCGAAGACGCACGCGCGGCGCTGCGCGCCGCGCTGACTCGCGCCGGACCCGACGACGTCGTGCTGGTGACGGGGTCGCTCTTCCTGGTGGGGGAGGCCTACGCCGAGCTGCGGGAGGGCGGGCCCCTGTTCGAGCCCTGGCACGACCGCGGATCCGGTGGTACAGAAGCGCCCCTATGAGCGGAGGGGCGGGGCGCTGGGCGTGCGTCCTCGCGTTCGCACTGCCCGTTGCGTCCGCGTTGGCTGCCGATGCGCCCGGAGGGGGTGAAGTCCAGGTCCTCTCCGGCGCGGAGGCCGCGAGCAACATCACGGTGCGCGCCCGTCCCGGCGTGATGATCGAGGACCGCACGCCGGGAGCGAAGCCCCCGACCGGGCCGCGTGGACCGGCGAGCACGGGCGAGACCTTCACCGACGAGGTGGTGCTCTTCCTGAAGGACTTCAGCGTTCCTCGCCCCGCGGCCATCGACGTGGGCGACTCCGTGGTGAGCACGGTCCGGCTCTCGCCCGAGGCGGGCGGAACGCTGGTCTCGGTGTTCGTCCGGCAGCCGGTGACCTACACCGTCTCCCGTCCGTCGGCGATCGGCGACGTGCGGATCGAGCTGCGCGGCCGGTCGCGACCACTCACGGTGGTGGCGGGTCCGCGTGGCGTGCCGCGTACCACGCGGCCGAAGGAGGTCGGCGAGGGGGAGATCGCGGTCGATGCGGAGTCGCTCTCCTACGATCAGGAGAACAACGTCCTGACCGCGCGCGGCGGCGTCACGCTCAAACGGGGTGATACCACGTTGACGGCCGACGAGGTGGTCTACGACCGCACCACGAGCATCGCCGAGGCGCGAGGCCACGTCGTCCTGACGGATCCGCAGACGACGACAGCCGGGGACTTCGCCCACCTCAACATGGAGGATGAGTCGGGGTGGATGGACAACGCGAATGCCGATCTGCAGCCGAGCGGCTACAACCTGCGCGCGGCGCGTCTCCAGAAGCAGGGGGGACCGCTCTACAGCGTCGCCAACGGTGTCTTCACGACGTGCCGATGCGGAGGGCTCGAAGGGCCGTCATGGAGCGTCGCCGGGGCGCAGACGGACGTGAAGGTCCAGGGCTGGGGTCTGGTCAAGAACGCGACCTTCCGGGTGAAGGACGTGCCCGTTCTCTGGATGCCCTACTTCTCCTTCCCCGCGAGCACCGAGCGGGCCACCGGCTTCCTCATGCCGCGCATCGGCTACTCGAGCCGGCGGGGGTTCCAGTACGAGCAGCCCTTCTACTGGGCCATCAACAAGAGCAGCGACGCGACCGTGGCGGTCGACGTCGAGACCGCGGCCCGCGTCGGTCTCCTCGGCGAGTACCGGTACATCCTCCCCCAGCACACGCACGGCAGCTTCAGCTTCGCCTACTACAACGAGCAGATCGGCGGCACCTCGCAGGGGACGGTGACCACGACCGGTGCGCCGGCAGAAACTCCCGAGAACCGCTTCATCCTCACCGGCCACCACATCCAGCCGTTCTATGCGAAGAGCCGCTTCTTCGTGGATCTCTTCGCCGTGAGCGATGACTTCATCCTGCGCGATGTGGACACCTTTGCCTTGTCGGCGCGGGAGGACATCGCGCTGCGCACCACGCGCTACACGACCTCGCAGACCGGCCTCATCCGGACCTGGGACTCGGGACTGGTGCGGGGCGAGACCGTCTATCACCAGGACCTGATCGACCCGCAGGTTCTCGCGCTGCAGAAGCTGCCCCGGGTCGAGGCCGAGCACGCGAAGGCGTTTTTCGACGACCACCTCGTCGCAGGGCTGAGCGGCGAGGCCGTCGACTACCAGCGGGAGGAAGGGTACGACGGGGTGCGGGCCGATTTCGGACCCCGGCTCTTCCTTCCCTTCCACCTGGGCCGGGTCGTCGACGGCTCGCTCAGCGGGCGGCTCCGGGAGACGGCCTATCACCTGACCGACCCCGAGCAGGTCGCGTTCGTCGTGCCGGACGCGAACGTCCCCAATGTCCAGCGGCAGTTCCGGGCCTCACCGGAGCAGCCCCGCCTCGATGTCGATCGCACGCAGCAAGCGGCGGAATTCCGTGGCCGCACGGGAACCGAATTCGACCGCGTGTTCACCTTCCGCCACCTGGGCTTGGAGAAGTTGAAGCACACGATCGAGCCTGAGGTGCAGTACTTCTTCATACCGCCGGTCGGGCGCCCGATCTTCGACACGCACATCGCGTGCACAACGCTCGCGGCGCGCGGCGTCCGCCCCCAGCCGGGCGTCAACTGCGACGCCACGTTCTTCAGCGAGGGATATCTCTTCGACGAGCGCGACGCCGTGAACCAGAGGAACTTCGTTTCGTACGGCATCACCAGCCGACTGCTCGGACGGGGTGCTTCGACCACCGAGAGCGCCGCGCGGGAACTCGAACCCGTCCCGGGGGAAGAGGAGGAGGGGCCCAGCGCGCCGGCTCCAATCGATCCCAACACCCTGCCCCAGGGGCTGTCGTTCAACGCGCTGCCCGACTTCGTTGGTCCGCCGGTACCCCCGGCCGGAACGGGAGCCCCCGTCCTGCCAGCTGCGCGCGAGCTCGCCCGCGCGAGCATCCTGCACGGCTATGACGTCTCGCGCCAGCTCGTCGGGACGAGCCATCAGAGCGACGTCGATCTGGGCCTGCGGGTGACGCCCGTGGACTATCTGGGCTTCTCCACCAATACGACCGTGAGCCTCGCGAACTCCGTGATTCGGGGCATAAGCGTGGGTGGCTTCATCCGGGAACCCTGGTTCCAGGCCGCCCCCGGCGCGCGGAGCTACCAGAGCCCGAGCACGCTCGGCATCTCCTATCGGTTCATCGAGAAGGACGTGAACGAGGGCGTGAGTGGGAACCAGGATTCCACTCTCCTGAAGACCGCCGGTGTGAACGAGCTGGATGGCTCCATGTATCTCCGTCTGGGTGGGTACCTGGGGTTCACGTTTCTCTCCCGGTACGATCTCGGATCGACCTCGACGGCCGGCCCGCACTTCCTCGAGCGCGACTACTTCCTCCGCCTCATCTCTCGCTGCAACTGCTGGCTGGTGGAAGCCGGCGTCGCGGACAAGACGAACCCCGACGAGCGGCTGTTCCGCGTGCAGCTCACCCTGGTCGGGCTCGGGTCGTTCGGGAAGAGTCCCGCCAACCGGAACTACGTCGGCCTCAGCCCGCTCGCCAACCTCGGCTTCCGCAGTCCCGCCTCGAGCGCGACGGGCGGCCTCTACTGATGAGATGAAGGGCGTCGTGCTCGCCGGGGGGCTCGGCACGCGGCTCCTCCCGCTCACCCGCATCACCAACAAGCACCTCCTGCCCATCTTCGACCGGCCGATGGTTTTCTATCCCATCCAGACCCTGATCAACGCCGGCATCACCGACATCCTGATCGTCACCGGCGGTCAGCACGCCGGCGACTTCCTTCGCTTGCTCGGCAACGGGAAGGAGTTCGGCCTGAAGCATCTCAACTACACCTATCAGGAAGGCGAGGGCGGGATCGCCGCCGCCCTCTCGCTGGCGGAGCACTTCGCCGATGGCGACAAGCTCTGCATCATCCTGGGCGACAACGTGATCGAGGGGTCCATCGCGCCGGCGGTGGAGCGTTTCCGTCGACAGCCACGCGGGGCCCGGATCGTTCTCAAGGAGGTGCCCGACGCCGAGCGATTCGGCGTGGCGGCACTCGAGCGCGGACGCGTCGTTTCCATCGAGGAGAAGCCCCGCCGGCCGAAGAGTGGCTATGCAGTCACGGGCCTTTACCTGTACGATGCGCGCGTGTTCGACGTGATCCGCACGCTGAAACCGTCCACGCGGGGTGAGCTGGAGATCACCGACGTGAACAACTGGTACCTCGCCCGCGGCGAGCTCGCGTGCGAGATCCTCGAGGGCTGGTGGTCCGACGCCGGGACGTTCGCCTCGCTCCATCGGTCCGGCAACCTCGTCGCAAGCACCGGAGCCAACCGGGTCGACGGGCCCACGACCCACCTCCCGACGGTCGCCGCGGCCCAGCGCCCGCCGCGCCGCCGGGCGGCACTGAAGCGGCGATGATCGAGGGCGTCGTCGTCAAGGAGTGTGTCGTCCACAGCGACGACCGCGGGGTCCTGATCGAGATCTTGCGCGACGACGAGCCGGTCTTCCGGGAGGTCAAGCAGAGCACCTTCACGCTCGCCTACCCGGGCGTCATCAAGGCCTTTCACTGGCACCGCCGACAGTGGGACGTGTGGTTCTTCGTCTCCGGCATGGCCCAGGTGGTGATGCACGATCTGCGCCGCAGCTCGGCCACGGCCGGGCGGACCGACGTGCTCTACATGGGTGACCGCCGGCCGCTGGTGGTCGCCATCCCGCCGCTGGTCGCGCACGGCTACCGGGTGCTCGGCGCCGAGCCCTGCGGGCTCATCTACCACACGACCGAGCACTACGATCCCGCCGATCCCGACGAGGAGCGGATCGCACACGACGATCCCCGTATCGGCTTCGACTGGCGGACGAAGCATCGCTAGGCATGCGGGCGCTCGTCACCGGCGCGGCGGGTTTCATCGGTACGAACTTCGTCCGCCAGACCCTCGCGCGGCCGCGCGGCGAGGTCGAGCGGCTGGTCGCGCTCGATCTGCTCACCTACGCGGGGAACTTCGCCAACCTGGCGGACCTGGAGGCCGACCCGCGCTTCCGCTTCGTCCGCTGCGACGTGGCCGACCGGGAGCGCGTCGCCGCGCTGGTCGCCGAGGAGGCGATCGACGTGGTGGTGCACTGCGCCGCGGAGACCCACGTCGATCGGAGCATCGTCGACACGGCGCCCTTTCTCCGCACCAACGTGCACGGAACGCTGGCCCTGCTCGATGCCGTGCGCGATCGGCCCGGCTTCCGGTGCTTCCTGCACGTCTCGACCGACGAGGTGTACGGCAGCGTGGCGGAGGGACGCTCGACGGAGAGTGCGCCGCTCCGCCCGTCGAGCCCCTACGCCGCCAGCAAGGCGGCCGCCGATGGGTTCGTGTTCGCGTACGCAACCACGTACGGCGTGCCGGCGATCGTCACGCGCTGCTCCAACAACTACGGTCCCTATCAGTTTCCGGAGAAGCTCATCCCGCTCTGCGTGACCAACGCGCTGGACGGTGAGCCGCTGCCCCTCTACGGTGACGGTCTGAACGTGCGTGACTGGCTGCACGTCGAGGATCATGCCGCGGCGCTGTGGCACGTGCTCGGCCTCACCGGCGCGGCGGGAGAGGTCTTCAACATCAGCGCCGAGAACGAGATGCCGAACCGCGGGATCACCGAGCACATCCTCCGCTTGCTCGAGCGTCCGGTGAGTCTGGTCCGCTACGTCGCCGACCGCCCCGGGCACGACCGCCGCTACGCCCTCGATCCGGGGAAGCTGCGGGCGACCGGGTGGTGCCCGCGGGTGAGCTTCGCCGATGGCCTGGCGGGGACCGTCGCCTGGTACCGCGACCATCGCCCGTGGTGGGAGGCCGTCAAGAGCGGGGCCTACCGGGACTACTACGATCGCATGTACGGCGGGCGGCTCGCCGCCAGCACCGCGGCGCCGCGCGAGCACGGGGCATGAGCCGGCCCCCCGGCGCGCCCACGTGCCCGGAGCAGGTGCCCAAGCCCTGGGGCCACGAGACCATCTGGGCCCGCACCGAACGCTACGTGGGCAAGATCCTCCATGTGCGCGCCGGCGAGGCCCTGAGCCTCCAGTTCCACCGGGTCAAGGAGGAGACCATCCTCGTGCTCTCCGGGGCGCTCGAGATCGAGGTGGGCGGGGCGGAGGACGAGCGCCGCACCGTTCGGCTCGGTCCGGGTGAGGGGTGGCACCTGCCGCCCGGCACGCGGCACCGCTTCACCGCGCTGGCGGACACGGAGGTGCTCGAGGTCTCGACCCCCGAGCTCGACGACGTGGTCCGTCTCGAGGACCGCTACGGCCGCGTGAAGTGATGGCGACGGCGCTCATCACCGGCGTCACCGGCCAGGACGGCTCCTATCTCGCCGAATGGCTGCTCGGCCGCGGCTACCGGGTGGTCGGCATGGTGCGGCGCGCGAGCACGGAGAACTTCGAGCGCATCGCCCACCTGCGCGACCGCCTCGAGCTCCGGCAAGCCGATCTGCTCGACCAGCTCTCGCTGATCGATCTGCTGCGCACCGTGCGGCCGGACGAGATCTATAACCTCGCCGCGCAGTCCTTCGTGCCCACCTCGTGGTCACAGCCGGTGCTCACCGCCGAGTTCGACGCGGTCGGCGTGACGCGCCTGCTCGAGGCCATGCGTCTCGCCGCCCCCGAGGCCCGCTTCTACCAGGCGAGCTCGAGCGAGATGTTCGGCAAGGTGCGCGAGACGCCGCAGCGGGAAACGACCCCGTTCCACCCGCGGAGCCCGTACGGCGTGGCGAAGGTGTACGGCCACCACATCACCGTCAACTACCGCGAGAGCTACGACCTCTACGCATGCTCGGGCATCCTCTTCAACCACGAGAGCCCGCGCCGCGGCCGCGAGTTCGTGACCCGCAAGATCAGCGACGGGGTGGCGCGCATCAAGCTCGGCCTGGCCAGCGAGCTCGCGCTGGGCAACCTGACCGCGCGCCGTGACTGGGGGTTCGCGGGCGACTACGTGGAAGCGATGTGGCGGATGCTGCAGCAAGCCGCCCCCGACGACTACGTGGTGGCCACGGGGGAGTCCCATGCCGTGCAGGAGGTGGTCGAGATCGCCTGTGGCTGCGCCGGTCTCGACTGGCGCGTCGTCGTGCGCGAGGACGCGGCCCTTCTCAGGCCGGCAGAGGTGGATCACCTGGTCGGGGATGCGTCGAAGGCCCGGCGGGTGCTCGGCTGGGCGCCGCGGGTGAGCTTCCCGGAGCTCGTCGAGATGATGGTGCGTGCAGATATCGAGCGCGTCCGCCGGGGCTGAGCGGAGTCGAGCGGCGTGCGGGTCCTGGTCACTGGCATCACCGGCTTCGTCGGCCCGTTCGTCGCGGCAGCGCTGCGGGCCAGGGGCGACGACGTCCACGGGCTCGTGCGCGGCGGACGGGCGCGGGTCGCGGAGGTGGGAGCGAGCCTTGGCGGCGTCGCGCTGCGCGCCGGGGACCTCGGGGATGCGGACGGGTTCGCCCGGCTGGTCGCCGAGCTGGCGCCCGAGGCCGTCATCCACCTGGCCGCCTTCTCCTTCGTCCCGGAGGCCGAGCGCGACCCGCACACGGCATACCGGGTGAACCTGAGCGGCACGCTGGCCGTGCTCGCGGCCGTGCGGAGCCACGCCCCGCGGGCGCGGGTGGTCGTGGCGAGCTCGAGCAGCGTGTACGGGGCGGGCGCGTCCGCGAGCCGGGCGTGCGACGAGGAGACGCCGCTTCGCCCGCTCACGGTCTACGGCGCCAGCAAGGCGGCCGCCGACGTGGCCGCGGATCAGTGGGCCCGCGCCTACGATCTCGACGTCGTGCGCGCGCGGCCCTTCAACCACACCGGCCCGGGACAGGCCCCGACCTTCGTCGCGAGCGCGCTCGCGCGGCAGATCGCGGCCGTCGAGGCGGGGAAGCTCGACGTCGTGCGCATCGGCAACATGGATCCGGTGCGGGACTTCTCCGACGTGCGGGACGTCGCCGCCGGCTACGTGGCGCTCCTCGAACGGGGGCACGGCGGCGAGGTCTACAACCTCTGTAGCGGGGAGGGCGCGAGCGTCGCCGACGTGCTCGCCATCCTGCGCACGCACGCCCGCGTGCCGATCCGGGTGCACGTCGATCCCGCGCTGCGGCGGGGCAAGGACCTCGAACGCCTTGTCGGAAGCCATGCGCGGGCCACACGCGACACCGGATGGCACCCGCACATTCCCCTCGCGGAGACGCTGGGGACGCTTCTCGACTACTGGCGCGCCCGCGTGTGAGGTGCGCGGCAGCGCCGTCGAGCTAGCATCCACCGCACGCGCGCTGAGCGGCAGTGCATTCTCCTGCTACGCACGGGCGCCCCGGGACGGACCACGGCGCTTGCCGGTGCGGGAGGGCGCGAGTATGCTCAAAAGTCGGCCATGGAGCTGCAGCACCGGACTCTCGAGCAGCTGCTCCTGGAGCAGGGACGCCTCAGCGCCGACGATCTCCGCAAGGTCAAGCGCTTGCAGCAGGAGCGCGGCGAGCGTCTGGAGCGTCTGCTCCTCGATCTCGGCTTCATCTCCGAGGACGATCTCCTTCCGCTGCTCTCGACCTACCTCGGCATCGATGCGGTTCACCGCCGTGACTTCCCGGCGGTGCCGGTGCCGCTCGGCAGCGTCAACCTCAAGTTCCTGAAGCATGCGAAGGTGCTCCCGCTCGGGCAGACGAACGGGACGCTCACCGTCGCGATGGCCGACCCCGCCGACTACTACACGTTGCAGGGTCTGCAAATCGCCACCGGGCTCGAGATCGAGCCGCGGCTGGCGCGCGAACGCGACATCCTGGAGGGGCTCGAGGCGGCGTACGGTAACGGCGATGGGGGCGCGGCCGGCGGAGCGGCGGAGCCTGCCGAGGACACGCTCGAGTACCTCACCGACGACGAGGAGGACGTCAACCACCTGCGCGATCTGGCGAGCGAGGCGCCCGTCATCCGCCTCGTCAACATACTGATCAACCGGGCGGTCGAGCAGCGCGCCTCGGACATCCACATCGAGCCCTTCGAGAACGAGCTCAAGGTGCGCTACCGCATCGACGGCGTGCTGCACGAGGTGGAGACGCCCGCCCGTCGCCTGCAGGCCGCCATCGTCTCGCGCATCAAGATCATGGCGAAGCTCAACATCGCCGAGCGCCGCCTGCCGCAGGACGGGCGGATCAAGCTGCGGCTGTTGGGCAAGGAGATCGATCTCCGCGTCTCGACCCTTCCCACGCTCTACGGGGAGAGTGTGGTGCTCCGTATCCTGGACCGCTCGAGCATCATCGTGAACCTCGACTCGCTCGGTTTCCCGGAGGAGACGCTCGCCCACTTCTCGCGCCTGATCACCAAGCCCTACGGCATGGTCCTGGTCACCGGTCCGACGGGCAGCGGCAAGACGACGACCCTCTACGGCGCGCTCGACAAGATCAACTCGCCCGACAAGAAGATCATCACCATCGAGGATCCCGTCGAGTACCAGCTGCTCGGCGTCAATCAGATCCACGTGAAGCCACAGATCGGCCTCACCTTCGCCAACGGCCTCCGCTCGATCGTCCGGCAGGATCCGGACGTCATCATGGTCGGTGAGATCCGCGACTTCGAGACCGCCGAGATCGCCATCCAGGCGGCCCTCACCGGCCATCTCGTGTTCTCGACCCTGCACACCAACGACGCCGCCGGCGCGGTGTCGCGCCTGCTCGAGATGGGCGTCGAGGACTACCTGCTCGCGTCCTCGCTCCTGGGGGTCCTCGCGCAGCGCCTGGTGCGCACGGTCTGCCAGAAGTGCCGCGAGCCGGCCGAGATGGCGGCCGACGTGATGAGCGAGATGACCGGCGGCAACGGCGAGGTGGTCCAGGCGATGTGGGGGCGCGGCTGCGAGGAGTGCGCACAGACCGGCTTCCGTGGCCGGCAGGGGATCTTCGAGCTGCTCATGGTGAACGACCCGGTGCGTCAGCTCATCCTGAAGCGCGCCTCGGCGGACGCCATCAAGGATGCCGCCGTCGAGCTCGGCATGACGACCCTGCGCGATGACGGATGGCGGAAGGTCCGCATGGGGATCACGACGGTCTCGGAGGTGGTCCGGGTCACGCAGGAGGAAGTCTAGCGGTCACCCGTGCGGCCTGCCGACCTCGACTGTCCGAGAGTGAAGCGACGCCGGGTACGAGAGTCTAATCCTTGCTCGTCGGTGGCCCCGTCCCGTACCGCCGAAGTTGAAAAGACCCGTGCGGTCACGTATATGATTTTTGAGGTTTTCCCGCGATTTAGCCATCGACCGAGGGCGGGTGAGACGGGATGGGCGGGCGGGGTGGGGAGATCGCTTGGCGCAGTTCCAGTACCGCGCGGTTGATCCGCAGGGCAAGGTCGTCGAGGGGACGATCGAGGCCCCCGAAGTGCCCGCAGTCGTCGCCCGTCTGCACGACCGCGGGCTGATCCCGCTCGACATCGGGGCATCCGGCGACGGCGCCGGGCTGCGGCCTGCGCGGCTGGCGCTTCCTCAGCTCCCCGGCCTCGGCCGACACCGCATCAAGCATCGCGATCTCCTGGTGCTGACGCAGGAGCTCGCGGCGCTCTCTTCCGCCGGCTTACCCCTCGACCGCAGCCTCGCCACGCTCGCGGAGCTGGCGGACAATCCCGAGCTGAAGCGCATCGTGGGCGAGGTGCTGAACGCCGTGCAGGGTGGCAAGTCACTCGCCGAGGCACTCGCCCAGCACCGCATCTTCCCTCCGATCTACGTCAACATGGTCCGGGCGGGCGAGCTCGGAGGATTCCTCGACACCGTCCTCCAGCGGCTGTCCGAGTACCTCGAGAGCTCACAGCAGCTGCGCGACGACGTCCGGTCGGCGCTCACCTACCCGGTGCTGCTCACCGGGGCGATGGGCGCCTCGGTCGGGGTGCTGCTCGTCTACGTGCTGCCGAAATTCTCGGCGCTGTTCACCGACCTCGGCCGCACCTTGCCGCTCCAGGCGCGCATCGTGCTCGGCTTCTCGGATATGCTGCGCTCGTACTGGTGGGCGCTCTTCGGAGCGGTCGGCGCCGCGGTTGGCGCCGTGCGCTACTCGATCCGCACCCCGCGCGGGCGGTACAGCTGGGACCAGTGGAAGCTCCGCATCTGGGTGCTGGGGCCGCTCCTGCGCAAGATTGAGGTCGCGCGCGTCGCGCGCACCCTCGGCACGTTGCTCAAGAGCGGCGTCCCCATGCTCCAGGCCCTCGGCATCGTGAAGGAGATCGTCGGCAACCTGGTGATCAGCCGCGCGCTGGGTGAGGTGGAGATCGGCGTGCGCGAGGGCGCCGGCGTCGCGGACCCCCTTGCCCGCTCGGGCGTCCTGCCGCCCCTAGCGGTCCAGATGATCGCGGTGGGCGAGGAGACCGGCCGTCTGGACGAGCTGCTGCTGCGGGTTGCCGACCACTTCGACCGGGAGGTCCGCGTCCAGGTGCAGCAGTTCACGCGCCTGCTCGAGCCGGTCCTCATCCTCGTCATGGGGCTCGGCATCGGCTTCATCGTGATCTCCATGCTCTCCGCGATCTTCAGTGTGAACGATCTGCCCATGTGAAGGAGGCTCGTGCCGCAATGCGAACCGGGACGTCGTCGGCGGGTTTCACCCTCATCGAGATGATGGTCGTGATGGTCATCATCGGGCTCTTGATGGCCCTCGTCGGACCACGCTTCATTCGCCAGGAGGAGAAGGCGAAGGTGAAGGCCGCGCGGGCGCAGATCGAGCTGCTCGGAACGTCGCTCGACACGTTCCGGCTGGACGTCGGCCGCTACCCATCGACCCAGGAGGGGCTCGGGGCGCTCCGCCAGCGGCCCTTCGGCACCGACCGATGGGATGGCCCGTACCTCAAGAAGGACATTCCCAAGGACCCGTGGGACCATCAGTATCTCTACCGCAGCCCGGGCGAGGCGGGACGGCCCTACGACCTGTTCTCGTACGGGGCTGACGGCGCCCCGGGTGGCGACGGCGACAACCGCGACGTCACGAGCTGGGAGGGCGACGCCGGGTGAGACGCCGCCGCGCTCAACCCCAGTCTTCCGGGCGTCTCCAAGGAGTGGCGTGCGCGGAAGCGTGCGCGCGCCGCGCGCGCCATCGCGGGTTCACGCTCATCGAGATCACGATCGTCCTCCTCATCATCGCGATCGGCAGCGTGCTCGCCGTCCCCATGATGGAGGCGGGCTTCGAGGCGCGCGAGGTGCGGCGGGCGGCGCGGCAGATCGCCGCCACCATGCACTTCTGCCGGGGTGAGGCGGTGGGGCTGGGCGAGCCGCAGGAGCTCGTCATCGATCCCGTGGGCAACAAGATCCACACCACCGGCTGGGCCCGCTGGGCGGTGCTGACCGACCGCGCCGTGATCGAGGACGTGCAGGGTGGGGTGCCCATCGGCGATGGCCGGGTCCAGGTGCTCTTCTTCCCCAACGGGAGCACGAGCGGGGCGGAGATCCTGCTGGCGAGCCGGAACCACCGGATGGAGAACCGCATCCGGGTGGCGCTCGATCCGCTGGTCGGCTCGATCCACGTCGCGGACGTGAACGGATGAGGCGGCCACGGGCAGGCGGGTTCACGTTGCTCGAGATCGCGGTGGCGCTCGCCATCCTCGGGGTCGGGATCGTGACCTGCCTCGAGGTCTTCAGCGGGAGCCTCCGGCTCCAAGACCGGGCCACCCGGGAGAGCCGGGCCGTGCTCCATGCCCGGGCCGCCATGGACGCGCTCCTCTTCCAGCCGGAGATCGTCGATCACAGCGAGGAGCGCACCACCGCGGACGGATTCCAGACGCACATCCTGGTGCGCCACGCGGGCGCGGAGGAGGGCATCGACACCAAGGCGCTCGACTTCTCCTCCGACCAGGCCCTCCGCTACCTGCAGGTGGACGTCAGCTGGCAGGACGGACTTGGTACCAAGACCTACACCCTGAAGAGCCTCCGGGTGGCCTCTGAGAATGAAGGCTAGAGCCGGGTTCACCCTCCTCGAGGTCGTCCTCGCCCTCACCTCGCTCGCACTGGTCGCGGCGATCTGCTACGGCGCCTTCCATCTGGGGATCCGTGCGGTCGAGCGGGGGGAGGTGGCGGTGGTGACGGCCCAGCGCCTGAGGGTCGCGAGCGACCTCCTGATCCGACAGGTGAAGTCCGCGGTGCCGTACCCGGCGCGCAACCGGGACGACGAGGTCTATCCGTACTTCATGGGCACCGCGACCTCGATGACCTTCGTCACGGCGGCGGGTCAGGAGGGCGGGGGAGGACTCGCCCGCGTCGTCTACCAGGTGGTCGACGACCCGCCCCGGCTCCTGATGACGGAGAGCCGGTTCTTCTCCCCCGACTCGCTCGGACGGAGCCCCGTCGAGCGGTCGGACGGCCACGCGACCGTCCTGCTCGACAACTTCCGCTCCCTCAAGTTCGAGTACCTGATGAACGACGGTGCCGACACCGAATGGCACCCGGAGTGGAACGGCCTCGAGGACGAGATGCTCCC
>DATILR010000216.1:0-1575 GCA_035476275.1 Binatus sp. (SeqCode) | reverse complement strand
AGGAAGAGCTGATGGCCGACTGGGACCGTCTGCAGGCCGGCCGCCCGCCGCAGCCCATCGAGCCACTGCAGTAGGAGGAAGGCATCCTGGCGGGAGAACTCTTCGGACCGCTCCGCGATCCCGTGCTCTTTCGGCAGGTCGCCCTCGATCCCGAGGTGCATACGCTCGTGTGGCCGAACGGCGCCGATTTCGATCCGGCCACGCTGCATGACTGGCCGGACTACGTGCAAGCCTTCGTAAGCCGGGCGCGCAGCTGGATGACCGCCGCCCACCGCACCGCCTGAGACCCGGCTCCGCGGCACCGGCACGGGCTTCTGTTGCAGGCTCAGGACTTCTTCCGGCTGCCGTAGTCCCCGAAGGGATCGTCGCGCTCCCGCACGGCCTGGCGGAACCCCACGGCCTCGGCACGGCGGACGAAGTCGCGTCCCTCCTGGGTGTGGCGCGCGACGCCGTCGAAGAGCGTGCCGAGGAGCCGGCTCGAGGCGAAGCCCATGTTCTCGACCGTCTGGTTGGCGAGGAGCTTCAGCATGACGAGCTGGGAGACGGGCAGGCGGGCCATGCGACGGGCGAGCGCCATCGCATGCGTCTCGAGCGCGTCGTCGGCCACGACCTCGAGCACGAGGCCGATCTCGGCCGCCTTCCTGGCGGGAATCTCGTCCCCCGTGAAGAGGTAGCGCTTCGTCCTCTCGAGGCCCATGCGGTAAACCCAGAGTGCCGTGGTCGGCGTGCCCCACACGCGCGCGGGAGGATATCCGAAGGATGCGCTCTCGCCGGCCACGATCAGGTCGGCGCAGAGCACCATGTCGGTGCCGCCGCCGATGCACCAGCCCTGCACCGCCGCCAGGGTCGGCTTCGCCGCGTACCAGAGCTTGAGATACGTGTCGACGAAGGTCTTCATCATGCGGTGGTCCGCGACCGAGTCCCACACGCGGCGACTGGACGTCGCTTCCTCGGCCTGCGCGACGGTCGACCAGTCGAGGCCGTAGCCGGCGCAGAAGGCGCGACCCTCCGCGCGGAGCAGGATCACGTGCACGGCGGGATCGGCGTCGGCCGCATCGATGGCGGCCGCGAGCTCGTCGCGCAGCGTCGGCGTGATCGTGTTGTACTCGGCGGCGCGGCAGAGGATCAGCGACCGGACGCCGTCAGCCGTCTCGGTCCGCAGGGTGGTGGGCATCAGGACTTCTCCCCGAAGGCGCCATGGCGGCCGACGCCGCGCGTGAACCGTTCCGCTCCCGCGCGCGTCTCGCCCGAGCGGACGACCTCGAGGCCGCGTCGCGCCTCGTTGCGCATCGCCTCGTCGAAGGGCAGCGACCATTGCTCGTACGCCGAGAGGCGGTCGGAGCGCATGCAGCGCTGCGGGAAGCGCGCGAGGTCGTGCGCCAGCGCGATCGCGGCCGCGCGCGTCGTGCCCGGGGGCACGAGTCGGTTCACGAGTCCCATGCGGAGCGCCTCTTCGCCGCCGACGCCGCGGCCGGTGAGGATGAGGTCCATCGCGTGGCTCATGCCGACGAGCCGCGGCAGGCGGACCGTGCCGAGATCGCAGAGCGGAACGCCGAAGCGCCGGCAATAGACGCC
>DATILR010000215.1:0-3488 GCA_035476275.1 Binatus sp. (SeqCode) | reverse complement strand
GGGGTGCGGCCGATGACGAGCTCGTGGCGTTGCTTCAGCTCGCCGCGGAGCCGCTCGAGATCGCGCGTGAGCCGCCGCAGCTCGAGCGCCCGCGCGACCAGGAGCCCCACCTGTTCGAGATCGAACGGCTTGGTGAGGTAGTCGTAGGCCCCCCGCTTGGTTGCCTCGATGGCATTGGCCATCGTGTTCTGCGCCGTCATGATGATGAAGAGGGTGTCCACCTCGGCCGCGCGAGCGTGGCTCAGGACCTCCAGGCCCGAGAGGTCGGGCATCTTGATATCGATCAGGGCGACGTCGAAGCTACCGGCGCGGAGCGCCTGGAGAGCGTCCTTGCCGCTCGCAACGGCCACCACGCGATGGCCCTGCTGGCTACAGGCGCGTTCCAGCACCCAGCGGATCGATTCCTCGTCGTCGGCGACGAGGATCGAGCCGCCGGCGACGCTGGTCTTGTCAGGTGGCGTCGACACCATCCACCTCGCTCACCGGCAGGGTCACGCGAAAGGAGGCCCCGCCGCTCGGTCGGGGCTCGTGCGTGATCGTGCCGCCGTGCTGCGTGACCACCCGATGGCAGAGCGTCAGGCCGAGGCCGCTCCCGCGCGACTTGGTGGTGAAGAAGGGTGAGAACAGCTGGGCGCGGTGCTCCTCCGGGATGCCGGGGCCAGTATCCTCCACCAGCACGGTGAGGAAGCGGGCGCGTCCCGAGCGGCGGCGGATGTGAAACCCCGCCTCGAGGCGGGTCGAGACGATCAGCTCTCCCGCCCCGGCGAGCGCCTCGAGGGCATTCTTCACCAGGTTGAGGAACACCTGCGTCAGCTGCGCGCGGTCGCCCCGCACCGGTGGCAAGCTCGGGTCGAAGACGGTCCGCAGGGCGACGGTGCCCCAGTCGGCCGCCTGCCGCTGGAGGCCGAGCACGGTGTTCAGCACGCGGTGGATGTTGACGGGCTCGAGCTGGAGCTGCGGTGGGACGGAGAGCTCGCGCAGCTGCTCGACCAGGCCGTCGAGCCGCTCCACCTCGCAGACGATGATCTCCGTGCAGCGGACGAGGTCGGGATCGGTGACTGCGCTCCGCAGGAGCTGGGCCGCGCCCTTGATGCCGCCGAGCGGGTTCTTGATCTCGTGCGCCAGCCCGAGGGCGAGGGTGCCGAGCGTGGCGAGACGATCGGCACGCGAGGCCGTCGCCTCGAGGGTGCGCTGGAGGCTCAGATCGTGGAGGACGAGGACGGCTCCGTTGAACCCGCCGTCCCCGTCGAAGACGGGCGCACAGGCGGCGCTCACCGGCGTCTCGCCGCTGCGCGAGACGAGCGTGCCCTCGCCATGCCGGCGGGCCGCCCCCTCGCGCAGCGTGCCGCGCGCCAGCTCACCGAGCCACCCGTTCCGGTGGCTCGCCCCCAGCTGGGCGACCTCCATCCCGATGGCCTGCGGGTTCGACACGCCGAGGAGCTGCTCGGCGGCCGGGTTCAGGTCGGCGATGCGACCCGTCGCATCGAGCACGACAACGCCATCCTCGAGGCTCGCCAGCACGTCGGCCCACGGCGGTCGCCGCGCGGCCGACGCGAGCGGCGCCGATTCGAAAGGGGTGCCCAACGCTAGAGGTCGTCCTCGCCGCCGCCCGCCGGCGCCTCGTCGTCGCCCTCGCCGTCCTCGCCGCCGCCGGCCTCCATCTCGTCGACCATCTCGTCGAAGTCCTCGCCCGCGTCCTCCCCGAGCTCCTTGCCCATCTTCCGCATCCAGCGCGCGACGCTCTTCGGGTCGTTCTCGTCGAGGTCGCCGAGCGACCCGGGATCGCCGAGGTTGTCGAGTCGGCTCTCCTCGGAGCGGACGAGCGCGAAGCGCGACATCAGCCGGGTGAGCGCGCGGCTCCCGCAATGCTCGCACACCGGGTCGACGGCCTCGCTCACCCGCAGCGTCAGCACCGTCACCTTCTTCCGGCACGCTGTGCAGCGGTACTCGTAGATCGGCATGGTGACGAATTATAGCGTCGCCGGCGCGCTACGGGCTAGAGTCCTCTCTTGCGCGTCGGCGCCCGGCGACGGGGACGCGGGCCGTCCGTGACGTGCCCATAAGGCGAGCGTCGTGGCGCGGGCCGGGGGGTGCCGTCTCCTCGGCGGGTCCTTAAGCCCGGCGCCGCGGCATCGGGGTCCACCGTGGCGGGCGTTCGCCGGGCTCCCACCTCGGCGACGGCACCCCCCGGCCCGCGACGACCGCCCGTTCCCCCGGACCGTGGCCTTCACCTCCGTCTCCGTCTGTCACCCGCGGCTTTGCCGCGGGCGGCGCGCCCCGAGCGCGCGAAGCGCGCGAGCAAAGCCGGGGGAGCCGCGCGCGTCAGCGCGCGGCGACGGGGGTCCGGGGGGCATCGGAGGAGCGGAGCCCGCGAAGCGGGCGAGCACCGGACGGGCCCCCCGGGATCACTTAGCAGCTTTGGCGGAGAAGCCGCGCTCGCCGTAGGCGAGGAAGGTGCGCTTGCCGTTCACGACCGTCTCCAGGACCACGTCGCGGCCCCAGAGGCGGTGGATGTAGGCGAGGGTCTTCTCGGCGTACTCGAGCTGGAGGTCGCGGCCGTCGTGACAGTGGCCGAGCAGGAGCGTGCGGTTGTGGTTGTGGTCGGCGTCCTCGACCCGGATCACCGGGATCGACCCCATGCCGACCGATTTCACGAGTGTCTCCTTGACCGTCCGCCAGCCGTCCGTGTCGGAGACGTCGCTCACCACCAGGTCCTCGCCCTTCGGCTCGTAGCGGAAGAGGTCGAGGTCGCGCATGAGCGACTCGTGGAGCCAGCGGCGGAGGAACGACGCATCGCGGTCGACCTCGCGGGTCTCGAAGAGGAGATCCCGTCCCGTCTTGGCCTGCGGCAGCATCTCCCGCTCGTCGGGCGTCGGCTGGTCACCCCGCCGCTGGATGTCCTCCCAGGCCCGGATGCCGAGCTGGTAGGGATTCAGGCCGCCCGGGATCGGACGGACGACCTGGTTGTGGCGGACGATGAACTCCAGCTGGAGCGACTGGGGCAGCTCGAGCGAGTCCAGGATGCGCTTGTGGAACAGGCTCGCCCACCCCTCGTTCATGATCTTCGTCTCGATCTGGGGGATGAAGTACTGGGCCTCCTCGTGCACGATCGTGAGGAGGTCCTTCTCCCACTCCTGCAGGAAGGGGTTGTGATCGCGGATGAAGAGCAGGACGTCCTCGTCGGGCGAGGGGGGCACGCGGCGCAGGTCCGGCTCGGTCATCTCCCGGCGTCGATGGATGCGCTGGAAGGGATCGGAGGGCGGCGTCGCCACCGAGATGAGGCGCTGCCTCTCCTCTTCCTCCGAGAGCTTCTTGACGGCGAGGTTGCGCCGGCACTGCAACGAGAGGGAGTGGGCCGCGTCGAGGAACGGCTCGACCTTGTCGATGCCGATGCTGGGGGTATCGGCGTAGCGGCGCACCCGGTCGGCGTGCGCCTTGAAGGTGCCGATCGTGAACTCGGGCCGGGTCGACTTGAAGGTGAAGTTGTT
>DATILR010000214.1:0-2304 GCA_035476275.1 Binatus sp. (SeqCode) | reverse complement strand
AGCATGTCGAGCGATTCCTCGTCGGTGAAGCTGGCGTGGTAGATCACCTCGACGCCGTGGCGGAGGCTCTGCTTCACCGACTCGCTGGAGCGCGCGTGGGAGGCGAGCCGCTTGCCGCGCACCTTCACCTCGTGGGCAGCGACCGCGACTTCCTCGTCGCTCATCCAGCTAGTGAGCGCGTCCGCGCCGGGGACCAGGTTGTCGCCGGACAGGTTGAGCTTCACCTGGTCGACGCCGTACTTGAGGAACATGCGCACGGCTTTCCGCATGCCGTCCGGGCCGTCCACCACGCAGCCGAACGACATCTCCGGGAACGGCAGGTGGGGCAGCATGTCGTCGCCGAGGGAGCCGGTCACCGTGATCTCCTGGCTGGCCGCCAGGTAGCGCGGTCCGGGGATCTGCCCGGAGTTGATCGCGTCGCGGATCACGCAGTCGAGCCGGGGCTTCGGCGTGGCGGCGCCGACGCAGGAGGTCCAGCCGTGGTCGAGGTAGAGCTTGGCCACCTGCGCCGCCCACAGCGTGTGCTCCTCGGGCGGCATCTTCTGGATGGCGTCCAGCGTCTTGGAGTTGGTCCAGCCGAAGTGGGTGTGGGCCTCGCACATGCCAGGCATCAGGGTGGCGCCGGCGCCGTCGATCACCGTCACCCCGGTCGTGGCGACGCTGCGGGATCCGCGGCCGACGCGGGTGATGCGGTTGCCCTGGATCAGGACCTCGCCCTGATAGGGCTGGGCACCGGTGGCGTCGATGATGCGGACGTTCGTGAAGAGGACGTTCGCCATGTCGGTCTCCTCTCGTGCAGGAATCGCTTCAGTAGACCGGTGCACTCCTCGGGCTTTTCCACCGGCGTCCAGTGCCCGCAGCCCCGGAGCACCTCGACCCGGCTCCCCGTGATCCGCTCGCCCAGCATGCGAACTGCCTGGGGGGGGGCGATGGCGTCCTCGTCGCCGGTGACGAGCAGCGCCGGGCAGCCGATCCGGGAGGTGTCGGGGGGTCCCATCTCGGCCAGCGCCTCGCAGGTACGCGCATAGCTCTCGGGATCCTGGCGCATGAGCGACTCGCGGACGAAGGCGACGGCCGCGGGTCTCCGCGCTCTCGTCTCCGACGCGACGCTGACGCGAAGCAGCGCGTCGGCGATGGGCTGCATGTCGCCCGCGCGCGCCTGGACGGCGCGCTCGCGCAGGGCCGCGCGGGCCGGTTCGGGCGGCGCGAGCAGGGGGCCGAAGAGGGTCAGGCTGGCCACGCGTCCGGGATCCGACGCGGCCAGGTGAGTCGCGATGATCGTGCCCATCGAGTGCGCGACCACGTGCGCCCGCTCCACACCCACTCGCTGCAGGACCACACGGGTCTTGTCGAGGAACAGGGCCAGCGACAGCGGACCCTCGACCCGGTGGGAGCGCCCCGATCCTGGAAGGTCGAATCGAACGGTCCGGTGATGGGTGAGCGCCGCCAGCATGGGTGTGAATGTGTTGGAGGTCCCGCCGAGGCCGTGGATCATCAGCACCGGCTCGCCCTCGCCCTCGATCTCGATGGCCATGCGTTCGACGAGCACTGTCGCCTCCCGGCTGCCGCGCTGCGGCACGGGTGATTGAGACACGCGTCTCAAAAAGTAGGTCATACTACCGCCGAATGAAGAAAGGCGCCAGACCCTTCTACCCGCTTCCCGATCACGGCTCGGGCCACCGCGGCCGGGTGTTCCGCCGCCTGCTCGACGAGGCGGTCCGCCTAGTGCGGCGCGGGGGCATCCCGTCCGTGGCCGAGGTCGCCCAGGGTGCCGGCGTGTCTCGGGCGACGGCCTACCGCTACTTTCCTTCCCGCTCGAAGCTCGTGAGCGCGGTGATCGCGGAGGCGCTGGGGCCGGTGCGGCGCGCGGTACCCCAGCACGGCGACGCCAAGGAGCGGCTCCACGAGCTGCTCGATCGAACCTATTCCCGCTTTGCCGAGTACGAGCCGCACATGCGCGCCGCGCTCCAGCTGGCGCTCGAGCATCAGTCGCTGGAAGCCGCGGGGCTCCTCGAGGAGGAGCCCTTCCGGCGCGGGCAGCGGACCGAGATTCTCGCCACCACGCTGCATCCCCTGCGACGACGCCTCCTGCCTCGCACGTATCGACGCCTGCTGAAGGCCCTGGCCGTCGTCTACGGCATCGAGCCCATGATCATCCTCAAGGACATCTGCGGGGCGACCGATCGCGAGACCGAGGCGGTGGTGCGATGGATGATGGACGCGCTGGTCGACGCGGCGCTCCGGGAGGTCCGGTAGCTGACCATGAGTGCTTCAATCGCTTGTTCCCGATGCTCCCGGATCTGG
>DATILR010000213.1:0-13394 GCA_035476275.1 Binatus sp. (SeqCode) | reverse complement strand
ACGGACTGGAAGATCATCGTGAGCTCTCGCGGGACGGGCATCCTGCCGACCTTTGCGGCCGACCATACGTTCTTCGCCCTGCTGCGCATCGGAACGGCGTCGTTCGTGTCCGCGAGCGGACAGCTGCGGGACGTCGCGCCCAGCGTTGTCCAGCGCTTCCCCTAGGTCGTTCAGCGCGGCCCGCGGGACGCCGATCGGATCCCATCGGTTCCCGTCCAGACCCGCGCCGCTAGCGCCTCGAGATCGAGGTTGCCCGCGGGGGACGGCTCGGGTACGGGTCCGACCAGCACGAGCACTCGGTCCTCGTGTCGCTCGACGCGGGCCCCAGGGACGATCGCGGGCATCGCCGCGGCGAACTCGCGCGCCTCGTCCGGTGAATCCCAGGCCGTCATCCACACGACAAGGACGGCGTCGCCGCGCCCGAGCGCCCGCAGACGGTCTCCCGCCCAGCCGTCGGCGACGCTCGCCGCGCGCTCCGCGGGGAGCGCGTGCCGAGCGAGGACGCGGATCTGCAGCTCGCCGAGCGTGTCCTCCACCGTTGGCGTCCATCCGGTGGACTCGAGCGGCTCCGTTCCGCCCAGATGGATCGTGCGCGGGCGCTCGCGGGTCGCGAAGTAGCGCGCGGGGTGCAGCACTTGCTCGGTCGAGTCCGGCGGGTCGGCCTCGGCGACGTCCACCGCCGGCCAGCCTCCCGCCGCCAGCGCCCAGCCCGCGAACGCCGTGCCGTCGTCGTACTGGAAGGCGAGCGGGGCGCGGATGATGTCCGGGATGTCGGGGTAGCGCGCCGCGAGGTCCGCCGGCAGGGCGTGCAGGCGGCGCTCGATCCACGAGATGGTTTCCCGATCGGGCGTGCCGCGCAGCACGTAGGCGAAGCCCGCGAGGGTGGCATCGCCCTCGAGCAGGGCATGGCGGGCCAGCAGGCGGTCCCCGTGCCCATCGAGCATCGGCTCGGGCGTCACCGGGAGGCTCCAGTGCTGATCCTGGAGCGCGTGGGTCAGCTCGTGCGAGAGCAGGAATTCCCCGACCACGTCGCGCCCCGTGACCAACGACAGCAGGCCGAGGAACCCGGGGGCATGGAGCGCGCGATCGGCGAGCACGAGACGCTTCCGGCGCGGATCGTAGAACCCAGCCGCCTCCTCGTCGTAGATGCGCTCCAGCGCCGGGCGCAATGCCTCGTTGGCGGCGAGGAAGCCGAGCGTCCGGTAGACCGCCTGCAGATGCTCCAGGTCGGCCGGAGAGTAGCTCTCGTCGATCTCGTGCGCGAGCGTGGCACGGATGTCCGCCGGGGGCATGGCGAGGGTCGGAACGGGCGCGCGGAAGGGAAGCCCGCGCACGTCGGGCAGCGTGCGCCGCACCTGCGTGACCGCGTCCTCGTTCACCTTCCCGTGTCGCACGACGCGTCCCGGCCCGCACCCGAGCGCGACGACGAGCACGGCGAGGGCCGTTCTCACGGCTCGGGGTTCTCCAGCAGGATCGCCGGGTAGCCCAGCCGATTGACCAGCTCCGCGCGTGCCACCGCCACGCCGCGCACCGGATAGGGACCGATGCGCACGCGATAGTAGCGTCCCGTCGTTCCCGCCACCGGGACGACGAACGCGTCGGGAAAGCGCGAGGAGAGCACGCTCCGGAGATGATCGGCCTTGGCGGGGTCGGCGAGCGCGGCCACCTCGATCGTGTACGACGACGTCGGCATCGCGTGCGCCGGCGCGGGCGCGGTTGAGGTTGCCGGCGGCGGCCGGACGGGGGGGGCCGGCGCGTTCCGAAGCACCTCGATGCGCACGCGTCCCGTCCCCGGGCCTACCAGGTCGATGGTGCGCGCCGCGGCGTAGGAGAGGTCGATCGCGCGACCGTCGACGAAGGGCCCGCGGTCGTTGATCCGCACCTCGACGGCGCGGCCGTTGGCGAGATTCGTCACCATGGCGCGCGTCCCGAGCGGCAGCGAGGGATGTGCGGCGGTCAGCTCGAACTGATCGTAGATTTCCCCGTTGGCGGTCCGGTTGCCGTGAAACCCCGGCCCGTACCACGAGGCGATGCCGACCTGGACCCCGTTCACGACCGGCGGCGGCTGGGGGGCACGGAAGAGCGTGCAGCCACTCGCCACGACGAGCGCGCATGCCGCACCACGCCATCCCCAGCCCCGCATCCGCGCCGTCATTATGGTGGCTCGGAGCGGGGGTGCAAGCTTGCGGACGCCGGGCGATGTGCCCGAGCGACTTCCGAATTTACTCGCCAGGGGCCTTGTGGTAACACCGCCTCAGCGGTCCGCGCCATGTCGGGTCATTCCAAGTGGAGCTCGATCAAGCACAAGAAGGCGCACAAGGACGCCCGCCGCGGTAAGCTCTTCACCAAGCTGATCAAGGAGATCAGCGTCGCCGCGCGCATGGGGGGCGGCGACATCAACGCCAATCCCCGCTTGCGCACCGCCGTGCTGACCGCCCGGCAGAACAGCATGCCGACCGACAACATCGAGCGGGCGATCAAGAAGGGCACGGGCGAGCTCGAGGGCGTCACCTACGAGGAGATGACGTACGAGGCCTACGGCGCCGGCGGGGTCGCGATCCTCGTGCAGGTGCTGACCGACAACCGCACCCGGACCGTCGCCGAGCTGCGCAGCCTGATCCAGAAGCACGCGGGGAACCTCGGCGCCACGGGCAGCGTCGCCTGGATGTTCCAGAAGCGCGGGCTGGTGACCGTCGAGCGCGCAGGCGTCGACGAGGACCGCGTCATGGAGGTGGCGCTCGAGGCGGGCGCCGAGGACGTCCGTGAGGCGGGCGACATCCTGGAAGTGCTGACCGCCCCCGAGCAGTTCGAGGCCGTGCGCACGGCGCTGCAACAGGCGACCGTCCCGATCGCCTCGGCCGAGGTCACCATGATGCCCCAGTCGACCGCCCCGGTCTCGGGAAAGCCCGCCGAGCAGACGGTGCGACTCCTCGAGGCGCTCGAGGACCACGACGACGTGCAGAGCGTGTCCTCGAACATGGACATCGCCCCAGAGGAGCTGGAGCGGCTGTCGGCCTGAGCCGGGAGCGGCGGGGCGGAGGTGGGGTGCGGATCCTCGGGATCGATCCGGGAAGCCGGCTGACGGGCTGGGGCGTCGTCGAGGATCAGGGTCGGGACCCGGTCTACCTGGGGAGCGGCACGGTCGTCCTCGACGGGAAGGGCGAGCTCGCCGTCCGTCTCGCGCGTCTCGGTGCGGAGTGCGGGGAGCTCCTCAGGGCGTGGCGGCCGGCGGCCGTCGTGCTCGAGCAGGCCTTCGTCGCGCGCAACGTCCAGAGCGCGCTCCGCCTCGGCGAGGCCCGCGGCGCGGTACTGGCCGCGATCGGGGCCACCGGCATCGCCCTCCACGAGTACGCCCCGGCGGCGGTGAAGCTCGCCGCGGTCGGCGACGGCCGGGCCGACAAGGGCGCGATCATCCGGGGAGTGGTACGCCGCCTCGGTCTCGCCGAGCAGCTGGCGACGGACGCCGCGGATGCGCTGGCTCTCGCGCTCTGCCACCTGCAGCACGCCCCCCTTCTCGCGGCGATCGCCGCCGCCGACGCACGGCGCGCAACGCCCCAGAATCGCCCGCGGAGCGCGTCAGCGCGGAGCGGTTCAATTTGATCGCCGCGCTGGCCGGCACGCTCAGCGAGAAGACGCCGGAGGGCCTCGTGGTCGACGTCGGCGGCGTCGGCTACGCGGTCCACACCTCGCTCCAGACCTTCCTCGACCTGCCCGCAATCGGGGATCCCGTACGGCTGCTCGTGCACACCGAGGTGCGCGAGGACGCGATCGAGCTCTTCGGCTTCGCGACCGGCGAGGAGCGGGCCCTCTTCCAGCTCCTGCGCAAGGTGAAGGGTCTCGGCCCCCGCACCGCGCTCGTTGTCCTCTCCGGCATGCCGCGCCGCGACCTGCTCGCCGCGATCGCCGCGGGTGACACCGCGCGCCTCCAGACCATCGCCGGCGTGGGTCGGAAGTATGCCGAACGGATAGTTGTCGAGTGCCGGGAGCAGGCGGCGTTGCTCGCTGCGGGGGCCACGCCGCGCGCCGCTGGCGCCGCGCCCAACGGGATCGCCGCCGAGGCAGTGTCGGCCCTGGTGAACCTCGGCTACAAGCGGAACGAGGCGGAGCGGGCGGTCGAGCGGGCGGCGGTCTCCGCGGCCCCCCTCGAGGAGGTCATCCGGTCGGCCCTGAAGGGCCTCGGCGCGGGGCTCGGCGCCTGATGGGACGCCGCGCCGAGCCGACGCTGCCCGTGCCGGTCGAGGACGATCTCCTCGTCGAGGCGCCGCTCCGGCCCCGCACGCTCGACGAGTACGTCGGTCAGGAATCGATCCGGGAGAACCTGCGCGTGCAGATCGCCGCCGCCCGCTCGCGCGGCGACGTGCTCGACCACGTGCTGCTCTACGGACCGCCGGGTCTCGGCAAGACGTCGCTCGCGCACGTGATCGCGCACGAGCTCGCCGTCGGGATCCGCCCCACGGCAGGGCCTGTGCTCGAGCGGCCCGGGGATCTGGCCGCGATCCTCACCAACCTCGAGCGGGGCCAGGTGTTCTTCGTCGACGAGATCCACCGCCTGAACCACGTCGTCGAGGAGACGCTCTATCCGGCCATGGAGGACTTCCAGCTCGATCTCGTGGTGGGGCAGGGTCCCGCCGCGCGCTCGATCAAGCTGCCCCTGCGGCCGTTCTGCATGGTCGGTGCCACGACCCGCGCCGGGCTCCTCACCTCGGCGTTGCGCGACCGCTTCGGGGCGACGTTCCGGCTCGACTTCTACGGCATCGCGGACCTCGAGCGCATTCTCCGGCGGGCCGCGGGCATCCTCGGCGTGCCGCTCGAGGACGACGGCGCGGCCGAGATCGCGCGGCGGGCCCGCGGTACACCGCGCATCGCGAACCGTCTCCTCCGCCGTGTCCGGGACTTCGCCGAGGTGCGCGCGCAGGGGAAGATCAACCGCGCCGTCGCCCGGGACGCGCTGGCCCTTCTCGAGGTGGACGAGGCGGGGTTCGACAAGATGGATCGGGCGCTGCTCCTCACCATCGTCGACAAGTTCGGCGGCGGACCGGTCGGCCTCGAGACGCTCGCCGCGGCGGTGGGCGAGGAGCGCGGCACCATCGAGGAGGTCTACGAGCCGTTCCTGATCCAGGAGGGCTTCCTCGCGCGCACGCCGAAGGGGCGGGTGGCCACGGCACTCACGTACGCCCACTTCGGCCGGCCAGCCGGCGGGCCGCCCGCCGCGCAGCAAAAGCTCCTCTAGCGCGTTCTCATCCCTTTTTGGGCCGGGTTCTCAGGTCGAATAGCGGCTTGACTGAGTGCGCATCCCGGCCCTACCGTCGCGCCACACCACGGCAAGAGGAGAAATCCCATGGACGCCCCTCGCGCGTTCGCGGCCGCCTGGCTCATCACCCTCTCGTTGACCTTCCCCCGGATGGCGGTCGGGCAGCTGAACGACTGCGAGGACGTCGACCACGACTGCGCGGCCGACCCGAGCGTCAGCCGCGGCGTCCGGGCCGGCGGCGCGACCCTCCTCCGGTGCCTGCACGCGGGAACCGATCCCTGTGACCTGACCAACGCGCTGGCGCCGATCGAGACCCCGGAGTGCCGCTTCGCCGTCGAGTGCGAGCTCCGCGCCCTGCTCGCGCAGGTGGGCGACGGCAGCACGAGCTGCGTCCAGCAACTCTTCCGCGAGGGCTACAAGTTCATGGCGCGAAAAGTGCGGCGCATCGCGCGCGACGCGCGTGACCGGATTCCCGACGACCTCGCCCACTGCAAGGATCGTGGCGGGAGCCGATGCGAGGACCCGATCGCGCCCCCGCTGACCGATGCGTGCGTGGGCAAGACGACCCCGGCGGCGGGGGCGGACTGCGTCTGCGACGCCGCCGACTCTGTCTCGGCCGCATGCTCCTCACCCCGACGACCTGCATCGGCCCGGCGGCCGCGGCGGAGCCGCCTGCTCCCACGATCAGCGTCAGCCCGCGTGCCAGCGGGAGCAGCCCGAACCTTCTCATCATCCTGTCGGACGACCAGCGCTGGGACACCTTCGACGCGACCCACCAGTCGCCCAACCGACCGGGCCCCGTGATGCCGATCCTCAAGAGCGAGCTCATCGACTCGGGAGTCACCTTCACGCACGGCTACGTGACGACCGCCCTCTGCTGTCCGAGCCGCACGAGCATCCTGACCGGTCAGTACTCCCACGACACCGGCGTCCACGACAACAGCCCGCCCGACGGTGGCGCCGAGGTGTTCGACGACAGCTCGACGCTCGCCACCTGGCTGCACGACGCTGGCTACCGCACCGGCTTCATCGGCAAGTACCTGAACGGCTACAGCAGCCTCTCGCCCTGCATCCCGCCCGGCTACGACGAGTGGCACGTGCAGGTGCAGGTCAAGTACTACGAGTACGATCTGAACGACAACGGCGTCATCACGCATTTCGACAGCAACGAGGCGGACTACTCGGGCGACGTGATGACCCAGCGCGCCGTCGACTTCATTCACGGCAATCCGCCCAGCCAGCCCTTCTTCCTCCATCTGAGCCAGAAGGCGCCGCACGGCCCCGCGACGCCGGCGATGCGCCACATCGGCCTGTTCGCCGGCATCGCGCCCTTCCGGCCGCCGAACTACGCCGTCGTGCCCACCAACGGTCCCGCCTGGGTGCAGGCCCTCACCTGGGACACCCGGGGCTGCGATACCTGTCCCGCCAACACGAAGTGCGACGCCTGCGAGACCGACAAGTTCCGGCAGATGCAGCTCGAGTCGCTGCAGGCCGTCGACGAGGGAGTGGGCGCCATCATGCAGGCGCTCCGCGACATCGGCGAGGACGCCAACACGCTGGTGGTCTACCTCGGCGACAACGGCTTCTCCTGGGGCTCGCACCGCTGGAGGCCGAAGCAATGCCCGTACGAGGAGTGCATGCACGTCCCGATGATCATGCGGTACCCCCCGCTGGTGGCGGCGCCACGCACCGATGACCGCTTCGTGCTCAACATCGACCTCGCGCCGACGCTGGTCGAGCTGGCCGGCGCCACCGTCCCGCCGACCCACACGATCAACGGGACGAGCGTCGTGCCGCTGCTCGTCGGCGGGTCCGTCCCCTGGCGTGACGACATGCTGAACGAGCACTGGAACGGCCAGATCCCGACCAACGGGCTCGTGAAGCAGGGCCGGTGCAGCACGGCGACGTCGACCATCTGCAAGACGAGCGCCGACTGCCCCAGCGGCCAGACCTGCTACATGTGGAAATACATCGAGTACGTGACGGGGGAGAGCGAGCTCTACAACAACACGACCGACCCGTACGAGCTGACCAACCAGACCAACAACTCCGCCGATGCGGCGGTGAAGGCCGCGCTGACGACACGCCTCCACCAGCTCCAGGCCGACTAGGAGTCCCTGAGCCAGGGTCACCCCACTCGACGGCCTGCGCGCCGTGGAGCATCCTAAGTGCGACCGTCATGCAGGACCTCGGCCGGTGGCTCATCGGGGTGGGCGTGCTCATCGTCCTCGTGGGCGTGGTGATGACGCTCGTACCGCGCCTCCCGTGGCTCGGCCGGCTACCGGGAGACTTCGTCCTCCGGCGCGGCGCCTTCACGCTCTACTTCCCGCTCGCTACGTCGATCCTGGTGAGCGTCGCGCTGACGATCCTCCTCAATCTCTTCGGCCGCCGCTGAGACGTGCAAAGATGCTCACCCCCGGGATTCCCCGGGGGGATCCCGCGCATTTTCCCTAGCGATGTTGCCGGGTTGAGAGCGGCGCCGCCGCCTTGCCTTCGCCCCTCCTTCTCCCTATCATCCCCAGGTTTCCATGTTCCTGAGGTCCGATCCGTCGCCCACGCGGGTGGTCTCACCCGAGGCGCGGCGTCGCCGACGCGAGGGCTGGGTCATCCTCGCCACCGCGCTCGCGGTGGTCGCCTTCGCGATCTTCGAGACCCGCCTGCCCCAGTCGACGGGGACCGGCTCGATCGGCACCGATGCGGTGCTGGTCGCGCTCATCAACCTCAACATCATCCTGCTCGTCATCCTCGTCTTCCTGGTCGGGCGGAACATCGTGAAACTGATGTTCGAGCGGCGCCAGCGCGTGCTCGGTGCGCACCTGCGCACCCGGCTCGTGTTCGCGTTCGTGGGCATCGCCCTCCTGCCCGCCACCCTCATGTTCTTTGCGGCCGTCGTCTTTCTCGGGAACTCGATCGAGAAGTGGTTCGACGGCCAGGTCGAGAACTCGCTGGAAGGCTCGCTCGAGGTGGCGCGGACCTACTACGAGGATCTCGGCCGGACGGCCCTCGGCTTCGCGCGTCAGATAGGTGCCCGGGCAAGCAGCGAGGGCCTCCTCGCCCCCGCGCGGCGCGCGGAGCTGAAACGGTTCCTCGAGGACCACCGCGCCGAGTACCAGCTCGACGTGATCGAGCTGTTCGCGCGCGGCCAGACCCTCGGCCGCGCCAAGCGCGCCGATCTGCCGGGCGGGGTCGGGCTCGATCCCTGGAGCAAGTTCGTCCGACGCGCCGCAGGCGGCCAGGAGGTGACCACCGTCGACTCGGTCGGCGACGCCGACATGATCCGGGCCGCCGCGCCCGTGCTCAGCGACGGGCACCCGGTCGCCACCGTGGTGGTCGACGCCTACGTCCCGAAGAGTCTCGTCAAACATCGCGAGGAGATCGACCGGGCCTTCGGCGAGTACCTGCGGCTCAAGATCCAGCGCCGCCCGATCCAGACCGCCTACACGATCACGCTCGCGCTGGTGACGCTGGTCGTCATCTTCTCCGCCACCTGGGTCGGGTTCTACGTCGCGCGACGGATCACCGTCCCCATCGAGCGGCTGGCGGCCGGCACGCGCGCGGTCGCGCAGGGGGACCTCGACCACCGCATCGAGGGCGAGGGGAAGGACGAGATCGGCACGCTGGTGACCGCCTTCAACCGCATGACGGCGGACCTGAAGACGGGTCGCACCGAGCTGGAGTCGCGACGACGGTACCTCGAGACCGTGCTCGCCAACATCGCTGCCGGCGTGATCTCGACCGATGGCGAGGGCCATATCACCACCATGAACCGCGCCGCCGAGTCGCTGCTCGGCATTCCCGCCGCCGCCTGCGTGGGGCGGGGGATCGACGCCGTCTTCACCGGCGAGGCCTACGCCGACGTGCGCGAACTGGCTGCCGATTTGCGCACGGAAGCGCCTCATGCCCCGAGCTATGCGATCGCGGTCGGGGGACCGCTCCGCTCGCTCGACGGCGAGCACGGGCGCGGCGTCCCGCTCGAGCGTCAGCTGAAGCTCGGCCGGAACGGACAGGAGGTGGCGATTCTCCTCTCCGGGACCCGGCTTCGCGACGAGACCGGAGCCCCGCGCGGCCTGGTCCTCTTTCTCGAGGACGTGAGCCATCTCCTGCGGGTGCAGCGCATGGAGGCGTGGCGTGAGGTGGCGCGCCGGATCGCGCACGAGATCAAGAATCCCCTCACGCCCATCCAGCTCTCCGCCCAGCGGCTGCGGCGTCGCTACGGCGCGGAGCTGCGGGAGGGCGGGGCGGTGTTCGATGAGTGTACGCGGACCATCATCCAGCAGGTCGAGGAGCTGAAGGCCCTGGTGAACGAGTTCGCCACCTTCGCCCGCATGCCGGCAGGGCCCCACACCCCCCAGGATCTGAACCGTCTGGTCGAGGAGGCGCTGGTGCTCTTCCGCGAGGGGCACCGCGACCTCGACTTCGACTTCGCGCCCCAGGTCGAGCTGCCCGTGCTCGAGTGCGATCGTGAGGGGATCAAGCGCGCGGTGATCAACATCCTCGACAACGCCATCTCCGCCTGTGCCGCGCGCCTGCGGGCGGCCCCCGGCGAGCGCGGGCGGGTCGAGCTCCGCACCAGCTACGACGCGGCACTGAACGTGGTGCGGCTCGAGATCGCGGACAATGGATCGGGGATGAGCAGCGTCGTGAAGGCGCGGCTGTTCGAGCCGTACTTCTCGACCAAGCCCGACGGGACCGGGCTCGGGCTCGCCATCGTGTCGGCGATCGTCTCCGACCACCATGGTTTCATCCGGGTGCGCGACAACGTCCCGCGCGGCAGTCGCTTCGTCATGGAGTTCCCCGTGCGCCGGCCGACCCTGCAGCTCGCGGTCGGGGCGACACCCGGGGCGTACGGCGCCTGAAGAGAGAGAGGACATCGATGCCCGAAACAGTTTTGGTGGTGGACGACGAGGAGCAGATCCGCCACACGCTCCGCGGGGTGCTGGCGGACGAGGGCTTCGACGTCATCGAGGCCGCGGATGGGCGGCAGGCCCTCGACCTGCTCGAGCGGACGGCGCCGCGACTCGCCATCGTCGACGTCTGGATGCCGGAGGTGGATGGGATCGAGCTCGTCGCCCGCATGCGGGAGCAGGCGCCCGGAGTCCCGATCATCGTGATCTCCGGACACGGGACGATCGAGACGGCGGTACGCGTCATCCGTCTGGGCGCCTTCGACTTCCTCGAGAAGCCCTTCCAGCTCGAGTCGCTGCTCCAGGTGGTCGATCGCGCCCTGGGCGCGGCCGCGTCGAACACGCAGGCGACGGCGGCCACGCTCTCGGAGTTGCGGAACGCGGTCGTCTCGCCGCCGCGGCTGGTGCCCGAGCGGACCATCGCGCGGAGCGTGGTGGTGAACGGGCAGGGGCTCCACTCCGGCGTCCGCACGGGGTTGATCCTCCAGCCGCTCCCCCCCGGCAGCGGCATCGTCTTCGGGAACATCTCGTCGGGCGAGACGGTGCCAGCGCTCGTCGATCACGTCGACTCGACCGGCTATGCGACGACACTGGTGAGCGGCGGCATGGTCGCGAAGACCGTCGAGCACCTGATGGCCGCCCTGCATGGATACGGCGTGACCAACCTCCTGGTGAAGATGCAGGGTGAGGTCCCGATCCTCGATGGCTCGGCGCTCGACCTCTGCGCGCTCCTCGAGGAAGGCGGCGTGATCGACCAGCCGGGGACGCTCGAGGAGATCGTCATCGACCGGCCTTACGCCGTCGGCGCGTGCGAGCCTGGCCAGAAGGGAATCGCCATCGAGCCGGGTGACGGGTTCTCGGTGCACTACACGCTCGACTATCCGGCGCCCATCGGCCGCCAGGAGTTCGATTTCCGCTTCGCCCACCTGGAGGCCTTCCGACGCGAGATCGCGCCGGCACGGACCTTCGGATTCGTCAAGGAGATCGAGCAGCTCGAGCAGATGGGGCTCGCCAACGGCGGGCGACTGAACAACTGCATCCTGGTGGGCGAAGAGGGCGTCGTGAACGCCCCGCTCCGCTTCCCCGACGAGTTCGTCCGCCATAAGATCCTGGACATCTTCGGCGACTTCTACCTGCTCGGCCGACCGATCCGCGGTCGCGTGACCGCCCGCATGACGGGGCACTCCGACAACGTGCAGCTCCTGCGGCAGCTGCGGCTCCGCTGGGGCCTGCCGACGTTCGCGGGCGCGGCGTAGGGGTATTGTCGCGCGCGGCGGGGAGCGGGCCGCGCCGCGGCTCCGGTCCTCGCGCCACGCGCGCCCCGTATATGGCACGTCCCTCCCGCTGGCCGCGGGCGCGCGCGGGCGCTGCGGGTCGCCGCCGGCGCGGCCCGCTCCCCGCCGCGCGGGTTCTCCCTACCCCGTGCTGCTCAGCTTCCCGGGCTGAGCTGGCGCCAGGCGACGATGCGGTCTAGGGGGGCGTCGAGGGTGGCTTCGACGGCGCGGCGGACCTCGCCGACACCGGCTAGGGCGCGGAGCGTGTAGTGCTGGCCGCGCAGCGTGAGGCGCTGGCGGATGGCGGGGCGGTTCGCGAAGAGGTCGTTCAGATCCGACTCGGTGATCGGTGCCTTGGCCCGCGCGGTGAGAAGGTGCTGGACGCTCGCCGGGTCGCCGACGACGGCGAGGAGCACCTCGCGGGGGGCGGTGTTGGGGTTGATGGCGGGCTCGCCGGCCACCGTGACGAAGGGGCGGAGACGTTCGACGAGCGCGGCGTCGAACCCGCGCACTCCGGCCAGCTCACCGACGCTCCCGAGGGGGGCGTTCGGCGGTAGGTAGGGGGGAGTCCGGCCGAGGTACCAGTCGCGCTCGGCGCCGCCCGGGCGCGGGGTGTCGTCCGCATCCGTCCAGTCGGCCAGCGCATCGGCCAGCTGTGCGTCGAGGCCGAGGATCTCCAGCAGATGTGGAACGGCATCGGTGAGCTGGTTCAGATCGAGCCGTCGTGCCTCGTCTTCCACCCGGACCTCGACCCAGCCGGCGCCGAGCGGCTGGCGTCCGGAATCCCAGCGGGCGTTCAGCGTGTCGACCTCGGCGGGCGACCGCTCGTTCAGGATGACCGCGGCCGCGGCGACACCCGAGCGGGCCAGCGCGTCGGCTTGCAGGGCCGCGAGCGCGTTCCGCGCCAGGTGCTGGTCGAGCACGCTGGTGGTCGCGAGACCGGTGGCGAGCACGCTCAGCACCGCGAGGGCCGATACCGCCGCCACCAGGGCGACGCCGCGCTCAGCTCGGCGGGACACGGATGAGCTCCACCAGCTCGCACGGCACGGCCTCACCCGCTACCGGGGCGACGCGGACGCGGACCTCGCGCAGGCCGGGATGGGGTGTGGCGGTGACGTCGCGCTCAAAACGGAATCCGGCTCCGCCGTGCGCGCCGAGATCGCCAGCCTGGTGGCCGGTGTCCGGGGGCGCCAGCTCGGCCTCGGCGAGGAGCGCGCGGGCGAGAAGCATGGCGTGCGTCAACGACGCATCGGTGGCCACGGCACTGACGCTCCGGGCGAGGAGGCGTTCCGTCGCAACCACTCCGGTGGCGAGTACGGCGACCGCCACCAGCACTTCCAGGAGGGTCATGCCGCGGCGCGCACCGATCATTGGAGCTGCACCTGCGGGTGCGCCAGCGTACCGGCGACCATGAGGAAACGGGAGCCGACCCCGGTCGGCGTCGCGAGGAGCAGGCGGAGGAGCGGCGGGGCGTCCGCCTGCGGCGCGAGCGCTAGGCGGAGGACCAGGTCGCTCTCCTCGAAGGGGTCGGTCAGGCGAAGCTCTCCGCTCCCGCTCGCACTCACCTCTGGCCCGTGCAGATCGAGGGCCTCGACCACCAGGCGTCCGTCGGCGAGTCGCCAGCCGACGGACGCGGCCGCGGCATGGAGGCTGCCGATGGCGGCGAGCGGTCCCTCGCCGCGCCACGTGGCGCGCTCGAGGTCGACGCGTCCGGAGCCCGCAGGGGGCAGCCGGGGAGCGAGTGCCAGCCGGGCTGCGCCGCGAGCGCGACCGGCGAGCGCACCGCCCGCGACGGCGAGCGGCGGGCAGGCCGCGAGGTCGGCGTCGTGCCAGGTGAGCGCGACGGTGACGCCCGGGCCGTCCGCCGCGACGGTGGCCTCGCCGATCCCGCCGCACACGTCGGCCGTGAGGCGCCAGGGAAGACCCCGACCATCGCGCAGCAGACCGATGAGCGAAGGCGACCAG
>DATILR010000212.1:0-2812 GCA_035476275.1 Binatus sp. (SeqCode) | reverse complement strand
TTGGAGCGGAAGTGGCGCGCCTCGACCTGCCAGCGGCGCTCGGGATCGACGAGCGTCAGGTCGGCCGCGGCCCCCGGCGCGAGCGTGCCGGCCGGAAGGCCCAGGATGTGCGCCGGGCCGCAGGTCATCCGCGCGATGAGGGTGGGCAGATCCGCCACGCCCTCACCCGCCAGCCGGAGCACCAGCGGCAGGGCGGTCTCCAGACCGACGACGCCGTTCGCCGCCTGGTCGAACTCGACCTCCTTCTCGTCGTGGTGATGGGGAGCGTGGTCGGTCGCGATCGCGTCGATCGTGCCGTCGGCAAGGGCGACCCGCAGCGCATCGACGTCGGCCTGCGTGCGGAGCGGAGGCGCCATCTTGGCGTGCGTGCCGTAGTCGGCCACGGCCTCGTCGGTGAGGAAGAGGTGATGTGGCGTCACCTCGGCGGTGACGGGCAGGCCTGCCGCCTTCGCTTCACGCAGGAGGGCGACCGTCCGCGCGCTGCTCACGTGGGCGATGTGCAGCCGCCCACCAGTCAGGCGCACGAGGGCGATGTCGCGCGCCACCATCACCTCCTCGGCCGCGACGGGGATGCCGCGGAGCCCGAGCCGGAGCGCCGTCACGCCCTCGTGCATCGCGCCGCCCGCGGCGAGGTGCTCGTCCTGCTCGTGGGCGATCACAGGAATGCCGAACATGCGCGTGTACTCGAGCGCCCGGCGCATGAGCGCCGCGTCCATCACGGACCGCCCGTCGTCCGAGACGGCGACGATGCCCGCCCGGTGCATCTCGCCGATCTCGGCCAGCCGCTCGCCGCGGAGGCCGAGCGACAGGGCGCCGATCGGATAGACGCGCGTGCGGCCCGCGACGCGCGCACGGTCGAGGATGTACTGCGTCACCGCGGCGCTGTCGTTCGGCGGCTCCGTGTTGGCCATGCACGCGACCGACGTGAACCCGCCCGCGAGCGCCGCCTGCGTGCCGGTGGCGATCGTCTCCTTGTACTCGAAGCCGGGCTCGCGGAGGTGCACGTGCATGTCGACGAGCCCGGGAAGGACGAGCAGGCCGCGCGCGTCGACTACCGTCGCGCCGGCACCACTCGCTTCTCCCGCCTGCGTCACCCCGACGAAGTGGCCATCCTCGATGACGACGTCGCCCGGCGCCGCCCGCCCGGCGACGGGATCGACCACCGTCCCCCCCGCGACGACCGTCCGGGCGGCGCTCACCCTCGTCCTCCGGTGCGGCGGCGGGAGGGCTCGGCCAGCGCTTCCGGTTCGACGGCGTCCTCGGCCTTGCTGCGCGCGATCAGCAGGTAGAGGAGCGCCATGCGAACGGCCACGCCGTTCGTCACCTGATCCATGATCACCGAGTAGGGCCCGTCCGCCACCGCGCTCGCGATCTCGAGCCCGCGGTTGAGCGGGCCGGGGTGGAGGATGATGACCTGCGGCTTCGCCAGCCGGACGGCGTCCTCGGTGAGGCAGAAGTACTGCGCGTACTCGTCCAGCGTCGGGAAGAAGTTGGCGCCCTGCCGCTCGCGCTGGATGCGGAGCATCATGATGACGTCCGCATCGCGCACGCCGTCATCGAGGCGGGTGTGGAGCTCGGCGCCCAGGGCGCGGAGCTCGGGCGGCAGGAGCGTCGGTGGTCCGACCAGGCGGACGGTGGCACCGAGCGTGCGGAGGGCGTGCAGGTTGGAGCGCGCGACGCGGCTGTGAAGGACATCCCCCACGATCGCGACCGTCAGACCCGCGAGACGGCCGAGGTGCTCCCGGATCGTCAGCAGGTCGAGGAGCGCCTGCGTCGGATGCTCGTGGCAGCCGTCACCCGCATTGAGGATCGGACAGGTGACGTGCCGGGCCAGGAGATGGCACGCTCCGGAGGAGGGATGCCGGACGACGATCGCATCGGGCCGCATCGCCTCGAGGTTCCGTGCCGTGTCGGCCAGGGTCTCGCCCTTGCAGGTGCTCGAGGAGGACGCGCTGATGTTGATGGTGTCGGCGGAGAGGCGTTTCGCGGCGATCTCGAACGACGTGCGCGTGCGCGTGCTCGCCTCGTAGAACAGGTTGATCACCGTCTTGCCGCGCAGGGTGGGGACCTTCTTGATGTCGCGCTCCGAGATCTCCTTGAACGAGGCCGCCGTATCGAGGATAGCGGTGATCTCGTCGCCCGGCACGCCCTCGAGCCCGAGCAGGTGACGCTGTGTGAACGCCATCGCAACCCCTCCCTTCAACGCTGGCTCACGGTCTCGATGAGAACCTCGTCCTCTCCGTCCACCTCGGCCAGCCGGACCTGCACCTCCTGGTCCAGCGAGGTGGGCAGATTCTTCCCGACGTAGTCGGGCCGGATCGGCAGCTCGCGGTGACCCCGGTCGACCAGCACGGCGAGCTGGATCGACTGCGGCCTGCCGAAGTCGACCAGGGCATCCATGGCGGCGCGCACCGTGCGGCCGGTGAAGAGCACGTCGTCGACGAGGAGGATGCGCCGCCCGTCGACGGCGAAGGGGATGTCGGTGCCCTTGACCACCGGGTTCTGGAAGCCGCGGTCGAGATCGTCGCGGTAGAGCGTGATGTCGACGACGCCGAAGGGTACGAGCGTCCCGGCCTCGATCTCCTGGATGGCCCGGCGAACGCGCTCGGCCAGGTGGACGCCGCGCGAGCGGATGCCGACGAAGGCGAGCCGCTCGGTGTCCTTGTTGCGCTCGAGGATCTCGTGCGCGATCCGGACGAGCGCCCGCTCGATCGCCCGCGCATCCATCACCTGCCGCGCCCCGTTACCCGTCACGGCAGAGCCCATGCGGACACGAAAAAGCCTCCACGGTGGCACCGGGAGGCGTTGGGCT
>DATILR010000211.1:0-4426 GCA_035476275.1 Binatus sp. (SeqCode) | reverse complement strand
GTTCTCGAGGAAGCGAACTGGTTGATTGCCGGTCCGCGTGGTGCCGCCGCCCGCCTCGGAATGAAGCGGACGACGTTGCAGTCGTTGATCAAGCGGCTCGAGATCGTCAGGCCCGTCTGATCTCGTGGTTCCGGGCGGGCGGCAATCCCCGGTTCGAACGAAGGGTCTGGAAGCGAATGCCGAGCCAGCCATGGCCGTTCTCGCGCCGCGAATAGCTCCGCGTGGCGACCGTGTCGGCGAGCACGAAAAAGGCGGTCCGATCCCCGCGCCCGTTGATGCGCAGCCTTCTCGTGGGTCGTCGGCTTCGCCATCAAAGCACTTCCCGGGAGCACGGTTCACTCGGCGCCGACATGTGCGCCCTTCTGGGCCACCGAGCGACGCATCAGGAGGACAAGGAACACCATGCCCGCCCCGACGACCGCCGAGGACCAGAACACGTCGAAGTAGGCGAGCGAGAGGGCCTGCCGGTCGCGCAGCTCCTGCAGGGAGCGCAGCGCCATCTGTTGCGACCGCACCGGATCACCGGTGGCGCGCATGAACAATGCGCGCCCCTGCTCGAACCAGCGCTGGACGGCGGGGTACAGGGCGTCGAGCTTCTCGTTCAATCGCAAGACGTGGAACTGCTCCCGGCGCTCCAGGATCGTCTGCGCCAACGAGGTGCCCACGCTCCCGCCCTCGTTCCGCAGCAGCGCCAGCAAGCCGACCGCCGCGCCGCGGAGCTGCGGCGGGATGTACAGGAACGCCGCGACGTTCAGCGGCGCGAACAGCATCGACAGGCCCGAGATCACCACCACTCGCGGCCAGACCACCTGCCACGGGCCGATGTCCAGGTTCAGCCGCGACAACCAGAGGTTTCCGGCGCCCAACGTCAGTACGCCGGCAGCCATGAGATAGCGCGCGTCCAGGCCCCGGCCGAGCAGGATGCCGACCACGAACAGCACCATGAGCGAGGCCACCCCGGAAGGTGACAGCACCAGTCCCGACATCGTGGCGTCGTAGCCGAACAGGGACTGGAGCAGGGCCGGCAGAGTCGTGGTGTTGGCGTACAGCACGCCGTAGGCGCAGAAGATGATGATACAGCACGAGCGGAAGTTGCGGTCACTCAGCGTGCGGAAGTTGATGAGCGGGTTGGCGATCCGGAGCTGCCGGACGATCAGCGCCACCAGGGAGAGGAGAAACAACACCAGCAGGGTCTGCACGCGGAGGAACGGATCGCCGAGCCAGTCCCACTCCTGCCCCTTGCTCAGCATCACCTCCCAGGAGACCATGGCCACCGCCAGCAGCACCAGACCGAGCAGGTCGAAGGGCTGACGCTGGCGGCGGGCGGCGGCACGCTGCGCCACGAGGTAATCCGGGTCGACCACCAAGCGGCTGCACATGAGCAGCGCCAGGAGGCCGACGGGGACGTTCAGGTAGAAGATCCAGCGCCATTCGTAGTTGTCCGTGATGTAGCCCCCGAGCGTCGGGCCCACGACGGGTGCGAGCAGCGCCGCCATGCCGAACAGGGTCATCGCCGTGCCCTGCCGTTCGGGAGGAAAGGCATCGAGCAGAACGCCCTGGCTGGAGGGCTGGAGTCCGCCGCCGGCCAGGCCCTGGAGGACGCGGGCCCCGATCAGCATGAGCAGGCTCGTGGCCATGCCGCACAACGCCGACGCGCCGGTGAACACGGCGATCGAGAGGAGGAAGTAGTTGCGCCGGCCGAGCCGGGTGGCGAGCCAGCCCGAGATGGGCAGGATGATCGCGTTCGCGGCCAGGTAGCTGGTGATGACCCATTCGCTGTCGGTAACCGGCGCCGACAGTCCGCCGGCGATGTAGCGCAACGCGACGTTGGCGATCGTGGTGTCCAGGACCTCCATGAAGGTGGGGATCACCACGGCGAGGGCAACGAGCCACGGGCCGGCAGACGGCCGCGGCGCTGCGACACCCGTCATCGCCCCGTCGACGGTGCGCTCGGCTCCGGTCCGGGTTGGGCGGGGCGCAGCTGCAACACCTTCCCCGCGTCGGGCCCCGTCGGTGTGGCGCGTACACGCACGTAAGGCCGCACCGAAAGACCGATGAACAACGGCGTCTTGTCCGGGTCGTAGTCCACCAGATCGATCCGTACCGGCAACCGCTGCACCACCTTGACGAAGTTCCCCGTGGCGTTCTCGGGCGGGAGAAGAGCCAGCGTCGAGCCGGTTCCCATCGTGAAGCCGGAGACGCGCCCCTTGAAGACCTCGCGCTTGCCGTACATGTCCACGTACAGGTCGGCAGGCTGTCCGATCCGGAGGCCGGCAAGCTGGGTCTCCTTGAAGTTGGCGTCGACCCAGATGTCCGTCAGGGAACGGACCGCCATCAGGCCCTGCCCGGCGACGATGTTGTTGCCGGGATTGACCTCACGGCGCGTGATCACGCCGTCGATCTCCGCGAACACGTCGGTGTAGCGCAGGTTGAGGTTCGCCTGGTCGAGATTGCGCTGCGCCGCGGACAGCTTCGCGCCGGCCTGCGCGATGGCAGGCGCACCCTTCAGGATCTGGGCGAGGATACGATTGATGTCACCTTGGGCGTCGCGCGCGTAGAAGTCTGCGATCATCTGCTTGGGCGACTTGTCGAACGAGATGGCGACGCCGAGCTCCGCCATCGTCTGAATCAGCTTCGCCTGGGCCTCCCGCACCTTCGAGAAGGTCTGGTCCAGGTCGGGGGGAACTTGCGCCAGGTCGTCTCCGGTCGGCGGTCTGGGAGGAAGGCCGAGCGAAGCGCGGATCTGGTAGACGCCCTGCATTGCCGCCTCGAGCTCCGCCTCCGCCGACCGGAGCGCTTGCCGGCGGTGCTCGAGCTCCTCGGCGGAGGCGGCGCCCGACGGGTGGAGCTTTGCCGACCGATCGTAGTCGGACTGTGCCCTGGCCAGCGCAGCCTTCTCGGAGTCGAGGGCGGCCACCCGCGAGCGCAGGAGCGACACCTGGTTGTCCACGTCCTCGATCGCGTGGTCGAGGTTGAAGCGCAGGCTGCGCGCCTGACCTTCGATGCCCCGCGCCTGCGCCTCGGCGACCACCAGGTCGGCTTGCGCAGAGTCGACCGCCGCCTGGGCGATGTTCACCTGCACCTGGTACGGCTCCTTGTCGAGCTGCACGAGCAGGTCGCCGACTCGCACACGATTGTTGTCGTCGACGAGCACCCGCATGACCTGACCCGGGACCCGCGCGGCGACGAAGGTCACGTGTCCGCTCACGAAGGCGTCGTCCGTGGACACGGTCGTCAGTACATTGCGGAGCCACGGTATGCCCTCGAACAGGACGAGGAGCAGCGCGAGGAGGCCGCCGACGAACACCCAAGGGCGCCGTGCGTTCCGGGGCGGCGCGGGCGTCGGACGCGTCGGCTCCGAGCCGCCGCCAGGCGGCGGCTCAACGGGTTCGCCGCTGACGCGTGTTGATGGCTTGTCCGGCCCAGGCGTCTCCGGGGTCGACATCCTACCTGCCTGCTATACCCGCCCGACGAGCGGCTGAAGAGGGGGTAGGCTCGGCGTCCCTTATCGCCGCGTCGCCTCTCGAAGCCCTGCAGCGGCGGCGACGTCGACGAGCCACGTTGCGCCACCACGGGGTACGACCACCTGCGCGGGCAACGCATCAGGCTGATGCGGGCCCTCGAGCACCCGGTGCAGCATGGGCGCCTTCCCCGGACCGGAGACGAGGAAGACCACGTCGGCGGCGGCGTTGATGACCGGCGGCGTGAGCGTCACGCGCCACATCGACACTTCGGGGACGTACTCTGCGACGACCCAGCGCTTGCTTTCGCGCACCGCCGTGAGACCGGGGAACAGCGAGGCGGTGTGACCGTTGTCTCCCATCCCGAGCAGGACGAGATCGAAGCATGCGCCGGGGGTCTCCCGCGGCGGGCCGTCGGGAGTCGAGAAGACGCGGCGCAGCTCTTCCTCGTAAGCAGCCGCAGCGGCGGCCGGTGGGTCGTCGCCGCGGATGCGGTGGACGTTCGACGGGACAACCGGGACATGATCGAGCAGCGCCTCGCGGGTCATCCGGTAGTTGCTCGCAGGATCATCCGGGGGCACGCAACGCTCGTCGCCCCAGAAGACGTGCACGTGCGACCAGTCGATCCGACGCGCATAGCGCGGCGTCGCCAGCAGCTCGTAAAGGCCCTTCGGCGTCGAGCCACCCGAGAGTGCGATGCTGAACCGGCCCGACGCACCGATCGCCGCGGCGGCACGATTGACGACGCGTTCTGCAGCCGCCGCCATCAGGGCCTCGACCCCAGGAAGGACCACGACGTCGTGCGGGTGCCGGTTCGTCATGCGGGTACGTGCCAGCCGCCGACCTCCTGCGTGAGCGCGTCGGCCTGACCCGGTCCCCAGGTCCCGGGATCGTACTCGTGCACCGGCGTCACCCCATCGAGGATCGGCTGCACGATCGCCCACGCCGCCTCGACCTCGTCCTCG
>DATILR010000210.1:0-27540 GCA_035476275.1 Binatus sp. (SeqCode) | reverse complement strand
TGCCGGGATCGGCCTGAGCGTCCGCCAGCGCCCCCTGGAAACGGCCTCCGCTCCTCCGCTAGACGGATCCGACGTCCGAGGAGGAGGAACCCGACCATGGAGAAGAAGCTGCCGTCCGCGTACCGTCGCTTCGCGAGCGACCACCCGCGGATCGCCGGGGCCTACGAGCAGCTGAGCGACGCGTCGCTCAGCGAGGGACCGCTCGACCGGAAGCAGGCCGAGCTGGTGAAGATCGGGATCGCGCTCGGGGCGCGCCTGGAAGGCGCCGTCCACGCGCACGTCCGCCGGGCACGCGAGGCCGGGGTCAGCCCCGACGAGATCCGGCACGCGGTGCGGCTCGCCCTCACCACCATCGGTTTCCCGAGCATGATGACCGCGCTCGCCTGGGTGAACGACGAGCTCGAGGGTCCACCTCGACCGCCGAAATGAGGCTCCGGCCCGGGAAGCTGCCGCCGCGCCTGCTCGTCCGCTGCCTCCGCTGGTCGGGCGCACGCGACCGGCGCGTGCTGGTCGGGCCACGCTGCGGCGAGGACGCGGCGGTGATCGCGCTCGACCACCGTCGCCTCGTCCTGAAGAGCGATCCGGTCACCTTCACCGCGGCCGACATCGGCCGCTACGTCGTGCAGGTGAACGCCAACGACGTGGCCGCGATGGGCGCCGCGCCCTGCTGGTTCCAACCGACGGTGCTGCTCCCGCCCGGCACCCGCGCGGCGCAGGTGACGGCCATCTTCCGCGACATCCACCGCACGTGTCGGGCGCTCGGCATCGCGGTGACCGGCGGCCACACCGAGGTGACGGACGCCGTCACGCGACCGGTCGTCGCGGGGGACATGCAGGGACTCCTCGTCACCCGCCGCCTCATCACCTCGGGCGGCGCGCGTCCCGGCGATGTCGTGCTCCTGAGCAAGACCGCCGGCCTCGAGGGGACGGCGATCCTCGCCACCGAGCTGCCTCGCGGATTGGCCCGCAGGCTCCCCGCCCTCACCCTCCGGCGCGCGCGCCGGCTCGGCCGCTCGCCGGGAATCTCTGTCGTCCGCGATGCGCTCCTCGCCGCACGCCACGGAGCGACGGCGATGCACGATCCGACCGAGGGAGGCGTGCGCGCCGCGCTGCATGAAGTCGCCTACGCGTCGCGCGCCTGCCTGGAGGTCGATCTCGAGCAGATCCCCGTGCTGCCGGAAACGGAACAGGTGTGCCGTCAGCTCGGGATCGACCCGCTCGGATTGCTCGGCTCGGGCGCGCTCCTGGCAACGGTCCCGCCCGGGCGCGTGGCGGACGTGCTCCGTGCGTGGCGCCGCCGGGGGATTGCGGGTCAGGTGATCGGCCGCGTGGCGCGCGGGCGCGGTGTGACGGCGCGCCGGCACGGCCGCCGCGTGCGCTTCCCCTGGACGGCCGAGGACGAGATCATCAGGGCGCTCGCGTGACACCGCGCGCCGCGCCTTCCACCGCGGGATGGCTCGCGGCCACGCTCGAGCGGCGCTTCGCACTCGCCGCGGCCGGCACGACCGTCCAGCGCGAGGTGCTCGCCGGCCTCACCACCTTCCTCACCATGAGCTACATCCTGCTCGTCAACCCGGTGATCCTCGGCGCGGCGGGCATGGACCGCGGGGCGGTGCTGGTCGCGACCTCGCTCACCGCCGCAGTCGCGAGCGTGCTCATCGGCGTCCTCGCCAACTACCCGATCGCGGGGGCGCCCGGCATGGGCCACAACGCCTTCTTCGCCTTCACCGTGTGCGGCGTGCTCGGCTACCGCTGGCAGGAGGCGCTCGCCGCGGTCTTCCTCTCCGGCGTGCTCTTCGCGGCGCTCGCCGCGGTGGGCTTCCGCTCCGCGATCGTGGACGCCGTGCCGACCTCGCTCAAGCACGCGATCGCGGCCGGCATCGGGCTGCTCATCACCCTCCTCGGGCTCGAATGGGGTGGGATCGTGCGGGCGAGCAGCGCGACGCTCATCGAGCTCGGCGACCTGCACAGCCCGGCGGTGGCGGTCGCGGGAATCGGCTTCCTGGTGATGGCCGTGCTCACCGCGCGGCGGATGCGAGGAGCGATTCTCTTCGGGCTGGCGAGCGCCCTCGTGACCGCCTGGTGGCTCGGCCTGACGCGGATCGACGGCCTCGTCCAGCTCCCGCCGGCGCTCGCACCGACCGCCTTCCACATGGACCTGACGGGCCTCATGGCGCGCGGTCTCGGCATCCTCACGGTCGTCTTCGTGTTCTTCCTGACCGATCTCTTCGACACGGTCGGCACGCTCGTGGGCGTGGGCGCGCAGGCCGGCCTTCTCCAGGGCGGGCGGTTGCCCCGGGCGGAGCGCGCGCTCCTAGCGGACGCACTCGCGACCGCACTCGCGGGCATCCTCGGCACGTCGACCGTCACCGCGTACGTCGAGAGCGCCGCAGGGGTGGCGGCCGGAGGACGGACGGGCCTCACCGCGGTGACCACGGGCCTCCTCATGCTCTCGGGCCTCTTCCTGCTGCCGATCGTGCAGACCGTGAGCGCATCCGTGCCGGTCGTGTGGAGCGTCGGGACGGGGACGCAGCTCACCTTCCTCCAGTATCCGATCGTCGCCCCGGCGCTCGTCCTGGTGGGAACGTTCATGCTCTCGGCCGTGCGCGAGATCACCTGGGACGACCCCACCGAGGCGATCCCCGCCTTCCTGACGCTCGTCCTCATGCCGGCCACCTTCAGCATCACCGAGGGGATCGCGTTCGGCTTCGTCGCCTACGCGGGACTGAAACTCGCGGCCGGCCGGGTCCGCGAGGTGCACTGGATCGTCGCCGTGTTCGCGCTGCTCTTCCTGCTGCGGTACGTGTTGCTCCAGTGACCGATTCCCGCACCCTCGCGCTGCTCGCCGACACGCCGGGCGACGGCCCCGCGGTCGCCGCTCGCGCGCCCGGACGCGTCAACCTGATCGGCGAGCACACCGACTACAACGGGCTCCCCGTGCTCCCGATCGCGATCGATCGAGACGTCCTGGTGGTGGCCCGGAGGCGCTCCGACGACGCCGTCGAGCTCAGCAATGCCGATCCGGCGTTCACGCCCCGCCGCTACTCGCTCCGGGGCGAGATCCCGCCGTTTCCTCCGGGCGACTGGGGGAACTACCACAAGGCCGCCGCCGCCGGGCTCCGCGCCCACCTGGGAGTCGAGCACTCACTGCCGGGCGGCAGCTTTCGGGTGCACGGAGCCATTCCCGTCGCGGCCGGCCTCTCCTCCTCGTCCGCGTTGACGGTGGCCTGCGGTGTCGCCCACCTGGCGCTCGCGGACGTCGACCGCCCACGGCTCGAGCTCGCCGAGCTCTTCGCGCACGCAGAGCGCTACGTCGGAACGCTCGGCGGCGGGATGGATCAGGCGGCGACGCTCCTGTCAGAGGCAGGGCATGCGCTCCACATCGACTTCTTTCCCCTCCGGACGCGACCCGTCCCACTGCCCCCGAGGGCGGGCTTCGTCGTCGCCCACAGCCTCCAGCCAGCAGAAAAGTCGGGGCGAGTTCGCGGGCTCTACAACCAGCGCGTGGTGGAATGCCGCCTCGCCTGCGCGCTCCTGACCCGCCGCACCGGCGTGCCCGCCTCCCGGCTCGCCGACTTCCCCGACCGGACCGCCCTCCTCGCCGATCTCGCACACCTGCTTCCCGAGGAGGAGGTCCGGGCCGAGGCGCTTCCCGACCTCCTCGGCGTCACGTCGCAGGAGCTGCACACGCGCTTCGTCGGAGGAGAGACACTCGCCGCACCCGGACAGTTCGCCCTCCGGCGGCGCGTACGCCACGTGCTCGGAGAAGCAGAGCGGGTGGCGGCCGCCGAGCAGGCGCTCCGACACGACGACCTCGCCGCGCTGGGCGAGCTGATGAACGACTCGCACCGCAGCTGCGCCGAGGACTACGAGGTGAGCACGCCGGCGCTCGACCAGCTCGCCGCGCTCGCACGAGCCCATGGAGCGCTCGGCGCTCGGCTGACCGGCGCGGGCTTCGGTGGCGCGATCGTGGCGCTGGTCGAGCGGGACCGGAGCGCGGCTCTCATCGCCGCGCTCGACCGCCACTTCTATGCGACGCGTGGCGGGCGGAGCGATCTCCGACTCGCCGTCGAGGCGGGTGGCGGAGCGGTGGTGGAGCGGCTGGGGGACGCTACCTGATCTCCGACCACGCGAGCGCCCGCTCGATCGCCTGCAGGATCGACTCCGGGTCGGTGAGCTTGGTGAGCGCGAAATCGACCTGGGCGCGCGAGAGCTGCTCGCGGGTGAACGCGCTCAGCACCGCGGAGTAGAGGCCGATGGCCAACGGCAGGCCGCGAGAGTTGGTGAGGCTGCGGGTGCGGATGGCGCGCGCGAGATCCCACCCGGTCATCTCGGGCATGTAGAGATCGGTCAGGAGGAGATCCCCGCCCGCCTGCTCGAGCTCCGCGAGCGCCGCCGCTCCGCTGGCCACCGGGACGACGTCGTACCCCGCCGTCCGCAGGAGCTCCGCCATGGCCTCGCGCACGTAGGCCAGGTCATCCACCACGATGAGCCGCGGAGCGCGGCGCGCGGGGCGTCGAGCCGCCGCCTTACCGGGCATGGAACCTCCGAGCGAAGCCGCACCACTCCCCGCGCATGGACCGTTCATCCCTTACGATTCGTGGCCGACCACGTCAATTCGGTCGGCAGGGGAGAAGGCAGCCCGCGCGCGGGGGAGGCACTAGCCGAGCACGCCGAGACAATCGGTCCCCGTCTCACGGGTTCCACCGAGCGTCGCGGGCGAGCGCGGCGGGCCGAGCAGCGACACCAGCGGACTCCCCTGCGCGCGCTTGCGCTTGAGCTTCTCGAGCAGCGTGGTCCGGTTGACGTGCAGCAGGCGCGCGGCCTCCTTCTTGTTGCCGCCCGAGAGGCGCAGCGCCTGCGCGATGATGCGGTCCTCGATCGCCTCCATCTCGCGATAGAAGTCGATGCCGGCGGACCCGAACTGCCAGGGCATGGCCAGCGGGATCTCCGCGGGATCGCGCGCCATCATGAGGTGGGGCGGCAGATCGGCACGGTCGATCACCTGATCGGGTCGACCGAGGACGACCATCTGCTCGAGGAGGTTGCGCAGCTCGCGCACGTTGCCTGGCCATGCGTACGCTTCGAGGACCTCCATCGCACCGGGCGTCACCTCGAAGCGGGGCAACCCCTTCTCGGTCAGCTGGTCGAGCACGCCGTTGACGATGAGCGGGATGTCCTCCCGTCGCCGCCGGAGCGGAGGCATCTCGATCGGTACGACTCGGAGTCGATAGAAGAGGTCCTCGCGGAACTGCCGGGACGCCACGGCCTCGTCGAGCGTGCGGTTGGTGGCGGCGATGATGCGCACGTCCACCTGCTGCGTCAGGACGCTGCCCACCGGCTCGAAGCGTCCGTCCTCGAGCACCCGCAGCAGCTTCACCTGCAGCTTGGGACTCATCTCGCCGATCTCGTCGAGGAAGATGGTTCCCCCGTCGGCGAGCTTGAAGCGGCCGACCCGGGAGGCCACGGCGCCTGTGAATGCCCCGCGCTCGTGCCCGAACATCTCGCTCTCCAGCAACTCCTCGGGGATGGCCCCGCAGTGTACGGGGATGAAGCGTCCCACCGCACGGCCCGAGAGTCGGTGCAGCGCCGCCGCCACGAGCTCCTTGCCGGTCCCGCTCTCGCCCGAGATGAGAACGGTCGCATCCGTGGGCGCCACGCGGCGGATGACCTCGAAGATCGCCAGCATGCTGGAATGCTGGCCGATGATGCCCTCGAACGGAGCCGCCGCGGCCGAGGAGGTGTCGGGCGGCACGCTCGGCGTCATTCCCCCCTCGATCGGCATCCGCTGCATCGCTCTCCCGTCCATGGAACCCCCCTTCTATGCGGCCTCGATCCGGGCCACGGAGGAGGGAAAGCAAGCGCTGGACCGAACTCCCGGGCGAGCGCCGCGGCGCTACGCGGACGGTCAGGAATTTGCCCCCAAGTGAGCGGGAAGTCTGACGTTCTGCGCAACGCGCTTGCGTGGGAGAGTGCGCTTTTTCCCCGCCGTCCGGGGAGGTGCGATCGGACAAACCTGTACGACGATCGCTATTTTTGTATCTATCGAGGGCCGCCTGCCCCGTTCGGCTTGCCGTCCGGGCGGCGCCAGGGAGGATCGACCTCATCGAGGTCATGGGTCCCGGGCAGAGTCGCCTCGTCGGCTTCCTTGTGGATCGCCCGGTAGACTTCCTCGCGGTAGATGCGCACGTCCGCGGGCGCCTCGACGCCCAGGCGGACCTGGTTGCCCTTCACCTCGAGGACCCGCACGGTGATCGCCTCACCGACGCGAATGATCTCTCCGAGCTTCCGCGTCAGAACCAGCATCGTCCGAGGCCGCCTCGCAGCCGGGCCGTCTCCCGCTCGAGACCCCGCGCTCGGAGCAGGGCTTGTCGGAGCGTCTGCAGACCCGTCTTCAGGCGGGCCTGGGGTACCGGCGGGAGGAGCGGTAGTAGCTCGTTCGTCCGCTCACTCTCCGCGCCGCGGGCACGCGCGATGCCCCGTACCAGCTCCCGCCGTCGATCGGCCACCTGCGCGAGGGCCTCCTGGAGAACCTGGTGCTCTTCCAGGCAGGCGAGGATCGCGCTCGTGCGGAACCGGCCGACCGCATCCCGTTCCTCGCAGAGAAGACCGACCACGTCACCCAGCAGACGCGCCTCGTCGCTCAGCAGGCTGCAGAGCTGCTCCACCTCTTCCATGCCTCCCAATCCTCCCGTTCGATGGCCCGGCCCGCTCCGGTGTTCGCGCAATCCCGCTAGCCGAGGATCTGTCCGAGGATCTCCTGCAGAAGCTTCCGCGCCACCTCGCTCACCTCGGCTTGATACTGGCCGCTCTGGACCGCCGCCTGCAGGCCGTTCACCCGCTCCTGGCGCAGAGCATCGACGTCGCCGACCTCGGCCTGCAGCGTTACGAATGCCCGCGCGACGTCGGAAATGGTCATCGGATGCGCCTGATCACTCCCCACTCTGGTATCGGCAGGAGTGTCAAGCCGCTTGAGGGACGGGCGCCCGCGAGCATCCCGTCGGCCGCCCCGGGGCCGGACGACGATCCTCCAGCGGTGCCGGACCCGGGCTCGGCGCACCCTGCGCTACTGCGCGGGGGGCTTGGCGCGGGGGGGGGCCGCCGCGGCCGGGGCCTCGGGAGGCCCCACGAGGACGGCCGCCGCCGCACGTCCGAAGTGGTGGCCGAGGAAGCCCTTCAGGCGCAGCATGGCCTGCGAGTGGAGCTGCGAGACGCGCGACTCGGTGAGGCCGAGGACGGCGCCCGTCTCCTTCATCGTGAGCTCCTCGTGGTAGTAGAGGGTCACCACCAGCTGCTCCCGCTCCGGCAGACGGCGAATCGCCTCCCCGACCAGGCTCACACGCTCCTGCGTCAGCACCGCCGCCAGCGGGTCGGGGTCGCCCTCCTCCACCTGCTGCTCGAGATTGAAGCGCTCCTCACCGCTGCCGAAGCCCAGGCTCTCGAGGCTGAGGAGGCTCATCTCCCCGAGGTGCGTGAGGAGATCCTGATACGTGTCGAGCGAGACGCCGAGCTCCGTGGCGATCTCCTCCTCGGTGGGCGGACGGCCGAGCGAGCCCTCGAGCTGATGGGAGATCTTCTCGATCAGACTCGCCTTCTGGCGCACGCTGCGCGGCACCCAGTCGAGCGAGCGCAGGTGATCGAGAATCGCGCCGCGGATGCGGAACTGCGCGTAGGTCGCGAACGATGCGGCCTTCTTCGGATCGTACTTGCCGATCGCGTCGAGGAGCCCCACGATTCCCCACGAGACGAGGTCACCGTTCTCGATGTGCGGCGGCTTGCGGGCGGCGAGGCGTTGCACCACGCGCCGGACGAGGGGCAGATGTCGCCGGAGGACTTCCTCGCGCGTGCCCGCCAGCGAGGCGGATTGCGCGAGCGCCGCGCTCCGACCACGGACCCGCGCACGAGCGGATGGAGTGTAGTCGGTGTCGGGGCTGCTCATGCCTGCACCGTCCCGTCGAGCAGGCGGAGGACGGGAGCCTTCGGTCGCGCCATTTCCTTCGTCATCGTGCCCTGCCCGCGCAGCCACGCGCGGTGCGCGATTTCAGCAACCGATGTGCCAGGAAGACCCGTGCAATAGGCCACGCGCGCGAACGTCGAACGCCCGAGCGCAGTCAAGAGTTTGCCCCCCGCCGCATCACGCGCTGCGATTCGTGACGGGGCACGAGGCCACGGGCCGGAGCTCGGCGACGATCGCCCTCCGCCCGTCCGGGAACACACTACACAGGGCACAGCCGTCCGAAGCGCACAGCCGAAGCGGCGCTGGCTAGCTCAGCGTTCGCGGATCCTGAACGTCCGCATGCCGGCCAGGCGACGGGCTGGGCGCCCAGCGGGGCCTTCGCTCATTGGCAGACGCACGTCACCACCAGCGAGGTGCACGTCTTTCCCGCCGCGCAGGTTCCATTGCACGTGGGAGCAGTGGCACCACCGCAGGGCGGCAGCGAGGTCGACGTGGAGGAGCTCGTGCTGGTGCTCGTCGACGTCGTCGACGGAGGCGCGCGACCTCGAGAAGCGGTCGGGGGAGATGGGCCTTTCGGTCCCATCTCCCCCGCAAACCGCGCCACGATGAGGAGTACCTCCCCCAGCCCGGGGCGTCCGTTCGTCACCAGTGGGACGATCGGCACCCCGCTTCACCGCCATCACCCTCCGACCGTGGCTACATGGGACATCGCAAGCGCCGTGCCACCAGCAGTGCGCCATTCAACGAGCATTTCCGGCTGGTCACCGGCGAGAACTGCTCGATCCCGTGACCCGGAGCCAGAAGTCTGGCACCTTCCGGGGGACCGCGCAGCCGAATCGTCGCCTCAGTGAAGGGTCGCGTCCGCGGGCCCGGCGGCCTGCGTGACGATCCGCACGCAGGCCGCCGCTGCCTCGGCGCGCGCGACGGCCTGCTCGCGCGTGTCGCCGATCGCGATCACGGTCCCGGCCGGGTGAATGCGGCTCATCGTGCCCGGCACTCGCGTCCCCGGTTCCACTGTCACCTCGAGCAGTGCGATCCCTTCGCGCCACGCGATTTCTGCGGCCCCTTCCACCGCGACCACCGTTCCGGGTGACGGGAAGAACTGGCGTCGAGCGACTCCCCCCCTCCAGCGCGGACGGAGCGCGGCCGCCTCGGGCGTGTCGCCGAGCGCAAGGCGGATCGCCTCGGCCACGAGGTTGACGCCGGTGGAGAGTGGGATCTCGTGGGTCCAGAAATGGCCGCCCGGGAGATGCGTGATCAGGTCGACCAGCACGGGTCCGTGCGAGCCGACGACCAGCTCACTCTGCACCGCCCCGTGCTGGACACCGAGCGTCGCGGCCGCGCTGGCCACCAGCTCGGTGATGCGTTCGACCATCACGGGCGACAGCCGCGACGGCAGGTCGCTGCCCTGCTCGACGACAAACGGCGCGAAGGAGTCGAGCGAGTCGTATCGGCAATCGGCGAGCGCGATCGTCGTCGTCCGGCCGCCCACCAGCACGGTCGCCGCCTTCACCTGCGCTCCCGGGACGAACTCCTCCAGCATGACGGAGCCGCGCGGGGACCCGGCGAGGGCGACCTCGAACGCCCAGCTCGGGTCGACCCCGCGCAGCACTCGGACGACCGCCCGGACGGATCGCGCATCCACCGGCTTCACGACCAGCGGCCGGTCGGCGCGACGCGCGAGCCGCTCCAGCTGCCGTGGGCTCGCGACGGCCGCGTGCCAGGGGACCGGCACGCCGCCGGCGGCCAGCTGGTCCAGCATCGCGAGCTTGTCGGTGACGAGACTCGCGGTCTCGGCGGAAACCCCGCGGAGCCCGAGCGCCCGGGTGACGGCGGCCACCGTCTCCGGCACGTCCGCCGCGCCGGCGAGCACTCCATCGATGGGCGTGCGGGCGGCGTACGCCCGGACGGCGTCGACCGTCGCCTCGGAATCTCCTGTACTCGCGAGCAGACCGGCGTCCGCCAGGCGAAACCCGGGCGCGTCGGGCGCCCCGTCCGACACGACCACCCGGAGCCCCAGGCGGCGGGCCTCCTCGATCACCGTCACGGTCTGGGGTCCGCCCGAGACGACCAGCAACGTTCGCGTCGACGCGATGGGCAAGCCCTCGGCGACGGATTCAGACGCGCATCGGATCGCCGACGTCCGCGCGGCACCCCGGCGTCAGCACCGCGTCGAGACGTCTCGCCACCCGCTCTGCGCCGCGTCCGTCGACCAGCGCACGGCTGGCGAGCCCCATGGCGGCGCGGCGCCCGGGCGACGCGAGCAGCTCCTCGATGGCGGTCGCCAGGCGCTCCTCGGTCCAGCCGAGGCCGAGGCTGACGATCGCCCCTGCCGCGGCCAGGGGCCGCATGTGGGCGAGGTCGGCGCGGGAGCGGCCCACCACGATCGCCGGCACCCCGCACGCCATCGCCTCGTAGACCGTCACGCCCATCGAGAGGATGGCGAGCTCCGCGGCGGCGAGCTCGGTCACCATGTCGTCCGGGCGGAGGGGGGAAACGGGGAGCGCGTCGAGGCGGCGGAGCACGCCGGGCAGCCGCTGCCACACCGGCACGCGTCGATTGGCGACCACGCGCACCGTGAACGCCGTGGCGTGCTCGCGAGCCAGCGCCACACTCTCGAGCGCCGGGAGCGTGAGGCCGGCCGGATCGCACGCCCCCATGCTGACCAGCACGACTGGTGGTGACGGACGGGCACCGCGCAGATCGCCGGCCAGCCGAAACACGCGGCGGAGCGGCACGTAGGCGGGGCCGACCAGCCACTGCGGGGATCGCCCGCCCTCCGGGCGAAGGTCGCGCCCGTCGCGCTCCGCGCCGCAGCCGAGCGGCGCGACCACCAGATCCGCCGCCGCCACGTTCGCGCCCCCGTTGTCGACCACGAGGAGCCGGCGGCCGGCGCCGAGGGCGTGCGCTTCCGTACTCGTGAGCGGGCGCTTCAGGTCGACGATCACCGCGGCGACGCGGCCGGCGGCGGCGAGCAGGCGCGGCAGCGCCGGCTCGTCCTCGGGAAGCAGGACGGGCGGACGCGCACCCGCCAGGCGCAGCCACGCGAGGGCCGTCGGATCCGGGGCGAGGGCCAGCCGGCAGGGCAGACCGTATCCCGCCAGCGCCTCGGCGAGTGCGAGCCCACGGCTGACGGGCCCGAGGCCGACACTCAGGCCAGCGTCCACCCAGCAGAGGACCATCAGCTGTCCGTCGCGACGAAGGGCCGGGGGCGGGCCGGCAGCGAGATCAGTCGCCGGCTCTCCGCCGCGGTGCGCACCGCCGACGCCAACGCGAGCGAGGCACGGCCCTCCGCGCCGTCGAGCGCCGGACGGCGACCGCTCGCCACGCAGTCGACGAACTCACAGAGCTCCGCGACGTACATCTCGTTCGTATCGACGGGGACACGCTCCTCGTTCCATCCGATGTCGTCGGATCGGCGCCACCGGACGGCCTGCGTGCTCGAATCCCAGGCGAGGTTGCCCTCGGAGCCGATCACCTCGCAGCGGCTCACGGCGTGCCGCTGAAGGTGGTCGACATGCACCTCGACGATGGCGCCGTTCTCCAGGCGCAGGATCGCCGCCGCCAGATCCTCGGCGTCGACGGCCAGGTCCGACACCTTGCCGAGCATGCCGAGCACGTCGACGGGCTCACCCAGCGCCCAGCGGAGGGTGTCGAGGGCGTGGATGCCGTCCAGGAGCACGCCGTCCGCGAGCCGCCCCTGCGTGCTCGAACCGGACCGGTAGTCCGCCGAGGGATGCCGATCCGGCAGGTAGTGCCCCATCCACAGCTGCGCGCCGAGGAGACGACCCACCGTGCCCCCCGCCACCCGTTGCTGGAGGCGGCGGAGACCGCCGTGGAAGCGGTGGCACATGCCCATCATGATGAAGCGCTGCTGGCGCTCGGCGAGGTCGAGGAGCTCGTCGACGCCATCGAGGGTCGGTGCCAGCGGCTCCTCGCAGAACACGTGTGCGCCGGCCTCGAGGGCCCGCGTCGCCACCTCGAGGTGCGTTCCGGGCGGAGTGCAGACCAGCACGGCGGTCGGACGGTAGCCGACGAGCAGCGCCTCCAGGTCGTCGGTGGCAACCTCGGTCTCGAGCGCGCTCGCCAGCTGGACGGCGCGCGCGTGATCGACGTCGCAGAGCGCCAGGTCGGGAGCACCCAGCGCGCGCAGGTTGCGGGCGTGGCGGCTGCCGATCGTCCCGCAACCAACGACAGCGAAGCGCAGGCGACTGACGGTCATTTGGGCGCGAGCACCATGGATCTCCGGACCTACGCTGCAAACTCGTGCCAGCCGCCTCACACGGCCCGTCGGGACGCCAACCGCGCGGAATGTCTCACCAGCGAGGCCCGTGCCGTCTGCCGTGCGGGGCCGGTGACCGGCGAGAATTGTTCCCGCGGTGCCAAGAGTTTGACTCGGGGGCGGGCGCTCCCCGCCCGTTCGCTGCGTGTGCTAGAGCGAGCCCGGATGGCGACGCGGGAGGAGCGGATCGCGGCGGAAGCCCGCCCCCTCGGGTTTCCGATGGTCGGGTGCGCTCCGCTGGCGCCGCTCGCGCGTGAGACCTTCCTCGCCGCCTGGCTCGCCGGGGGACGGGCCGGCGAGATGCACTACCTCGAGCGCCGGACGGAGGAGCGACTGGACCCCCGTCGGCTGGTGCCCTGGGCCCGCGCCGTGATCGTGCTCGCCCTGCCCTACCGCCCGCCGCCACCGCCGCCGGAGGACTGGCGCACGAGTCTCCGCGGACGCATCGCCGCCTACGCGCTCGGCGGGGACTACCATGACGACATCCAGGCGAAGTTGCAGACGCTCGCGGCCCGACTCGAGCAGAGCTTCCCGTCGGCGCGCTTCCGGGGCTACGTCGACACCGGTCCCGTCCTGGAGCGCGAATGGGGGATGCGGGCGGGTCTGGGATGGATCGGCAAGAACACGCTCCTCCTCCATCGGGCGCGTGGCTCTTACTTCTTCCTGGCCGAGCTCTTCACCGACCTCGAGCTCGACGCGGTCCCCTTGCCCGCCGACCATTGCGGCAGCTGCACGCGGTGCCTGGTCGCCTGTCCGACCGGCGCACTCGAGGCCTACGCGATGGACCCCCGGCGCTGCATCTCCTATCTCACCATCGAACACCGCGGCGCGATACCGGAACCGCTCCGCGCGCGCCTCGAGAACTGGGTCTTCGGCTGCGACCTCTGTCAGGAGGTCTGCCCGTGGAACGGCCCCGAGCGCGATCCCGCTGGGAGCGACGCGCTCGCCCCTCCCCTGCTCCCCCTGCTCGCGCTCGACGCGTCCGCATTCCGCACCCGCTTCGCACGGACGGCGGTCGCCCGCACGAAGCGCGCCGGGCTCCTGCGCAACGTCGCCGTCGCGCTCGGCAACAGCGGCAACCCGGCCGCCATCCCGTCGCTCACGGCGGCGCTCGCCGACGCCGAGCCGCTCGTGCGCGGTCACGCCGCCTGGGCGCTCGGCCGACTCGCCGGGAGCGTCGCCCGAGACGCACTCGAGGCCGCGGCCCGGCGCGAGTCGGATGCGGAGGCGGCGGCCGAGATCGCCGCCGCGCGCGCGGCGCTCTAGGTGGACGCGAAGCCGCGCGTCATCCGCGCCGGCAGCCCGAGAACATGTCGAGGATACGCCGCAGGATCGAGGGTGGCGCAGGGGGCGCGCCCACGCGATAGACCTTGAAGCTCCCCTTGAGCGTGATCGGGATCGGGAGCGGCGCCGCCGCGATGGACGTCGTGACGAAGTCTCCGGACTGGCCGTTCGAGCCGCTCTCCCGGAATCCGTACACCGAGATCGTGGTCTTCACGGGCTGGGCCCCGGAGAAGGTCTCCTTGGTGAGGAGCGCGAACTTGCTGCCCTTGGTCTCCTCGTCGCTCTTCAGCTCGTCCGTGTACGCGTCCGCGCCGTAGAGCTTATGCTCGATCTTCGCCCAGTCCGCGTTGGTGCTGGGCAGCTGATCCCAGCGTTCGTCGAGCATGCGGAGATCGTCGGCGGCGGGTGTCCACGGTGTCGGACCGCTGCCGCCCTCCTGCACCTTCTTTGCGAGTTCGGCCGGGACCTCGACCCGCTTGAGCATGACCTCGAGATGCTCGCGGCCGCGTCGGATCTCCCAGAGACGCGGGTAGGAACGGAGCTCACCCGACGGGAGCTTGATCTGGTTCACGACGAGCCACCGCCCCGCGAGATCGTCCGGGAGCTGCCCCAGGACGTCGGTGGTCTCGACGACCTCGGCAGGCTTCGGGGCGTCGGCACAGAGGCCCGGGCTCGGCGTGAGCAGCAGGGCGATCGCCGCGCCCGCGATCGTCCGCCAGAGCAGGATAGGTAGCGACATGGCAGACGTAGCTAACAGCGCCTGCCCACGCCGTCAAATACGGCTAGACGGGAGCGCCCCCCCGGTCTCTCACAACGGCGCGACGAGCGGCTGCCCCTGCGTGGGGTCGACGGCAAGGGCAGCCAGGAGGCGGTCGCGCACGCGCACGGCGGCACGGTCCCGTTCCTCGGGATCGTCTCCCACGTCGATGCGCCCGCCGGCGATCATGTCGTGACCCCCGGCGGACCGACTGCCGAGAATGCTCCGCAACAGATCGCCGGCGTTCACGTCGCGTTCGGTGGTGCGCACCGAGCAGTAGAGAGAGCTCCCGTAGCCGCCGATCGCCGCGGCCCACTCCACCCGATCGAGCCGGAGCAGGAAGTCCGCCACCTCGGCCATCATGTCGGGATACTGCACCTCGCCCAGCATCGAGACGACGACGCGGTCGTAGAGCGTCGCCCGCTCGATCGCCTCCCCGAACACCCGGAAGTACTCGCGTGGGACGCGCGCATTCTCGATCTTCGCCAGCCGACGCTTGTTCGTGTAGGGGTAGAGAAAGTGACTCGCCTCGATGTCGGCGGCGGTCGCCTCGCGTCCGAGATCCTGGGTCTCGGCGGCGATGCCGTAGAACAGCGCCGTCGCCAACTTTGACTCGATGTCGAGCTTCAGGTCGCGCAGGTACTCGGTCAGGATGGTCGACGTGGCGCCGTACTGATCGCGGAGATCGAGGAACGGGACGTCGGGATACAGGGCGTAGGCGGGATGATGGTCGATCACGACGGTCGGGACGATGTCATCGGGGAGGGAGTTGTTCGATCGTCGTGGTTGCGTGTCGACCAGCGCGATCTGGGTGTCGCCGCCGAAGCACACCTCGCCCACCGGCACGAGCGAGATGTTGAGATATGTGAGCATGGCGCGGTTTTCCGCCCGGCCGACGATCCCCCCGAGCGCAATGTGCGCCTCCTTCTCGAGGAGGGTCGTCACGATGTGCTTGAGGGCGACAGCGCTGGCGAGCGCGTCGGGATCGGGATTGTCGTGCGGCAGGATGACGAGCGGGCCCGACCGGTCGAGCGTTTGCAGCAGGCTCGTCAGGACGCCGCGGCTGCTGGCGATTGCCATTCTGAGGTTACGCGGAAAGCCCGCGTAAACGCGGGAGAATTATCTCAACCCCCCGCCCGCCTGTCCATCGGCGGCGCGGTGACGCCCCCCGCGCCGACGGATTGGGTGCGCAACCCCGTGCCCTAGCTCACTTTTCTTCCTTCCGACGGGCCGCCCGCACCGCCATCTCGGCGGCCCGGAGGCCCGCCAGAACGCCGTCCTCGTAGTTGAATTCGGGGCTCTCCATGAGGGACGGAAAATCGTGGGGGTTGCGGAGATCCTCTGGCGTGAGGCGGGGCACGATCCGGCGCGCGAGCGCCAGCACCTTCGCGTCCTGCGCCGTGCTCATCTCGGCCAGCAGGCGCTCGACCGCTTCCCACGCCACGCGCGCATCGTATGCGTCGCCCGACGGGGCAGCAACGGCGCCTCGCGGTGTGGCGCCTGCGGAGGGCGTTTGCTACCCTCGTGACGATGGAGGTCGCGGGCGTCGAGCGGTTCTTCTGCGAGCGCTTCGGCCTCACCAACGCGGGTCTCGAGCGCGTGCTGGGCTCCGCGCTCGAGCGGCACGCCGACTACGCCGACCTCTACTTCGAATTTCGCGTCATCCAGACGGCGAGCCTGGAGGAGGGCGTGGTCAAGCACGCCACCCGTACCCTCGACCAGGGGGTGGGCGTGCGCGTGCTCGCCGGCGCGCGCAGTGGCTACGCGTATTCCGACGAGGTGTCGCTCGAGCGGCTCGAGATCGCGGCGGGCACGGCCCGGCTGATCGCGGAGGAGCGCGGGGGAACCGAGGCGCTGACCGCCCCCGCCACCGGGCGCCCGCGCCACGATCTCTACCGGCTCGCCCGTCCGCCCGTCGACACGCCGCTCGCGGAGCAGACCGCGCTCCTCCTCCGGCTGGATGCGGTCGCCCGCGCCGTCGATCCGGCCATCAGCAACGTGCTGGTCGGCATCGGGATCGAGCACCGTGTCGTCCTGATGATGACCTCGGGCGGGGTGGTGGTGGGCGACGTCAGGCCACTCGTGCGCCTGAACGTCACCTGCATCGCCGAGCGCGACGGCGTCCGCCAGCAGGGCACCTACGGCGGCGGCGGCCGCTTCGCCTTCGGAACTCTCACCGACGGCCGCGCCGAACGCTTCGCGCGCGAGGCGGCACGTCAGGCGCTGGTCAACCTGGATGCCGTCGACGCGCCGGCCGGTCCCATGACCGTCGTCCTCGGTCCGGGATGGCCCGGGATACTTCTCCACGAGGCGATCGGGCACGGGCTGGAAGGGGACTTCAACCGCAAGCGCGTGTCGGCGTTCACGGACCGGATCGGGACGCGGGTGGCAAGCGAGCTCTGCACCGTGGTCGACGACGGTACCCTCCCCGGCCGCCGGGGTTCCCTCAACGTGGACGACGAGGGCACACCCACCGGCCGCACCGTCCTGATCGAGCGCGGCATCCTGCGCGGCTACCTGCAGGACCGCCTGAACGCCACGCTGATGGGCATGCCGCTCACCGGCAACGGCCGCCGGGAGAGCTTCGCGCATCTCCCCATGCCCCGCATGACGAACACCTTCATGCTGGCGGGCGAGGAGGCCCCGGAGGACATCATCCGCTCCGTCGACCGCGGCCTCTACGCGGTCTCGTTCGGTGGGGGACAGGTCGACATCACCAACGGGCGGTTCGTCTTCTCGGCGAGCGAGGCCTATCTCATCGAGGGCGGCAAGGTCGGTGCCCCCGTGAAGGGCGCGACCCTCATCGGGAACGGCCCCGACGTGCTGACGCGCATCACGCGCGTCGGCTCGGATCTCCAGCTCGACGAGGGCATCGGCACGTGCGGGAAGGACGGCCAGTCCGTACCGGTGGGCGTCGGTCTGCCGACCGTGCGCATCGACGGCCTCACGGTGGGCGGGACGCAGGCGTGAGCGCGTCCGCCGGCGCGCCCCCACCGATCGTCCGCTCCGGACGGTGATGACCCTCGAGGACATGGCGCGCGAGCTGGTCGCCGCGGCCCTGGGCGCCGGTGCGCGCGACGCCGACGCGGTGGTGGCCGAGAGCGATGGCCTGGGGGTCGGCGTCCGGCTCCGCGAGGTGGAGAAGGTGAAGCGAGCCCGGCAGCGTCGGGCCGGCCTCCGGGTCTTCGTCGGGGACTCGACGGCCATCGCCTCCACCGCGGATCTGACCGCCGAGGGCCTCGACACGCTCGCGCGCGACGCCTGCACGCTCGCGCGCTCGACCGCCCCCGACCCGCACGCCGGGTTGCCCGAGGCGGCCGATCTCGCCCGCGACTGGCCCGACCTCGATCTCCACGATCCCGCGCTGGAGGCCCTCGATCCCGCCCAGCCCCTCGAGTGGACGCGCGAGGCGGAAGCAGCCGCCCTCGATGCCGCGCCCGAGATCACGAACTCCGAGGGCTCGGAATTCTCCAGCAGCGTCGGTCAGGTCACCTACGCCTCGAGCCTGGGCTTCGCGGGCGGCTATCGCGGCTCGCATGCGAGTCTCGCAGTGGTCCCGGTGGCCACCCGGGATGGCGCCATGCAGCGAGACGCGTGGTTCACCGCGCACCGCAAGTTGGCCGGGCTCGAGTCGCCCGTCAGCGTCGGCGCGGAAGCGGCACGCCGTACGCTGCGGCGGCTGGGGGCGCGTCGCGCGCCCACGCGCGACTGTCCGGTCGTCTTCGATCCCGAGAGCGCCGCGACCCTGCTGCGCCATCTCGCCGGCGCCGTCGCCGGTCCGGCGCTCTACCGCCGGATGTCGTTCCTCCTCGGCCGCCTGGGTGAGCAGGTCGCCGCGAGCGCCGTCACCGTCGTGGACGATCCCCTGCTGCCGGCCGCGCCCGGCTCGCGTCCCTTCGACGGCGAGGGCGTCGCCCAGCGTCGCCGTACCGTGGTGGAGCGCGGCGTGCTCACCACCTATCTGCTCGATTCGTATTCCGCGCGGCGGCTCGGGCTCCGGCCGACCGGACACGCCTCGCGCGGCGTGGGCGACGTCCCCAGCGCCGGACCGACGAACTTCTTCGTCGAGCCGGGACCGCACGCGCCCGAGGCGATCGTCGCCTCGGTGCGCGAGGGACTCTACGTAACCGAGCTCATCGGCTTCGGCGTCAACCTCGTCACCGGGGACTACTCGCGCGGCGCCGTCGGCCTGTGGATCGAGAACGGAGAGCTCGCCTACCCCGTCGAGGAGATCACGATCGCGGGTAACTTGAACGACATGCTGCGCGACATCGAGATGGTGGGCAACGATCTGCGCCTGCGGACGTCGCTCGCCTCACCCACCCTGAAGATCGCCCGCATGACGGTCGCGGGCACCTGATCCCACCGCTCACTCCTCCTCGTCTTCCTCGTCCTCGTCGAGATCGTCGTCGTCATCATCGAGGTCTTCGTCGTCGTCGAGGTCCTCGTCGTCGTCGTCCTCCAGGTCCTCGTCCTCTTCGCCCGCGCGCAGGACCGTGTGAAGTGTCGATGCCAGTGGGTCTCGCATGCCGTACCCCTCCTCAGGAAACTGCTCAGGAACTCAGGCGACTGGCTCTCATCACATTTGGACGGCCCTGTCCATCACGGTGGCGGGGCGCCGCGGTGGGGCGCCCTCGACCTCGAAGCCGAGGGTTTCTATCATGCCGACCGCCTCGTCCCGCGCCTGGCCCGGGGTGGTCAGGTAGCCCCCGACGAACAGGGAGTTGGCGGCGAAGAGCGCGAGCCCCTGCGCGGCACCGAGGCAGCGCTCGCGCCCCCCCGCGGCGCGGAGGTCGGCACGCGGGTTGGTCAGCCGGAAGAGGGCGAGCGCCCGCAGGCAGTCGGCGGGGGTCGGCGGCAGGCGGTCGCCGAGCGGCGTGCCGTCGATGGGATTGAGAAAGTTGACGGGCAGGGAGACCACCGCCAGCCGCCGGAGCTCCATCGCGACCTCGACCAGGTCCTCCGTCGTCTCCCCCATACCGACGATCACGCCCGAGCAGGGCGCCATCCCTGCCCGCACCGTGTTGATCACGGTGCTGACGCGGTCGTCGTAGGTATGCGTGCTGCAGATCGATGGATAGAAGCGGCGGCTCGTGTTGAGGTTGTGGTTCACGAAGTCGATCCCGGCATGGGCGAGCGTCTCGGCCTGCCCCTGGTCCATGATGCCGAGGGAGACGCACAGCTCCAGCTCCGGCAGCTCGGCACGGATCGTCCGGGCGGCGGTGGCGAAGTGCGCAATGTCGGGCCCGCTCGGCCCGCGCGCGCTCACCACCATGCAGTACCGCGTCGCACCGGCCGCGGCCGCACGGCGTGCACCCGCGACGAGCTCGGGGATCGGCACGAGCCGGTAGCGCGCGATCGGCGCGCTCGAGACCGCCGACTGCGAGCAGTAGCCGCAGTCCTCGGGACAGAGCCCGCTGCGCGCGTTCTGCAGCACGCAGAGCTTCACGCGTCGACCCCAGTGCCGGCTGCGGGCCGCGTAGGCCGCCCAGAGCAGCGAGGGAAGTCCCGCGTCCGGGCTCTGCAGAACCGCCAGCGCCTCCTCCCGGCGCAACGGCTCGTCGGCGAGCGCGCGCTCGGCGAGCGCCCGGTATGCTCCGCCCCGGAGAAGGGCCTCGTTGCACTCGACCAACGACATCGGCTGTCCTCCCTGCGCGCCGCGTTCCCTACCCGGGCCCGACGGTCCCTGCAAGCCGTCGCCGGCCGCTTGACAGAGCCCGGGTGCCGGCGTGAGTATGTGTCCAAGGTACACGAAGTGGTCCCGGGAGAACGCATGCCCGATCTCGCCCCGACGGCCGGCCCGACGCTCGAGGCCCTCTTCGCCCGCCTCGACGATCCGGGGTACACCCCTGCCCGGTGCGAGACGCTCGCCCGCCTGATCGCCGACGTGCAGACGCTCAAGCAGGAGCGCAACGCCGTCATCCTGGCCCACAACTACCAGCGGCCGGAGGTCCTCCAGGTCGCCGATTTCATCGGCGACTCCCTCGAGCTGGCGCGTCAGGCGACGCGCGTGGCGGCCGAGACGATCGTGTTCTGTGGCGTGCACTTCATGGCGGAGACGGCGAAGATCCTGAACCCGAGCCGGCGCGTGATCCTGCCCGACCTCCGGGCCGGGTGCTCGCTCGCCGACAGCGTGACCGGCGACGACCTCGCCGCCCGCAAGGCCGAGCTGCGGGCGGCGTACCCCGACCTCCAGGTGGTCGGCTACGTCAACACCACGGCCGAGGTGAAGGCCGAGTGCGACGTCTGCTGCACCTCCTCCAACGCGGTCCGCATCGTCGAGGCGCTCCCCACCGAGCACGTGCTCTTCGTCCCCGATCGGAACCTCGCCGCCTACGTGCAGTCGCAGACCCGGAAGACGGTGATCGCCTGGGACGGCGACTGCTACGTGCATCATCAGATCACGCCCGAGCAGATCGGGGCGGTCCGGGCCGCCCTGCCGCACGTGCGGGTGCTCGTCCACCCCGAGTGCCGCGCCGACGTGCGGGCCCTGGCGGACGCCGTGCTCAGCACGAGCGGCATGGTGCACTATGCGAAGGAGCGCCCGGAGCGGGAGTTCCTGATCGTGACCGAGTGCGGGCTGAGCGATCGGCTGATCCTCGAGGTGCCCGAGAAGAAGTTCTACAAGAGCTGCAAGCTCTGCCACTACATGAAGATGATCACGCTCGAGGGAACCCGCGACGCCCTCGTCGCCCTCGGGCCGGAGATCACCATCCCCGAGGACGTGCGGTCGCGCGCCGCGGTGGCTCTCGAGCGCATGCTCGCGCTCGGGGCCTGAGCGCCGCATGGGCGGTGCCGGCGGCCCGGCGCCGACCGTTGCGGTCGACGTGGCCGTGTTCACGGTCGCCTCGGGCGCGCTTCATCTGCTGCTCGTACAGGTCCAGCGCGGCGCATTCCGCGGGGAGTGGGCCTTGCCAGGTGGCCGCGTCGGCCTCGACGAATCCCTCGATGACGCCGCCCGGAGGGAGCTCGCCGCACAGGCCGGCATCGGCGACGTCTACCTGGAGCAGCTCTACACGTTCGGGAGTCCGCGGCGCGACCCGCATGGGCGCGTCGTGTCCGTTGCCTACGTCGCCCTCACGTCGGACGGCGGCCTGCCGGGCGACACGCGAGGGCGGACGAAGCCAGGCGCGGCTTCGCCGCGCGACAAATACGCCACCGCGGCGTGGCGGCGCGTGAGCCGCCTTCCCCCACTCGCCTACGATCACCAGGCAGTGGTAAAGGCCGCACTCGCCCGGCTGCGCGCCAAGCTCACCTACACCAACCTGGCCTACAATCTCCTTCCGCGCGCCTTCACGCTCGGCGAGCTGCAGGAGATGTACGAGGCGATTCTCGGCCGGCGACTCGACCGGCGCAACTTCCGCAAGAAGATCCATTCCCTCGGACTGCTGCGACCGCTCGCCGAGGTACGCCGCGGCTCGCACCGTCCCGCCCGCCTGCACGCCTTTCAGCGCCGGCGGCCGATGATCGTCGAGATCCTCTGAGCCGATGCGCGGCGCGCTCTTCACCGCCACGGCACTCGCCGCGCTCGCCGGACCGCCTCTCGGGCCACGGCGCCCCACCTACAGCATCGACTACGTCGTCCGCATCTCGCGACGCGATCCCGGGCGGGCCCACGTCCACTGGCTGCTCGCCGGCATCGACGAGATCGCCGCATTCCGTCTCGTCTTCCGTGACGACCGGACCACCAACGTGAGCGGTACGGGGCGCCTCGTCTGGCACGGCCGCACGCTCACGTGGACGCCCGGCGCTCCCTACGCGCACCTCCGCTACACGGTCGCGCTCGACCGTCAGCGGCCTCCTGGACCCCGTTTCGACAGCTACGCGGCTCCCGACTGGGTCGCGACCCGCGCGCTCCACCTCTTTCCGGAGATCAACGTCAGGTTCCGGACCGGTGCTGCGGCGGCGCGGGCCCGCCTCCGGTTCCGTCTCCCGAGCGGCTGGCAGAGCGCAACCGCCCTCGCCTCCCTCCCCGACGGCACCTATCTCGTCGAGGAGCCGGGCAAGCGATTCGACCGGCCGCGCGGATGGCTGCTGCTGGGTCACATCGCCCGCCACCGCCGCACGATCGCTGGGATGGAGGTCACGGTCGGCGTGGCGCCGGGCTCGGCGCTCGACGTGCGCAGCCTCTTCCGGCTCTACCGCAAGACGATCCCGCTCCTCGTGGGGATCCTCGGTCCGCCGCCGTCGCGCCTGCTGATCGTGAGCGCACCCGACCCGATGTGGCACGGCGGGCTCTCGGGCGAGGATTCCTTCTTCGTGAACGGTCGCATTCCGATCCGCTCGCCGGACAAGACGTGCAGCTACCTGCACGAGCTCTTCCATGTGTGGCAGCCGTTCCATCCATCGACCGACGGGCGGTGGGTGAGCGAGGGGCTCGCCGAGTACTACTCGCTGGCCCTCCCCTACCGGGCGGGACGGCTCTCACCGCGCGCCTTCGCGCGCGGCATCGCCCTCTTCGCCCGCTACGGCCACTGGGGAAGCGACCTCACCACGACGCGAATCCCGGCGGCCTTCAACAACAGCGCGCCGCTCGTGATGTACTGGATCGATCACGAGATCCGGCGCGCCACCGGCGGCCAGCGGTCGCTGGACGATGCCGTCCGCGCGCTCGCACGTGAGCGTGGCAGCCTCACGACGGCGAGCTTCCTCCGCGCCGTCAACCAGGTCGCGGGTCGGGACTTCACGCCGCTGTTCCGGCGTCACGTCTACCGTGGCGAGCCGCCGCCGGCACAATCCCAGGAAGACGAAACTGGCGTCGGGCATTGACCGTCCGCGGACGGTGGTGTCCAATTCGTCGCTCCATGTCCACCACGCCTCGCCTCATCGTGGTGTCGAACCGCGCACCGGTCGAGATGGTGCGCGGTCCGGACGGGGTCCGCGCGGTGCGCACCGTGGGTGGCCTCGCGGGGGCCCTCGACGACGCGCTCCGCGCGCGCGGCGGGCTCTGGATCGCCTGGATCGGAGGGCCGGCGGGTGACGAGCTGCCCGCAGGGACCGCCGGCCTGCCGTATCCGATCCGGGCCGTCCGCCTGAAGGAGCGCGAGGTCCAGAACTACTACGCCGGCTTCGCCAACCAGGGTCTCTGGCCGCTCTGCCACGCGTTCCTGAGCCGCTGTCGGTTCCAGGCGAACTACTGGGCGGCGTACCGCCAGGCGAACGAGCGCTTCGCGGCCACGGTCCAGTCCGCCGTACAGCCGCGGGATCTCGTCTGGCTGCACGACTTCCACCTCTGCCTCGTCCCGGGACTGCTGCGCGCGGCGGGAGTCCCGGCGTCGGTCGGGGTGTTCTGGCACATCCCCTTCCCGCCGCCCACGGTGCTCGGCGTCTGCCGTTGGCGCGCGGAGCTCCTCACGGGTCTGCTAGGTGCCGATCTGATCGGCTTTCAGACCGAGCCCGACGTCCGGAACTTCCTCGAGAGCGTCCGTCAGTTTCTGCAGTATCCGGTCTCCGACGCGCCGGCCCAGGTCCACCTGCCGGGGCGAGACGTCGGCGTCTTTGCGCATCCCATCGGGATCGACTATGAGACGTTCCGGGCACACGGCAGTGATGGGATGGTGCAGCGGAGAGCCGCGCGCCTGCGCGCCACGCTCGGCGCCGAAACGGTCATCCTCGGCGTGGATCGCCTCGACTACACCAAGGGGATCCTCGAGCGGCTGCGGGGCTACGAGCGCTTCCTCGAGCGCCGGCCAGAGTGGCGGCGACGCGTCTCCCTGGTACAGATCACGGTACCTTCCCGTGACCGCTTGCCCGACTATCGCGACATGAAGCGATCGATCGACGAGGCCGTCGGCCGCATCACCGGCCGCTTCACGACCGAGGGGCGCACGCCCCTCCAGTATCTGTATGCAGCCCTCTCGCGTGAGCAGCTCGCCGCGTACTATGTGGCTTCGGACGTCGCCCTCGTCACGCCCCTCCGTGATGGCATGAACCTGGTCGCCAAGGAATACGTGGCGTGTCGCGGCGGCGCGGCGCCGGATGGCGTCCTCGTCCTCTCGGAGTTCGCCGGGGCCGCCCAGGAGCTCCGCGAGGCGGTGATCGTCAACCCGTACGACGTGGAAGCGATCTGCCGCGGGCTCGACGTCGCGGTCGACATGCCCATCGACGAGCGGCGCCGCCGGTTGCGCGCCCTCAACCGGCGGATCGCCACCCGCGACCTCACCTGGTGGACGCAGACCTTCCTCGCCCGGCTGGCCGCGGCGGGGCCACCGGCCGCGAGCGCCGCCTGACCAATGCCATCCGCCATGACCGCATCGCCCTTCCGATTCTGGACCCGGCTCACGCTGACGCGCCTGACGGGGCGTCGGGCCGCCGACCTGGCCGAGCTCACCGAGCATCTCCGGACGGTTCCCGCGTCGGTCATCTTCCACCACACGCATCATTTCCTGGTGCAGCATCAGCATCTCTCGCCCGAGCCGCCCAACGACCTGGCGTTCTGGGTCACCAACGTGCTGCAGGAGGACCAGCTCGGGGAGCAGCTGGCCGCGATCGACACCGTGCAGTTCGCCTCGTTGGAAGATCTGCGCGACCGGGTGGTGGGCGTCATCGACGGGTACCTCGAGACGCGCCGCGAGCTCCGCACCGCGCCGCCCGGCGAGGAGTTCCATTTCATGGACGCCATCTCCTTCGTCCTGCCCACCGCCCATCAGGCCAGGACGCTCGCCGAGTTCGCCCAGCAGATCCGGCAGGTGACCCACGGGGCCATCTCCTATCACCTCTTCGAGGCTCGCCTGCGCGTCGGCTCGGATGACAACGATTTCTCGCGCTGGCTCGAGCGCGACCTCGGCGAGCGTGAGGTGGCCGCCGGCGTCCGCAAGCTCGATCCGTACACGTACACGATGGAGGGTCTGCGGCAGCGTCTCCTCCGTCTGATCGAGACTCGCCTGGGGACGAGCGGGTCGCGCCCATGACGGCCGGACTGGACGCCTACGCGCCCTTCGTCGGGCGTGCGACGATCGAGGAGATCCGCCTCCTCGGCGACCGGCTCCGCGGGCGGCGGGTACAGCACGTCAACTCGACCGCGGTGGGCGGCGGGGTGGCCGAGATCCTGAACCGGCTCGTGCCGCTCCTGCTCGAGCTGGGCATCAACACGCGCTGGGACGTCATCCGGGGAGGTGACGAGTTCTACGCCGTCACCAAGTCGATCCACAACGCGCTCCACGGACGGCCGGTCACGCTCAGCGAGCACGACATCGCGGTCTACCGCGAGACCACCGAGCAGAATCTGCGCAACCTCGCGCTCTCCGACGACATCGTCTTCATTCACGACCCGCAGCCGGCGGGACTGGTCGCGGCGCGCGCTCCGGGGTCGCGGTGGATCTGGCGTTGCCACATCGACCTGTCGGCCCCCGTGGCCTCGGTGTGGGAGTTCCTCCGTCCGACGGTCGAACGCTACGACGCCGCGGTCTTCTCGGCGCCGCAGTTCTCGCGCACGCTGCCGATCGATCAGGTGCTGATCGCACCCTCCATCGACCCCCTGGCGGACAAGAACCGCGAGCTCGATGCGCGCACGGTCGAGTCGATCGTGACCCGCCTCGGCCTCGACCCCTCTCGGCCGCTCGTCACCCAGGTCTCACGCTTCGATCGTCTAAAAGATCCACTCGGCGTGATCGAGGCATTCCGGCTGGTCAAGAAGTACAACGACTGCCAGCTGCTCCTGGTGGGTGGCTCCGCCACCGACGATCCGGAAGGCCAGGCAGTGCTCACCGAGTGCCGCGATCGGGCGGCCGACGACCGCGACATCCACGTGGTCGAGCTGCCGCCGACCGCCAACGTCGAGATCAACGCCCTGCAGCGCGCCTCGACCGTCGTGCTGCAGAAGTCACTCCGCGAGGGCTTCGGGCTGACGGTCGCGGAGGCGCTCTGGAAGGCGAAGCCCGTCATCGCCGGCGCGGTGGGCGGGATTCCCCTGCAGATCACCCACAAGTACTCCGGCGTGCTGACGCACACGATCGAGGGAACGGCGTACTGGATCAAGCAGCTCCTGAACGCCCCCGATTTCGCCCGCCGCCTGGGCGAGAACGGCCGCGAGCACGTGCGCCACAACTTCCTCCTGACCCGGCATCTGCGGGACTACTTGCTGCTCTTCCTCTACCTCGGCCACCTGGGCGAGAGCGTCATCACGCTCGACTAGGGTCTGCGCCGGTGAGTGGGAGGGAGGCCGGCCGCGCTCCGGTCCTCGGTCCACGCGCGCCGGCGAGCGTGTAGCGACCCTACCGCTGGCCGCGGGCGCGCGCGGGACCTGCGGGTCGCGCTGCCGGCCTCCCTCCCACTCACCGGGGCCGCCCCCGCCTTCGCTACGTGTGCTGGGCGCGGCTTTGCCGCGCCCGGCAAGACCCGAGCGCGCAGAGCGCGCGAGCGTTCAAGCGGAGCCGCCCGCGTCAGCGGGCGGCGACCGGGGGTCCGGGGGGCGTCAGTTCAGCGGCAAATGGTCGCAGGGCGCGCAGCGCCCGAGCACCGCACGGGCCCCCCGGAGGTCATGCAGCTTCGCGGCGGGCGCAGATGCGCATTACGCGGATCCGGGAGAGACGGAACTGTCCGGCGAGGGCGCGATAGGTCCAGCCGGCATCGCGGAGCCGACGAATCTCCTCGTCCCGCTCGGCTTTGATGCGACTCGCCAGACCGCCGGAGAGGATCGAGGCCTTCGAGACACTGATCCCGAAGGTCTCTGCTACCTCGCGCAGCGGGCGTCCGTTGCGGATCATGCGGGCGACATCGTCCTCGGGGGGATTCTCCCGGCGGAGCCGTGGAGCGAGGACCGGCTTGGTCACGCCCGCGACCGGAGGGAAGTCCGGCGCGTCGTGGAGCAGCTGCCGACGGACGCGGTCGGCGTCGAGCCCGATGGCGTCGCAGATGTTCACGAACGAGAATGGCCAGCGCGGATCGCAGGTCATGAACCAGGCGCGCGCCTCGGCCGCCAACGTTGGGCGCTCGCCCGTCGGGCCGAGCTCTCCCGCGAGACAGTGGACCGCGTCCTCGAGGACCGCCAGCATGAGCGCACGCTCCCGCCCCGCAGGGCCGCCCCCACCGCCACAGACCACCTCCTGCTCGCATCCTGCTAGCATCATGAGATCGGGACTCCCTTCTCCGTTGGATTTGACCCGTCGTCGGCCGGGGAGATCGTTCCGTACGAGGACGGGATTGACCGTGCCGCACGCTCATAGACGACGGGGAAAGTCTCCGAACAGGACCTGGGGCCACGAAATGCCACTTCGGAGAAACCGGTGGTGATGCGTGCGAATTCGCCCTCGAATTTCCTCT
>DATILR010000209.1:0-3384 GCA_035476275.1 Binatus sp. (SeqCode) | reverse complement strand
CGGAGCGGCCGAAGCCGAGCAACAGAAGCGCGAGTGCTGTGCGGGTTGACGTGGCGGACATCACATGAGACGTACCGCGCCTTCGGTCGAGGCGTCAACGAAAAGGAATCGAGGTACTTAGCAAACCGTACAGCACTCTCTACAGCATCCGTCAGTTTCACTCCTGACGGGCCTGACCTGGCTCGCTGGGCTCGGCACCCACGGGTGACCGGCATCAGAGACGGCTTGATGCGTCGCGCATTGGCGAAAGCGCCGTGGGGAGACCGCGACGGTCTGCGTACCGCCAGCCAGCAGTTCTTCCGAGCGCGGGCTCGTCTGTCATCCCACCCCTCCTCCGCCACCTTGCGGCCTGCCGTGCATTGCGCCCAATGCGTCGTTACGGAAGAGCGGCGGGGCTGGTAGGAGGAGATCGGGGCGAATCGCCTGTTTGAAGGCGCCTGTCCTATACGGAGCCTGCTATGCTCCTCGGCCTTGGATGCCAGGCCCCGCGAGACGGGTCGGAAGGTTGTAGCTCGCGGTGCCGTCACCTCTCGTAGTCCGGCCGCGCCGCCTCAGCGCGCCCACTTCAGCTGCAGAAAAGGATGATGTGGGCGGGCTTCCAGGGCCACAATCGCGGGACGAGCTGCGGCCCGATCTTTTCCGGACGAGGGGCGGCGACCAACCCACCGAACCGCGACAGGCCGCTGCACGTTGTCTCGGCTGCGGACGGGGGCCACGCCCACATCTAATGGGGCGAGATGCTGGTGTGCGATGCGCCGCCGAGACCGACGGGCCTCGCGGGGCGAGGCAAGGGGCTCCGACCCCGACGGGTTGGCGAAGGGTCGAGGCCTTCGTGTTTCTGGCGGCGCTGGCGCTGACGAGCTGCCCCGCGAGCAGAAGCGCCGGCAGCGGCGGACCCGACGCCGTGCGCGGGCCTGGCTCCGTCGACCCGTTCGGCGTGCGGCAGATCTATCCAACCACCGCTGGCGGCCGAGAATGGTATCTGCCCGCGAACGCCGAAGTGGAGAGTGACGAGTGGAAGAATGTGCGGCCTTCAACCTGCGGTGGTTGCGAGCGCGGGAGATCGCCTCGACCCTCAGCCCTTACAGCGTCGCAGCCAACCGCGCTGCGCGGACCGCCGCATCCTGGAGCGGCGAGCGGAGTGCGGCGACACAGGCGGGCGAGAGGCTGCCGTACTTGCCGGCGATGCTGACCTGCTGGGCCGCGCTCCGCAGGGCCTTGGCGGCCTTCAGGACGAGGCGTCGGACCTGCTTCGCCCGTCCACTCGCGGCCGCCCGGCTGATCAGGCTCCGGCCCTGGTCCGAGCGCTGACTCACGGCGCCCGGAATCTGCTCGCCCGTACACGGCCCGATCCGGAGGCTTGCATCGGGCAACGCGCAGACGATGGCCGCGAAGCCGGCCGCGGGGTCGTGGAGGCACCCAGTCGCGGTGCAGGTGTCCACCGTGCACGGGTCGCCGTCATCGCACCCGCTCGCCGTCCCGACCACGCACGGCGGCCGGCCGGGCAGCGTCGTTGTCGTGGTGGGTGGCGGCGGGGCGAGGCTGGTCGTGGTGGTGGACGACGTGGTGGTGGTGGAGGTCGTCTCGGCGGTGGTGCTGGTCACGCTCGTCGTCGTAGTGGTCGTGACGGCGGTGGAGGTCGTGGTGGTGGAGGCAAGCGTGGTGGTGGTCGTCGTCTGAACCTTGATGGTCGACGACGTGCTCGTCGAGGAGGAGGTCGATGTGCTGCTCGTGGAGCGGCTGGTCGAGCTCGTCGAGCTGCTCGTGCTCGTCGATGCCGTCGTCGATGTGCTCATGCTCGTCGACGTCGACGTCGTCGACCGCGTGCTCGACGTCGTGCTCGTCGATGCCGTCGTCGATGTACTCGAACTGGTCGAGGTGCTCGTCGATGCGGTCGTCGATGTGCTCGTGCTCGTCGACGTTGACGACTCCGTGCTCGACGTCGTGCTCGTCGACTCGGTCGTCGACGTACTCGAACTGGTCGAGGTGCTTGTCGACTCGGTCGTCGACGTACTCGAACTGGTCGAGGTGCTCGTCGACTCGGTCGTCGACGTACTCGAACTGGTCGAGGTGCTCGTCGACTCGGTCGTCGATGTACTCGAAGAGGTGCTCGTCGTGGAGCTGCTGCTCGAGGTCGACGTGGAGGTCGAGGTGGTCGTGGTGGTGACGCAACCAGCGATGGGCGGGTGCTGGCAGCCGCTCGCCGGATCGCAGCTGTCGGTCGTGCAGGGGTTCGCGTCGTCGCAGCTGACGGTGCTGCCCACGCACTGGCCGGCGGCACACGCGTCCGTGGTACAGGCGTTCCCGTCGTTGCACACCGTCCCGTCGGCGACGGGCGTATGCGCGCAGCCGCTCGCCGGATCGCAGCTGTCGGTCGTGCAGGGGTTTCCATCGTCGCAGCTGACCGGGGTGTGCGTGCAGCCGCTGGCGGGGGCGCAGCCGTCCGTCGTGCACAGGTTCGCGTCGTCGCAGCTGATGGCACCGCCGGTGCACAGGCCGGTGAGGCAGGCGTCCCCCGCGGTACAGGCGTTGGCGTCGTCGCAGGGCGTGCCGTTGGCGACCGGGGTATACGTGCAGACGCCGGCGTGATCGCAGCCGGGGGTCGTGCACGGATTCCCGTCGGCGCAGGCCGCTGCCGTGCAGGCGGGGCGGACGGGCAGCGCGCTGATCGTCGGGGGCCGCTCTGCGAAGCGCAGTGGGTCACGGATCGCGTGCAGCCGATCGGCCGCGTAGGCTGAGCACGCCACCTGCAGCGCCGTCGCCACGACGCGACCGCTCCCCTGGCCGAGCATCGTCACCGGCAGCTCGAGCGTGATGACCGCTTGCTCGTGCAGGACGACCGTGAACCCGGTGCTGAAGGTGACGGTGGCATCCGCGGGGACGTTCAGCAGCGCGCCGTTGCCCGCGGCGATGGTGTTGCCGCGCGTGCCGGTCGAATCGAAGACTTCGAGGCCCACGTCGATCGGGGTCGTCCCGAGGTTGGTGCACACGACGTAGGTCCGGAGGTTGTTGTCGCTGATGACCGTCGGCAGGAACGCGGCGAACTTGGCGGGCTGGCCGTCCGCGAAGGTCGGGAGCGCCGTGTCGGCGACGCCGGCGCGTACGCGCGCCACCGGGCCGGCGACGAGGAAGGCGGTCACGGCCAGGCAGAGCAGACGGCTGAGCGTCATGGCAGCGTCTCCCGGCGCCGTGCCTCAGGGGAGCCGGATGAGCGGCACGTTCACCATCGTCGGCGGCGGGAGACTGCAGGGGGCCGCCGGGTCACAGATCGTGTGCAGCTTGTCGGCGAGGATCGCGGTGCAGAAGACGTTCAGCGACGTCGCCACCACCCGCCCGGAGCCGTTCCGGAGGTTGGGGAGCCCGTTCCCCGCGGTGTTGAAGACC
>DATILR010000208.1:0-7420 GCA_035476275.1 Binatus sp. (SeqCode) | reverse complement strand
ATGACCATCGCGAAGCCGGAGAAGATCGCGCCGGCGACGAAGTAGGGCGGAAAGATCGTCGAGTGCCAGCCGGGGAGCTGCGCGACCGAGAAGTCGAAGCTCACGACGGTGTGCACGGAGACGACGAGCGGCGTCGCCAGCCCCGCGAGCAGCAGGTAGGCCATCTCGTAGCGCTGCCAGTGGCGCGCCGAACCCCGCCATCCCATGGCGAGCATGCCGTACACCACGCGGCCGACGCGGCTCTTCGAGCGGTCGCGGAGCGTGGCGAGGTCGGGGATCAGCCCCACGAACCAGAACAGCAGCGAGATAGTGAGGTAGGTCGAGATCGCGAACACGTCCCACACGAGCGGGCTCCGGAACTGCGGCCACAGCGACATGATGTTCGGGTAGGGCGCCAGCCAGTAGAAGTAGTAGGGGCGACCGAGGTGGAGGAGCGGGAAGAGTCCTGCGCAGGCGACCGCGAAGAGGGTCATCGCCTCGGCGAAGCGGTTGATCGACTGCCGCCACTGCTGGCGGAGCAGGAGGAGGATGGCGGAGATGAGCGTCCCCGCGTGCCCGATCCCGATCCACCATACGAAGTTGATGATGGCGAACCCCCAGCCGACGGGGATGTTGATGCCCCAGATGCCGATGCCCGCGATCAGGAGATAGGCGATCGCGTAGAAGAGCCCCATCATGACGGTGAAGGCGATGGCGAAGCCGAGGAACCACCCGCGCGGCGTCCGGCGCGTCAGGACGATGGTGCTGATCTTGTCGGTGATCGTGGCGAAGGTGTGACCGGGCTCGATCACGGGCGGGGGCCCGGACGGCGCGCGCGGGGTGATCTCGGCGGACTCGGGCACGCTCAGGCGAGCTCCGGGTTGGGGTTGCGGACCGCCGCGAGGTACGTCGTCCGGGGGCGGGTGTTGAGCTCCCCGAGGAGCGCGTAGTTGCGCGCGTCGGCTTTCAGGCGCGCGACGCGGCTCGTCGGGTCGTTGATGTTGCCGAAGACGATCGCCTCGGTCGGGCACACCGCCTGGCAGGCGGTCACGATCTCGCCGTCGCGGATCGGCCGGTCCTCCTTTTCCGCGGCGATGCGAGCGACGGTGATGCGTTGCACGCAGTAGGTGCACTTCTCCATCACGCCCCGGCTCCGCACGGTCACGTCCGGGTTGCGAAGGAGCTTCAGGCTCGGCGTCTCCCAGTCCGCGTACTGGAAGAAGTTGAAGCGTCGCACCTTGTAGGGGCAGTTGTTCGAGCAGTAGCGCGTGCCGACGCAGCGGTTGTAGACCATGTCGTTCAGCCCCTCGGCGCTGTGCACGGTCGCCTCGACGGGGCAGACGAGCTCGCAGGGCGCGTTCTCGCAGTGCATGCACGGGATGGGCATGAAGTAGAGGTCCGGGTCCTCCGCCTGGCCGATCCCGTAGCGGGCGACGCGCAGCCAGTGCATCGCGCGCCCGCGCTGCACCTCCGTCTTGCCCACCACGGGAATGTTGTTCTCCGCCTGGCAGGCGACGATGCAGGCGTTGCACCCGATGCAGGTCGAGAGGTCGATCGCCATGCCCCACGCGTACCCTTCGTAGGGAACGCGCGGGTAGAGCGTGAGCGCGGCGGGCGGCGCCGGGTCCTCGTCCTGCGCGAAGGTCGGGTGGGCGCGATAGTCGACCAGCGAGGCCGCGCGCACGAGGTGTCGTCCCTCCATGTCGTAGTGGTGCTGGGTGCAGGCGAGCGCCTGCCGCTCGGCCGTGGGCTCGAGCTCGAGCCCGGTGGCGAACCAGGGAGCGTCCGCCGTCCGGAGGCGGTAGGCATCGAAGCCGACGCCGGTGCCGACCCGTCCCGCCCGCGTCCGGCCCTGGCCGAGGTGGATGGTCACGGTGTCGTCGGCATGCCCCGGAACGATCCAGACGGGCACGCGCGCCGTGCGTCCGCGCGAGCGCAGCTCGACCACCCGCTCGTTCGCGAGACCGAAGCGCTCCGCGGTGCCGGGGCTCACCAGCGCCGCGTTGTCCCAGGTGAGGCTGGTGAGCGGCTTCGGCAGCTCCTGCAGCCAGCCGTTGTTGGCGAAGCGGCCGTCGTAGAGCGTCGGGTCGGGACGGAAGACGAGCTCGAGGCTCCCCTGCGTGGCGGCGGGCGCCGCGGGAGGGATCGCTCCCTGGCGCAGCTCCACCCCGGTGGGGGAGAGCGCCGTGCCGGCGACCACGCCGTCGTGCAGCGCCCGGCGCCAGGCGCGCTCGAAGTCCTCGTCGGCGTGTCGCTCCTGCCAGGTGGCGCGCACCAGATCGTAGCTCGACTTCTCCGGCTCGCCGTTGAAGGCGGCCAGGACCTCGTGTGCCGACCGACCGTCGTAGAGTGGCGCGATCAGCGGCTGCACGATCGAGACGGTGCCGTCGTACGCCCGCGTGTCGCTCCACGTCTCGAGCTCGTGCGTGGCCGGAACGTGCCAGTGACAGAGGGCCGAGGTCTCGTCGTGGTAGAGGCTCAGGTGGAGGCGAAGGGGCACCTGGGCGAGGCTCTGCGCGAAGGCGAGGTCGACAGGGGCGGTGTAGACCGGGTTACCGCCGAGGATGAGCAGGGTGTCGACGCGCCCCGCCGCCATGTCGTCGACCAGCTCGCGCAGCGAGGCCAGCTGATCGACCGGCTCGGCCTCGACGGGATCCGTGTAGACCACCGTCTCCCCGACGTTGCCGAGCGCGTGATTGATGGCGTGCACGAGCGCATGGACGGCGGGCGGCTGCGCTTCCCCGGCGATCACCAGGCTCCGTCCGCGGTGCCGCTGGAGATCGGGAACCAGCGCGGCGGCGAAGAACGCGATCTCGTGCGCCCGGGTGGGATTTCCCTCCGCCGGCGGCTCGCCGCCCAGCCCGAGCGTCGCGGCGAGCGCCCGCGCGAAGGTCTCGATCGCGCTCGCCCGGAGCGGAAGGCGGTGATCGGCCACGGCTCCCGTCGTCGACGGCGCACTCTCCACGACATACAGGCGGTTCATCTCGACCTCGCCGGTCCGCGGCCGCCGGCGAGTCGCGAAGGCGCGCGCGTAGCGGAGGTTGCCGGGGCTGCAGCCCAGGACGTCGGCGTCGAGTGCGAGCAGCACGTCCGCCTTCTCGATCTGATAGCGGGTCTCGACCACGCGGCCGAAGGCGAGGCGCGCGCCGGCCTGCGCGTTGTCCCGGCTGACCGGCTCGTACTGGTGCCAGCGGGCCGCTGGAAACGCCGCGAGGAGCGCGCGGAGCTGCCGCGCGAGGGTCGGGGAGGTGACGGTCTCGGTCAGCACGCGGAGCCCGGCACCCCGCCGCGGACGCTCCGTGTCGAGGACAGTGCGGACCGCGCCAAGGAAGGCGCTCCAGGGACGGATCGCGCCGGTCTGGGTGATCGTCTGCGCGCGATCGGGGTCGTAGAGCGTCAGGACGGCGGCCTGTTCGAAGGCGTTCGTGGCGCCCAGGCTGGCCGGATGGTCCGGGTTCCCCTCCACCTTGGTGGGGCGGCCCATGTGGCTCTCGACCAGGACGCCGGTGGCGAGCCCGCCGAGCGAGAGGGCGGTGGCGAAGAAGAGCGGCTTCCCCGGTACCAGCTCCTCGGGCTGCCGCACGTAGGGGACGATCGTCTCGGTCGGCGCCCGGCTACACGCGCCCAGGCCGGCCAGCGCGAGCGACGCGCCCATGAGGCGCAGGAACTGGCGGCGGTCGACCGGCTCGAGGAGGCCCGCCGCGTGACGCGGGAACTCGCGCGCCAGGAGCTCCGCGGTCTCGGGTCGCTCGGCGAGCGCCTCGAGCGCGCGCCAGTACTCCGCGCCGCGGAGGGTCGCGAGCTGCGCCCGGAGCGCTGCGAGCGCTCCGCTGTCCCTCGCCGTCGTCATCGGTGGCACACCGAGCAGCTGGTCATGCTGTTGACGTCATAGTCGTGCACCAGCCGGGTGCCGAGCGCGAGCTGATCCGCCGGGGGCTCCCAGTCCATCGTGAACACCTTGTCGCGCGGCCGCAGGTACTGCTCGGGATGGCGGTGGCAGTCGAGGCACCACTCCATGTGCAGGGTCTGGGTGCGCCACATGAGCGGCATCTGGTCGACGCGGCCGTGGCAGGTGGCGCACCCGACCCCCTTCCGCACGTGGATGCTGTGGTCGAAGTAGACGAAGTCGGGGAGGTCGTGCACGCGGATCCAGATGAGCGACCGATCCGTGCGGAAGCTCTCGCGCACGGGCTCGAGGAGCGCGCTGGTCGACCAGATCTGCCGGTGGCAGTTCATGCAGGTCTGGGTGGGGGGGATGCCGGCGAAGGCGGCATCCTCCACCGAGGTGTGGCAGTAGCGGCAGTCGATGCCGATCCCGCCCACGTGATGGCGGTGGCTGAAGGGAACGGGCTGCTCGCGCGGCGTGCCCACCTCGGTGGTGTAGGAGGAGCGCTGGAGCGATCCGCCCACGAGGGCGAGCACCACGATCACGATGACCGCGCCGAAGATCGTGACCCGCGAGAAGGTGTTGGTGCTCGGGTGGAAGATCTGGGGCATGTCGCGGCAGGGAGCTAACTAGCGGAATGGCGGTCGGGCGAATAGCCCCCGGACGCCCCCTGCGGCCGCCGGCCGTCAGCTCGGCTCGAAGGCGTTCGCCCGCGCGATGGCGCCGAGCCAGCGGGCGCTCGGCTTCGGCCGCCGCGCCTGCGTCGCGCGATCGACCGCGACCAGGCCGAAGGTCGGGCGGTAGCCGAAGAACCACTCGAAGTTGTCGAGCAGGCTCCAGTACGTGTAGCCATGCACGTCGATGCCGTCGGCGAGGCACGCGGCCACCCCGGGGAGGGCGCGCGAGACGTACTCGATCCGTTCGCGGTCGTCCTCGGTGCCGATACCGTTCTCGGTCACCAGCACCGGGACCCCGCGGGTCACCGCCCAGGCCCGCCGGATGGTGGCCTCGAGCGCTTCGGGCCAGAACTCGTAACCCATCTGCGTGAGCCGGACGCCGTCCTCGGGGCCGAGCATGCCGTCCGGGCCGAAGCGCGTGCGCGAGTAGCACTGCACGCCGATGAAGTCGTCGCCACGGGCGGCCTCGAGGAAGACGTCCTCCATGTCGCGCCGGTAGGCGTCGCACGCCGCCTCCCCACCCGGGACGGGCTGGAAGTCCGACATCGCGAGCGTCAGGCCGACCGGGGCACGCCCCGGGCCGCCGTGGATCGCCTCGACCGCCTTGCGGTGCGCGGCGATCATGACGTCATTCGCGCGCAGACGGAGCGCCGGGTCGCGCTGACCGGGGGGGAATAGCCCGTAGAGGTATCCCATCGTGGCCACGATGTTCGGCTCGTTCAGCGTACAGACGCGCCCGAGCACGTCGCCCAGGTGGGCGGCAGCGCGCGCGGAGAAGCGCGCGAAGCGCTCGGCGGTGGCGGGCTCGGCCCACCCCCCGCGCGCCACCACCCAGCGCGGGGTCGTGAAATGATGGAAGGTGACGATCGGCTCGAGCCCCCGCTCGCAGCAAGCCATGCACATCCGCCGGTAGTGCTCGAGCGCCGCGCGCGAGAACTCGCCCTCCTCGGGCTCGATGCGGCTCCACTCGAGCGAGAATCGATACGCGGTGAACCCGAGGTCGGCACACAGCTGCACGTCGTCGGGCCAGCGATGGAACGAGTCGCAGGCGTCACCGCTCGGCTCCTGGCAGGGCGACGCCGGGTCGTGCTCCCACATCCACCAGTCGTTGTTCCAGTTGCCGCCCTCGACCTGGTGCGCGGCGGTGGCCGTGCCCCAGACGAAGCCGTCGGGGAACCTCATGGGCCCCTCCCGTGGGCCGCGATCAGGCGGCGAGATCAAGCTCGACAGGAAAGGCCCGTATCACGTCGAGTCGGGCATCTCCAAGCGTCTCAGGCGGTCGCCCGGCGCGATGCCACCCGGTGAGCCGCCGCTCGCAGGAGATCGACGTCGAAGGCGGTGAGGACCGCGGTGGCGCCGAGTCTCCGGGCCGCGGAGCGGAGGCGGGGATCGTCCCCGGCGTTGACGATGACGCACGCCGTGGCCGAGGCGGCCTTCCGCAGCCGGCTCAGGACCTCCAGGCCCGTGAAGATCGACGTGCGCTGGCCGGCGATCACCAGGCACCCGTTCTCCGCCAGTCCCTGCGTGAGATCGTGCCGCACCTGTGCCAGCAGCGTCGCGCCGTCGCCGAACTCGACGACCTCGTGCCCGTCGGCGCGCAGCGCGACGGCGATGCTCCAGCGTACCTCTCGTGCTCCCGCCGCCAGGAGCACCCGGGCCCGAGGGCGTTTTCGTCGGCGCATGTCGTACTCGAATTATATCGCTCCACGATATAATATACGCAAGCGGTGCCTTCCCTGCGTCTTCCAGTGAGCGACTATCGCGCCCTGGCGGAATTTCGCCATCAGCTGCGCCGCTTCCTCCATTTCAGCGAGCAGGCGGCCCGGAGGGCGGGTCTCGAGCCGCAGCAGCACCAGCTGATGCTGGCTATGCGGGGCCTCCCCCCGGGCACGGCCGCCACCGTCGGGGTGCTCGCCGAGCGATTGCAGATCCGCCACCACAGCGCGGTCGAGCTCATCGACCGCACCGCGGCGCGCGGCCTGGTGCGCCGTGGACCGCGCGCGGGCGATCGCCGGCAGGTCGTCGTCAGCCTCACGCGCGGGGGCGAGGCGCTCCTGTCGCGGCTCTCGCTCGCCCACCGCACCGAGCTGCGTACGACCGGACCGGCGCTCCTCGGCCCGCTCGGGGCGCTCGTGCGCGGAAGGAGCCGGAGGGCTCGATGACGCGCAAGGTGCACGACCGCCTGGGGGACTTCACGGCCACGTTGCGGCTCGTGCCGATCTCGCTGCTGGCGGTCGGGATCGCGGTGCTGAGCGCGTTCGTCGCCCTCGTGCTCCTCCGGCTGATCGGTCTCTGTACGAACCTCTTCTTCTTCCAGCGCTGGGACTTCGCGCTCGTCTCGCCGGCCGGCCACCAGCTCGGCGTCCTGGAAGTGTTCGTGCCCGTTGCCGGCGGACTGATCGTCGGCCTGATGGCGCGCTACGGATCCGAGCGCATCCGCGGCCACGGGATCCCGGAGGCCATCGAGTCCATCCTGATCCGCGGTAGCCGGGTCGAGCCGAAGGTCGCGGTCCTGAAGCCGCTCTCCGCCGCGATCTCGATCGGGACAGGCGGACCGTTCGGCGCCGAGGGGCCGATCATCATGACCGGCGGCGCCTTCGGCTCCATCATCGCCCAGGTCTTTCACCTCACGGCCGCCGAGCGCAAGACGCTGCTGGTCGCCGGTGCCGCCGGGGGCATGACCGCCACGTTCGGCACGCCCGCGGCCTCCGTACTGCTGGCCGTCGAGCTGCTGCTGTTCGAGCTGAAGCCGCGCAGCCTGATCCCCGTGGCCCTGTCCTGCATCGTGGCCGCGGCGGTGCGGCCGTTCCTGCTGGACCAGGGAACGTACATCCGCGACTACCAAACGCACGCCGACTTCCTGCCCTGGCAGTCACTG
>DATILR010000207.1:0-7607 GCA_035476275.1 Binatus sp. (SeqCode) | reverse complement strand
GAAGTAGCGCTCGGGGATCGGGGCCGCCATGTCGCCGGCCTGAGCCTGCACCGATTTCTTGCACACCTCGGGGAAATGGCCGGCCTCGTTCGCCATCCCGCCCTGCTGGCCGCCCATGCCGAGCGCGCAGGTCTTGCAGGCGTTCCGCGAGCGTAGCCCGCGATAGAGCCGCACGACGCCACCGGCCTCGCGGCCCTTGCGCAACACGTAGCGGATCGCGGCGAAGCCGCCTCCACTGCGTACCTGCGGGCTTGCCATCCGGCGAGGCTAGGAGAGTCGTCGCCGGACCGCAAGGGAACCGGGCGACTAGCCCGGTGAGCCGGGGTGTTTCTCCTCGAATCCGGGCCAGGTGATCCGCTCGAGCGTGAGGCGCACGCCGCGGTGAAAGGGCGCCGCCACGAAGTACGCGGCCGCCTGCGAGGGAGGGATGTCCCGGACCGTCTCGAGACGGAACACGCCCGCGAGCTGCTGCAGGATCTTCGGACGCGCCGCATCGTTCGGGGGCAGGAGGAGATACGGCCGGACGCCGGCGGGGATGCCGAGGAGCGCGACGCCGAAGACGTTCCCGTGCCAGCGGGCCAGGTCGGTCAGGTAGAGAGCGTGCGCCACCCCGCTGTAGTACTCGATGTTCTCCGCCGGGCGACCGATGTCCTCGGTGGTGATGATGATCGACCGGGGCTCGACCGCTCGCCGGAAGGTCTCGCGCGCGAGGAGCATCTCCGGACGCTGGAAGCCCGCCCGTCGATCGAGCCCATCCCAGGCGTGCGTGATGGCGATCCCGGCGAGCGTGAGGGCGAGGAGGGGTGCGACGATCGCGACGACGCGCCGGCGTGGCCACGTCGCGGCCAGCGCGGCGCCGCCCATCGCCACGAGGAGGATCGGAGCCGCCAGTCGCCCGTAGCTCGACGAGGGACGCAGGGTGGAGGCCCCCACCAGCGCGAGCACCATCCCCGCGGCGGCGACGAGGGCGAAGCGTCGGGCCGCCTCCACCCGCCCTCGCAATGCCAGGCGCCGGACCAGGTCGAGCGTGCCGACCGTCCCCTCGACCATGAGCATCGGCAGCAGGAGGTTCACACCGATCAGATAGCGCGGGTCCGGACGCGGCCAGCAGCTGTAGAGAAAGATCGCGACGATCGCATAGGGGACCGCCGTGACGAAGACGAGCGGGCGCATCATGAACGCCACGACGGCACCCCACAGCACCGCCGCGAGGAGTGGCGGCGTGTACGCTTCGGTGAGGAACGTCAGGTTGGCCGGCAATGTGCGGGGCAGGTTCGCCAGCCGGAGGCCGCCGCCCTGGACATCCGACCAGGCGCCGCCGTGCCAGCCCGGCGACGGGTAGCCCACCGCGCCACCGGCGGGCGACGACTCGGAGCGCGGCGCGGGCTTCAGGAACTCGTCGATCTCCATGCCCTGCGTCGGACGGAGCGGATTGCCGGTCGCGGCCGCGTTGTAGGCGAGCGCGGGAAGGAGGCCCACGACCACACCGATCGCCCCGGCCGCACAGAGCCGCCCCGCCGCCGCCAGCGTACACCGACGATGGCGGAGGTAGACCGCGACCAGCAGCGTCGCGGGGACGAGATACACGATCGCATCCGGACGGACGCTCGCGGCGTATCCGAGGGCGACGCCGCCGATGGCCGTCCGCCGCGCCGTGAGCCCGCGTCCACCGGCTCCGAGGAGCACGAAGAGACCGGTGAAAGCGAACAGGTGGGCGGCGATCTCGCGGGTCGGCGTGAGCGCCCAGAGGTAGACCGAGGTCGGGAGAACCACGATCGGCACCGTGCCGGCCAGCGCCCGCCACCGCGATCGCACGAGGCGCCACTGGACGCCGATCAGCACGCAGAGGAGGACGATGAACAGCGTCAGATTGAGGTAGTGTGCCGCATCGTCCCCCAGGAGACCGATCCAGCCCGCGAGCAGGAGCGGAAAGCCGGGCGAGTAGCGACAGTAGAGACGGCCATGGTCGTAGACGTACGCCTGCGCGAGCATGTCGGTGCGCGGCGGGATCATGCGCGCGAGCCACTGGAGGGGGGGCCACGGATGGAACACGTGACCGGCGAGCAGATCGTGGGCAAAGGTCAGGTAGCCGAACTGATCGACCGCCAGGTACCAGGTGATCTGATGCTCGAGCCACACCGCCGTCAGCCCGAGGAAGAGGACGGTGGCCGCGAGCCAGACCACGCGCTCGCCGGGCGCGAGATGCCAGCGCGTGGCGATCGGTGCCGGGGCACGCTCGGCACGTCGTCTGTCGGCACGTCGCGCGACGGCGCGAGACTGGCGGGACCGGGCCACGCGCGTCCCTATAGCACCGAAGCGACGGAAAGTCGGATCGCCGCGCCGCTACGTCGCCGGCACGCCGGCGCTCAGGACCGCTCCCAGCGCCGCCGGCGCGAAGCGGATGCCGACGTAGAACGGCCCGAAGAGCGCATAGCGCGACGAGGCGGGGTCGAAGCGCATCTCGTAGACGAGCTTCTTGAAGACCAGCGGATCGTCCGCGAAGAGCGTCACTCCCCACTCCCAGTCGTCGAGCCCCACCGATCCGGAGATGACCTGCGTCACCTGACCGGCGTACTTCCGCCCGATGGTGCCGTGGCCGCGCATCAACACTGCACGCTCACCGGCTGGCAGGTCGAACCAGTTGACCTGCTCCCCGCGCCGCTTCGACATCGGGTAAAACGACATGTACCGACGCGGCGGCACGCCGGGGTAGAGCCGCGGCCGCGCCATGCGCTCCATCTCGGTGCGTAGCGCCTCCTCGTATCCGGCGTCCTCACGCTTGAGGCCTCGTCGGTCGAGCATCGCGCCCGCATGCTCCGTGAGCTCGTACGTGCCGAGCTCGATCACGGAGAGGTAGGAATACGTGGGCTGCAGGAAGGCGGCCAGGCGCGTGCGTTCGAAGGCCACCTCGTCGCGGCGCAGCGCCTCGAGACTCGGGCGCCAGTGCATGAGGCAGAGATCACCCTTGTGCGTGAGGAGCGTCCAGTAGGCGCTCTGCCCCTCGGGGGGATGGGCGAGCGCCTCGAGGACGGTAGTCGCCTCGCTCACGGCCTCCTCCCGCTCCCCCGCCGCCAGCGCACCCCAGCGCGGCCAATCGAGGGCGTACATCCGGTGGAGCACGTACCAGCCTTCGAGGGTGACCGGGGCGCCGCTCATGGCACGGGTACGATAGCGCGCACCCGCCACGAAGGCGAGCCGAGACGGCCTTTTCAGGGGCATCGCCAGTGCGCTACAGGGACCCCATGGGCTCCGATCGGCGGGCAGCTGCCGCCGCGCGGCTTCTGACCCGTATCTTCACGGCCCTCGACGTCCCGCTCACCTTTCGCCTGTGGGACGACCGCGTCGCCCGCGTCGGTGCGCGCGGCGAGAGTCCCTTCGCGATCGTCGTCCGGTCGCCGGCGGTGCTCCGGCGGCTCCTCCGCAAGCCGACGCCCGCGAGATTCGGCGAGGCCTTCATCGGGGGGGACATCGACATCGAGGGGGACCTGTTCGCGGCGATGAGCGCCGGCAATCACGTCGAGCACCTGAGGATCCCGCTGCGCACACGTCTCGCCGTGCTGGGAAGGACGCTCTGGCTATGACGACGGCCGACGTGATCGTCGTGGGTGGAGGCCCGGCGGGGTCGACCGTCGCCTGGCGGCTCGCGCGCGCGGGAAGGCGCGTCGTGCTCTGCGACGCGGCCGCGTTCCCGCGCGTGAAGCTCTGTGCCGGCTGGGTGACGCGCGCTGCCCTCGGCGACCTCGAGCTCGACCCGGCCACGTATCCCGAGACTATCCAGCCCTTCTCCGACGTCTCCGTGGCCGTCGGCGCCCGCACGCACGAGACACGGTGGGGCCGGACCGCGAGCTACGGGATCGTCCGGGCCGAGTTCGACACCTTTCTCCTGCGGCGGGCCGCCGCGGCCGGCGCGGTGGTCCACGAGCGGACGCGCGTGCGCACCGTCCGCCCGGTGGCGGACGGCGTCGTGATGGAGAGCGACGGGGGAAGCTTCCACGCGGCGGTCGCGGTGGGCGCGGGGGGGTACGGCTGCCCGGTCGCGCGGGCACTGGGCGACATCAGCCCGACGGAGCAGGCAGTCGTCACGCTGGAGAGCGAGACACGGGTGGGGAGCGCCCGCCTGCGCGGGCTCACCCGGCGTCACGGCACGCCCGAGCTGATCGCCGAGCCGGACTTCCGCGGCTACGGATGGTACTTCACCAAGGGGGACTTCCTGAACGTCGGCGTGGGCGCGCTCGGCGGCCTGGCGATCCGACGGCGCCTCGATCGCCTCCTCGCCCGCCTCCGCGCCGACGGCCGGCTGCCGGAGACGCTCTCGCTGACACCCTTCCGCGGCCACGCCTACACCGTCCGGCGTGATCGGCCCCGCCGCGTCGGCGGCGAGCGCTTCCTCCTGGTCGGCGACGCGGCCGGCCTGGCACGCGACTTCTCCGGCGAAGGGATCGGCCCGGCAGTGCGGAGCGCCACCCTGGCGGCCGAGGCACTTCTCGCAGGCCAGCTGGCGAGCTATCCAGAACGGGTGGAGGAGGCCTTCGGCACGCCGCGGACCCGGCTGGCACGACTCGTCGGGCACCTGCCCCACGCCATCATCGTCGCCTTCGCCCAGCTCGTCTGTACGCGCCCCGGGTTGCGGCGGAGGGTCGTGCTCGAGGGCGCCTTCGGCATCGGGTGACATCATGAGACGACGGACGAAAAGGTCGGACGCGCGGGCGATCGCGTATCACTACGACGTCTCGAACGACTTCTATGCGCTCTTCCTCGACCGCCGGATGGTCTACACCTGCGCGTACTACCGCCGGCCCGACGGCGACCTCGAGCAGGCGCAGGAGGACAAGCTCGACCTGGTCTGCCGGAAGCTCCGGCTCGAGCGGGGCGAGCGCCTCCTCGACATCGGATGCGGGTGGGGAAGCCTCGTCGTGTGGGCCGCGGAGCGCTACGGGGTCGAGGCCCACGGCGTGACGCTGTCGGCGCAACAGGCCGAGTATGCGCAGGCCGCGATCCGCCGCGCCGGTCTCGGCGGGCGCGCGCGCGTCGACTTCATGGACTACCGGGATCTGCCCGCCGATCTCCGCTTCGACAAGGTCGCCGCCGTGGGCGTGATCGAGCACATCGGGATCGCCAACTACGGGTCGTACTTCGCTCGCGTCCACGAGCTGCTCACGCCCGGCGGGCTCTTCCTGAACCACGGCATCACGCACGAGAAGCAGTGGCACCGCTCGAGCCAGACGGACTTCCTCGAGCGGTACGTCTTCCCCAACGGGGAGATGGACAACGTGAGCCACATCCTCGATGTCCTCGAGCGTGCGCGCTTCGAGATTCTCGACGTGGAAGGGCTGCGCGCACACTACGCTCGCACCACCCGGCAGTGGGTCGAGCGACTGCAGGCCAACGCCGCGCGGGCGCGGGCGCTGGTGAGCGAGCGGGTCTACCGCACCTGGCTCACGTATCTGGCAGCGTCTTCGGTTGCGTTCACCCAAGGCTCGCTCGGGCTCTACCAGGTGGTGGCGGCCCGACCCGACCCGGGGATGCGGGAGGCGGTGCCCACGACGCGCGAGGCGATCTACGCTTCGGCCCCGCCGGCCACCGCCGCCCGGCGCGCCTCCTGACGTGCGGCGCGTTCGTTCCTGGGTGGCAACGGCGGTCTTCCTGCCCGTGTTCGGTGCGGTGCTCGTCGTCTTCGACGTGGCCCAGCGCCTGGCACGGCTCTTCGGTCAGCGGCCCCAGGAGTACGTCGCCGGTGCCCTCCAGGTCACGCTGGTGGCCGCCTTCCGGCTCTGCGGGACTCGGCTCATGGTGGAGCGAGCCCCGGGGTTCCGGCCACGGACGTCGTATCTCGTGGTCTCGAATCACCAGAGCATGTTCGACATCCCGATCCTCGGCGCCCTGCTCTTCTCGAACTTTCCGAAATACATCTCGAAGCGCTCGCTCGGACGCTGGATCCCGAGCGTTTCCTACAACCTCCGTCGCGGGGGGCACGTACTGATCGACCGCGGCGATGCCCCCTCGGCCCTGGCGGCGATCCGCGAGCTCGGGGGACGGGTGCGCCTCGGGCGCGCTACCGCCGTCATCTTCCCCGAGGGCACGCGCGCGCGCGTCGGGCAGCTCGGTCCCTTCCGCCCCGCGGGGACCCGCGCGCTCCTCGAATCGGCGCCCGACACGCCCCTCGTGTCGGTGACCGTCGACGAGTCCTGGCGGCTCCTCGCCCGCAACATGCTCCCGGTGCCGTGGGGCGTCCATGTCCGGGTGCGGATCGGAGAGCCGATCGCGCGTCGTCCCGGAGAGGATCAGGAGGCGCTGATCGAGCGGGTGCGCGAAGAGATCGCGAGCACGCTCGCGCGCTGGCGGGGCGACGACGCGGTGGCGGTGGACGGCACCGCCCTCCGTGAAGAGACGGGGTAACCGCTTCTCACGACGCACCCGCGCGACGGCGCTTCCACGCCCCTTCCGCCACCAGGGCGAGCCCGACCACGACGCCCACCACCGCCGCCATGAAGAGCAGGTAGACGAGCGTGTTGCTGAACGAGTATCCCGGCGCGAGGCCGCGCACGCCGAAGGTCGCACCGATGGCCGAGGCCACCACGTTTCCGTACGCCATCAGGACGAGGGCCCAGACGAGCACGTCGCGCTTCCGACCCTCGAGTGCGAGCCGGTCCCAGACGGCCGCGACGACAATCACGACGAGGCCGTTCAGGACCCCCTCGAGGTGCGCCATCCGCCAGGCGCGCTCGGAGCTCGCCAGGGTACCGGTGACGACGAGCGCGTAGGGGAAGCCGGCGAGCAGGCCGAGGAGGATCACGACGGCGCCGTGGAAGATCATCGTCTCGGGTCGAGTTCGCATGCCCGCGTCCTAGCGCTCCGGGCGGCGCGACGGAAGGTGTGGCCGCCGGCGCGGCACCTGTGCTCTAGTGCCGCCGGTCCTCCCGAGGAGGTGACACCGTGGATCTTCGCGTCGTCGATCAGCTGCTCACCACCACCCGCTCCGTCCGCAAGCGTCTCGACCTGGCACGCCCTGTCGAGACCGCCGTTCTCGAGCGGGCGATCGAGATCGCCCTCCAGGCGCCGACCGGATCGAACTCCCAGGGGTGGCACTTCATCGTGGTGACCGACCCGGCAAAGCGCGCCGCGCTCGCCGGGCTCTATCGGCGGGCCTTCGACGCCTACCGGAGCGCTCCCGCCGGCACGATGCGCGCGGAGCTTCCTCCCGACGATCCGCGCGCGCGTCAGCTGCCGCGCATCATCGACTCGGCGGCCTATCTCTCAGAGCACCTCCACGAGGTCCCGGTGCACGTGGTTCCCTGCGTCGAGGGGCGGGTGGAGAACGCGGGGACGCTCGCGCAGGCGTCGGTGTACGGCTCGATCCTCCCGGCCGTCTGGTCCTTCATGCTGGCCCTGCGCGCGCGGGGGGTCGGCTCGGCCTGGACGACGCTCCACCTCATGTACGAGCAGGACGCCGCCAAGGTGCTCGGCGTTCCCGACAGCGTGACGCAGACCGCGCTCCTTCCCGTGGCCTACTACACCGGCGCGGAGTTCAAGCCGGCGAAGCGTCTCCCCGCTGATCACGTGACGCACTGGAATACCTGGGGCAAGGCGCGGCCGAGGTAGAGCTTCCC
>DATILR010000206.1:0-2451 GCA_035476275.1 Binatus sp. (SeqCode) | reverse complement strand
GCCGCGCGCGCCGGGAAGTCCGTCATGAGCGCGTCGACCCCGAGGTCGAGGAGACGGTCCATCTCGACTTCGTCGTTGATCGTCCAGGCGTGGATCTCGAGGCCGAGCTCGTGCGCGGCGCCAACCGACGCTTCGGTGATGATCTGCACGTCGCCGAAGGAGGGCGGCACCTGGAGCGCGATGCCGGGCGGGCGGTAGCCGGCGAGCTCGCCGTCGCGCAGGCGGTAGACGAACTCCGCCACCTCGGGAGCCGAGAAGCTCGTCACGACGTCGGGCGCCGCTGCCCGGATGCTGGTCATGATGGCGCCGTCCTCCGCGGCGAGCAGGGTCCGCTCGCGCGCCCCGAAACGGTCGAGCACGGCGAGGACAGCCGCCACGATCGGCGGCTCGGCCTGCTTCACCTCGATGTTCAGCGGGACGTCGGGAAGCGCTGCGAGCAGCTCGGCGAGGGTCGGGATGCCGAGACCCCGGCCGCGATACGGATAGGTCCCGTCCGGAGCGCGGAAGCGGTACCCCGCGTCGAGACCACGGAGCGCTGTCAGCTCGAACGAGCGCACCGGACCGGAGCCATCGGTGGTGCGATCGACGACGTCATCGTGCAGGATCACGATCTCGCCGTCAGCGGTCGCGTGCACGTCGAGCTCGAGGTGATCCGCACCCGCGTGGACGCCGGCCGCGAACGCATCGAGCGTGTTCTCCGGCACGACGCCGGATGCCCCGCGGTGGCCGAAGAGGCGGGGGCGGGGCCCGTCCAGGTAGCGCGTGCCGCTCACTCCACGCGCAGGATCGCGTCGGAGCGCGACACCGTCGCGGCGCTCCCCCCGAGCGGCAGCGCGGCGAGCTGCCGCTCGACCGAGGCCTCCACCCGCTCGAAGTTCCGTCGCTCGTCCTCCGGGATGTGCGGCTGCATGGCGGCCATCTGCGCCAGCGGGTCGACGTACTGCCCATCGCGGAAGAGCGCGAAGTGGAGGTGCGGACCGGTGGCGAGCCCGCTTGCTCCGACGTAGCCGATCACCTCGCCCTGGGAGACCGTCGTCCCCGGCTCGACCACGGGGGCGATGCGCGACAGGTGGCCGTAGGCCGATTCGAGGGCTCCTTCGTGGTCGATGCGCACGCAGTGACCGAGCTGCCGCGCCCAACCCGCGAACGAGACCACGCCGTCGGCCACCGCGCGCACGGGGGTTCCGAGCGGCGCGGCGAAATCGACGCCGAGGTGTGGGCGAAAGAGATGGAGGAGCGGGTGGCGTCGCCGGGACGTGAACTCCGAGGTGATCTCGGTGAATTCGACCGGATAGCGGAGGAAGTCGCGGCCGAGCGCCTCACCCCCGGGCTGATAGTACCCGCCCCGCCCATCGGCATCCTCGAAGAAGATGCCGGTCACGGCCCGGCGCGAAGCGACGATCTCCGCTCCGAGCACGGTTCCCGGTTCGGACTTCTTCTCTCCGGCCTGCCAGGTGCTCTCGTAGACCAGGCGGAATTCGTCACCCGGCCGGAGGTCGCGCTCGAGATCGAGCTCCCAGCCGAAGATGTCCGCCAGCTGCGAGACGATGCCGGGCGGGGCTCCGGCGTTGATCGCGTCCTCGCGCAGCCCGTGCTCGATCCGTCCCGCGGTCCCCCGGACCTCGGTGAAATACGGGAGCCCGGTGCGGGTCGCGTGAATTCCCTCCGCGGTGCGCTCGAGCACGAGAAGGGCGCGATCGTCGATCTCGTAGCGCAGCGCCTCCAGGTCGTGCGTCGCGCGATCGAAGCGCAGGGTGAGGCCGTGCCGGGGGTGGAGCTGCCGGAGATCGTAGATGGGTGCCGCCGCCGTCAGCCAGGAACGTGCTTCCCCGCCCCCGACACCATGGGCGGCGAGCACCGACCAGAGGGTGTCGCCCCGGCGGACGTGGACGTGGACCAGCGCCGGGTCGGTTGGGCCCGTTATGGCAGGCCGACGAGCCCGCGCGTCGGCTCCGCGGGCCGCGGCGGACCGCGTCGAGGGACGGGCATGGCGAATGGCGCGGCGATGCCGCACGACACTCGCGATGGCTGGTGCTGCGAGGGCCACGGCGCACGTCAGTGCTGGTACCACGGTCCAGCATCGTGCCGATCGCCTCGCCTCCCGCCGTATGGTGCCGATCGATCCCTCCGAACGGGCACATCGCCAGCGACGCGACCCGCACTCACGAGATTCTTCGCCCTATGACGTGTGCCAAACGCCGTGTTGGATGTCAATCATTCGAGCGTATTTTCGAGCCCGAGCGGAGGCCCCCGCGCTTCGGCTTGCGTCCCCTCCGAGGCACGGCTAAGCCAAGATACATGCGCATCGCTGCCCTCGACGTGGGCGAGGCGCGCATCGGGATCGCCGTGAGTGACGAGCTCGGGATCACGGCACAGGGGGTGGGGGTGGTACAGCGGCGAGGCGGACGCCACGACCTCGAGGCCCTGGCCGAGCGCCTCGCGCCCTACCAG
>DATILR010000205.1:0-5754 GCA_035476275.1 Binatus sp. (SeqCode) | reverse complement strand
TCCGCTTCGACGACGTGCCCCCAGGCTGAGAGGTAGCGGGCCGCGAAGGGAAACCCAGGGAAACCGATGCGCGAGAATCCGGCCGCCCTGAACGCCTGCGTCAGCTCGGGGGCAGTGTACAGGTTGGACTGCCACCAGCGGCCGATGAGCACTCGGGTAAGCGGGTTGCGTCGGGTGATGAACAAAACGAACCGCCCCCCGTCCTTCAGGCGCTCGCGCAGCCCGTGCAGGGCGTCAGCAAAGCGCTCGCGCGGCACGTATTCGAGCATGGACGCCGACACCACGAGGTCGTAGTCCCGCCAGTCGGCGGGTAGCGTGTCGAGCTGGAGCACGTTCGCCTCGGCAAGTCGGACATTGCGGAAGGAACGCCGTCGTAGCGAGGTCCGTAGCCGGTCGAGCATCGCGGGCGTCAGGTCGAAGGCATCGAACGCGCCAAGGCGGATGCCGCGGCGCTCGGCGGCATCCCACACGGCGAACGTGAGCGCGCCCGTGCCGCATCCGGCTTCCAAGATGCGGAGCCCGTGATGCAGCAGCAGCGACCCACGCCAGAATTCGCGAAGCCCTTGCGGGTAGCGCACGGCGCGGATGAAGCGCGCGTACACGTCTGGGCGTTCGGTAAAGAGTTGCCGCGCGTCAGCGCTGAGTGTCACCGACGACCCTGAACGGCACGCCGGCCGCGCGACTGGCGCACGACGCCGTAGACCGCGAGCGCCCCGCACCCGACGACGGCGAGCACCAGCGCGGTACGGTAACGTTGGCTGAGCGGCAAAGCGCCGAGGGCGCCGAGCATGCCGAGGACCGCGGCCTGGACAACCGGGCAGCTTGCCAGGGCGCTCGCGAGCAGGGCTCCGAGGCCGAGCCCGATGGTCTTCGTGGTTTTCGTCCTACCCCCGATGGTGCGCGATCATCGTCCCCGCAATCCGATGCGACAGGGACGACCGAGGCGATACGCGAACCGTCTAGCGGTCATCTGACCAGCAGACGCTCCGCACTCCGCTGGGTCAGGTCCGCGATGAACTCGCCGTGGTAGGCGGGGTTCGCTTCCGTGAAGACGACGATCACCAGCTGGCGACCCGATCCCACGTGGCGCACGATGCCGGCGTCGGCATAGATCGGTCCCCAGGTGCCGCTCTTCGCGTAGACCTCGAGGCCGCCCACGCGTGCCGCGCCGCCCGCGATGCGGGCCGCGAGGTGGCGTTGCTCGGCGGGATCGCGCCGCATACGAAGGCGCACGACGGCCGAGTCTGCCGGGGTGAGCGCGCGATCGGTGGCGAGAAGCGCCAGCAGCCTGGCGGTGCCGGTCGCCGTCATGGCCTGACGATTCGGCGGGGACCCGCCGAGCCCGCCCGCGACGCTCGCGTCGCGGATGAACTGTGCATCGCGGCCGAAGAGGTCGCCGTTGCCGTCGTAGGTCGGATTCACGCAGTGCAGGTCGTGGATGCCGAGGCTCGCGAGCCAGCGCTCGACGGCGAGCCGGCGCTCGCGGAAGTCGCGATAGGCTTCGGGAGAGAGCTCGGGCCCGGGCTCGGTGTCGGTGAGGCGCGCGAAGACCTTCCGGGTCGCCTGGTTGCTCGACTGACGAATCATCTCCGAGAGCTCTCGATCGAAGTCGCCCTCGATCCGGAGACGGTCCAGCTCCTGCCAGCGGTACGCCGCCATCAGGTAGACGAACTTCACCACGCTCGCGGGGTAGATCGGCGCGTCGCCGTGGTGGTGGGCCAGCTGCGGAGGCTCGCCGTGCGCGAGGTCCAGGAGAGCGACCCGAACCTTGGCGGTGCGCAGGCGCGCATCGTGGGCGAGCAACCCGTCGATGGTGCGATCGAGGAATTCCTGCAGCTCGGGGGAGGGGCGGATCGAGTCGAGCCATTCTCTCGCCGTCGCGGTGGCGACCTCGCCGGCGAGCGCGGTGCGGGCAAACAGAAGAACCGCCACCAGCACGGCTGGCCACGCCCTGGATCGCCGTTCACGCATGGTGAGGGTTCTCCTCGGCCGCGATGTGGGCTAAGGAGGGTTCCCCGTGACGAAGACACCTGGTTTCGGACGAGCGACCCGGTCGTGGCTCGCAGCGGGAATCGCCGTGACGGTGCTGGCGTTCGCGGGCCCCGTTCACGGGTTCCAGCCGCCTCCCCTCACGAAGGCGCAGCAGGACGACCTGCGACGAAACTTCGCCCTCTGTCTCGCGAAGGTGAAGGGACCGTACACCGAGAACTACTGCCTCTGCGCGAACGGCGAGAAGCTCGCGGTGCAGGTCAACAACATGGTCCGGAGTCCGTGCGGCCCGAACCCGGTCTTCTGCTCCGCCTATCGCGCGCCGTGGGCCGAGGCGCTCGGACGCCAGCGCATGTGGATCGCCAACCTTTTTGCGCGCGACCTCTCCCAATGGGACTCGTTCACCGATCACCACGACCTCGTCCGCGGGTACATCCTGGAGAAGTATTTCACGGAGACCAACCCGAAGCACAAGCTCGCCGAGATGCGGTCGTACGGAGGCCTCGCAGGCGCCGAATACGAGGCCGCCGCCGCGCCACGCTTCTTCGAGCGGTATCTCGCGCTGCCCGACTACGACGACGCGCGCCACTACCTGCTCGCCTACGAGCTCCAGCGCCGCTACTACGTGCGCGACGACCAGGGGCAGATCCAGAAGGTCCGCAACCTCGCCATCCGGATCCAGCAGGCCGACCCGCGCTTCAAGCCATTGCGCGATGCCACCCACAACCAGCTGTCGTCGACCCTGCTCCTGAAGCTGCAGGCATACCGCGACACGCTCCCGGCGGGCGCGGTTCGCACGCAGGTCGACGAGCTGATGGCCGAGATCACCAAGCTCACCTCGCTCGACGAGGGCGTGCTCCGCGCGCAGCTCGCGGCGCTCGACGACAAAACCCTGACCACCGAGCTGTCGGCCAAGGTCCCGGGGGCCGCGACGGACCCGGTCGACGCGCTGGCCGGTCTCGCGGACATCAGCGTGCGGGCGCGTCGCGCCGTTGCCGCGCGAAAGGCGTCGCAGGCCGATGCTCGCCGCCTGGTCGATATCGCGATCACCTCCGCGGCCCTGATCCAGGGACGTGGCAGCGCGTGGCTGGAGCTGAAGCAGCAGACTGCCAAGCAGCATCTGCGCGTCCTGGCGGCGCTCACCGAGGCGGCGTACGGCTCGGGCCTACTCGCCGAGCGCGAGCGTGCCGAGGTAGCCCGCTCGCTCGACACGCTCACCAACGCCAGCTCGCTGACGCAGGCCGACCTCGCAGCCGCAATGCGTCGGATCGAGCGGGTGGTCGAGTGGGCACAGCAGAACGCCACCGTCGCATTCGCCGAGGTCTGGGCGCCGTGGACGTTCCTCCTGCCAAAGGTGAACGGCATCGCCGACGACGTGCTGCGCGGCTCGCCGCTCCTCGTCTTTGCCGACGTGACCCGCCGCCTGGACGATCTGGCGGCGGGCAAGACGCCGATGCATCACGATCTCTTCGGCACTGCCGTCGACACGGGCGTGCGCGCGCTCAACCCGGGTCTCGCCGTCGGCAAGCTTCGTGTGGCGCCACCGGAGAGTGGCTATTCACGCGACGAGATCGTGGTGCTGCCGGAGACGCCCGCCGACCTCGAGCCGGCGGCCGGCATCCTGACGCAGGGCGAGGGCAACGTGCTGGCGCACGTGCAGCTCCTGGCGCGAGCCCTCGGCATCCCGAACGTCGTCCTCGCGTCGGCCGCGTACAAGCAGATCGCGCCGCACGACGGCAAGCAGGTGTTCTTCCTCGCCTCCCCGCGGGGTCGCGTCGTCCTGAAGGAGATGGCCTCCCTCACGCCGCAGGAGCGCGCCGTCTACGAGGAGTACACGCGCAACGAGGTGCGGACGGCGAACGGGATCCTCCAGGCGGCGTCGAAGCTGCGCATCGATCGTGACAAGCTCGACGTCACGACCAAAACGCCGCGGGATCTGGTGCAGGTGCGGCGTGGCGACTCGGGGAAGATCTGCGGGCCCAAGGCCGCCTTCCTCGGTGAGCTGAAGCACCTCTTCCCCGACCACGTCGCCCGCGGCGTCGTGGTCCCCTTCGGGGCCTACTACGACCACTATCAGCACGCGAAGGTCGCCGTGCCCGAGAACGTGCGCAGCCCCGGCATCGCGACCGCCGGCGAGCCGCTGCCGGACTTCGTCGAGCGCACCTACAAGACCTTCTTCGGCGAGCTCATCCCCGCGGGCAAGAGCGAGCGCGAGCTGTCGGCGTGGATCGCTCCCCGGCTGGACGTGATTCAGTACTCGATCGAGAAGGCGCCGCTCTCGACCGAGTTGCGTGAGGGCATCCGCAGCGAGCTCGACCGCGTCGGCCTCCTCACCGGGCCCGACAAGCGCGACACCGTCGGCTGCTTCGTGCGCAGCGACACCAACGTCGAGGACCTCGAGAATTTCAACGGCGCGGGGTTGAACCTCACCATCTTCAACCTGAAGTCGCTCGACGACATTTACAACGGCCTGAAGGAGGTCTGGGCCTCGCCGTTCGGCTACCGCTCGTTCTCGTGGCGCCAGACGATCATCGACCAGCCGCTCTGGGTGCTGCCGTCGGTCGTGATCCTCGAGTCCGTGCCGTCGCAGAAGTCGGGCGTGCTCGTGACCGGCGACACCGAGACGGGCGACCGTACGAAGATGCTGGTCGCGACGTCGGAGGGGGTCGGCGGGGCCGTCGATGGGACGCCCGCCGAGACGTTGCTCTGGTCGGCCAACACGGTGGAGCTCGTGACGCAGTTCAAGTCGCCGTGGCGCCGGATGCTGCAGCCGGGCGGCTCGAGCGCGATCGTGGCCTCGACCGGACGCGACCACGTGCTCGAGCCGAAGGAGCTCACCGATCTGGTCGGCGCGGGGCGCGTACTCAACGACACGCTCGAGCCGGCGCGTGATCCCACCGGGGCGCCGCGCCCGTGGGACGTCGAGTTCGGCTTCGTCGACGGCAAGCTCTGGCTCTTCCAGTGCCGCCCGTTCGTCGGCAACGACGCGCTCAAGAACGTGACCGCCCTCGCCGCGCTCGAGGGCCCGGTGGGAAAGGGAACCGAGATGGTGTCGCTCGAGGAGAAGCTCAAGTGAGACAGGCGTGGATGCTCGTGGCGCTCGTGCTCGCGGCCACCCGGGGGCGCGCGGCGCTGGAGGCGACCGAGACCGACTGGGACGCGAGCCAACCGGCACCCGGCGTCTACTTCCACTGGTACGAGCCATCCTTCTACACCGGCTTCGCGCCACGCACGCAGGACCCCGAGCGCGTGCACATCGAGCTCGCGCGCGGCAACCAGGTCCGCGTGACGGTCGTGCTCGGCGATCGGGAGCTCGACGCCTACGCGAGCGATCTCGTCGAGCGCCGGAAGGTGTACCAGGAGCTGATCGATCGCGGCGTCATCACGCTCACGACGAACAAGCAGTACGAGCGCTTCACCGCGCGGCTCGACGAGGTCGGCGCCGCCGGCGTCGCCGCGAGCCACGATCGCACGAAGAGCGTGGAGCTCCTCTCGACGCTCAATCCCGAGCGCGTCTTCCGCATCCGCATCCCGCTCGATCAGGTCGCGAAGCGATGGCAGCCGATCCTCGCCGGGCTCGACGCCGGCGCACCCCTCGGGCGGAAGCTCGACGCGGCCAACGCGGTCCTCCCCGGACGCGTGTACCTGACGGCGCTCTCCGGCGACCTCGATGCGATGCTCGGCCGCGCCGCCGAGGAGGCCCGGCAGGGCGGACCCGACGGGGCAGCGCTTCGGGAGCAGGCCGGCGCGTTCATCGAGAAGGCG
>DATILR010000204.1:0-7090 GCA_035476275.1 Binatus sp. (SeqCode) | reverse complement strand
ACCGCGACGGATCGATGTCGGCGATCCGGTCGATGGACATCGCGTAGGCGCAGTAGCCGCCGTACTGTGGGACGTACCTCTCCGGGTCGGCTTTGAAGCGGTCCCGGTTCTCGGCGGAGGCGAAACGATACGTCACGCCCTGCCACGGATGCGTGTATCCGTCCACGCCAGGGGTTGGCTCGCCGGTGGTGAAGTAGGCGACCGCGTCGTAGCCCTTGAGCGCGATCCCGTCCGCGGCGTTCACCGCGGCGACGGGTGGCGTCTCAGCACGTGCGTCCGCGGAGACGAGGACACCGACGGACAGCGGGACCGCCACCAGGCGGCAGAGCAGCATGAGGCGCTGAGGATGGACCATGAGTTCAAGCTCCCTTCGTGAGTCGAGGTCGTGAGGCGGCGGCGTGCGCGGCATCCGACATGGGCGTCGTGTTCCACTGCCGGTCGCGTCTCCTCCTCCCCCTCCCGACCCAGAGGGGTGTTCGTCGCCGGCCGCGTCGAGTTACGGTGGTGGCGGCAACCCCATTGACTTTGCGGCGGGCCGGGGGACCATCCTGCCCTTGCGGTCCTGTAACCTCTGATGGTGCGTCACGAATGGACGAAGAGAACCTCCGAGCCCGCAGCGCGCAACGGACCCAGTGGATGGAATGCGCGCAGCGGGGAGATCGCGAGGCATATCGTGCGCTTCTGACCGACATAGCCTCCCCGCTCCTCCGCTTCCTGCGCCGTCGCATCGCCGACCCCCACGACCTCGAGGACGTCTACCAGGACACGCTCATGGCCCTGCACCGCGCCCGGCACACGTACGATCCGTCTCGGCCGTTCGAGCCGTGGCTGTTCGCGATCGCGCGCCACGTCGCCGTCGACCACTTCCGGTACCGCATGGTGCATACGTCGCACGAGATCCTGGTCGAGGAGTTGCCCGAGCCCGCCGGAGACGCTGATCCCGCGCGGCCGCGTCTCGCCGAGGCCCTCGATCGGCTACCGCAGGCGCAGCGTGAGGCCTTCGAGATGCTGCAGCTCGAGGGCCTGTCCGTGGCGGCCGCGGCTGCCCGCATTGGGATCACTACGGGCGCCCTGAAGGTGCGCGCCCACCGGGCATACAAGGCGCTGAGGGCCCTCCTTGGTGGCTGACACGACGACCCCGCTCCAGACGCCCCGCACGCGCGCGGTGGTCGAGCAGCTGCTGGACCAGGCCGCTCCGGTGCGCCGCCTCTGGAAACCTGTGGCCCGCCTGGGGCTTTGGGTCATCGTCGTGGCGACCATCGCCGGAGCCGTGATGGGGGTGGGCTTGATGCGTCTTCGACCCGACCTGAGGTTAAAGGTGCGTGAGCCGGTCTACCTGCTTGAGCTCACCGCGCTCGCCGTGGCCGGCATCCTCATGGCGGCGAGTGCCTTCCAGGAGGCGGTCCCCGGCTACGGGGCTCGCGGCCCGATCCGGAGAGTTGCCATCGGCTTCGGGCTGGTGGCGGCTCTGCTCTGGTTCCTGCAACCGCTGCATGGGGAGCTGGCCGTGACCCAGTTCATCGGGACTGGGATTAGCTGTGCGTGGAGGACAGTGGTGCTCGGCGCGCTACCCTTATGCGCGCTACTGATCGCGATCCGTCGCGGCGCACCGCTCGCGCCCGCGAGGGCCGGCGCGCTAGCGGGCGGCGCGGCGTTCCTCATGGCGGCCCTCCTGATGCGGGTCGACTGCCCGTTGGATGAGCGCCTCCATCTTCTCGTGTGGCACGCCCTCCCGGTTGCCGGCGGGGCCGGGCTCTCGGCGGCGATCGGCTTCGTCTGGTTGCGGCGCTGGCGTTCTCGCGCGCCGCGATAGCTTCGTCAGTCCCGGGACGCGATCACCTTGCCGCCGGCCGTGGTGCACTCCTCAGCACTGCTGACGTCCACGTACCCCTTGCACTCGTTCTGCGCCTTACAAGCATTGTTCGCTCCGGCACAACTTCCTTTGCCCTAGCACAGCCCTAGCACGCGTTGATCCCCGCGCAGTGCACCTCCTCCCCGGCCCTGTCTGCGGCGCGCGCTACGACGATTCCGGCAAGTATGAGCCGCGGCGCTCGCGATCAGCATCCCTCTCTTGACCGTGTGCATTCCGATTCCTCCTCTGGTCGCGGGTTGAAGCCCTACCTACGGCTGCTGGCCGTCGGTGTTGTGGGAGGATTCCCTCCGCCCGTGGGCAGGGCGGGAGCTTTAGGGCCGAAACTCGGAGCGCAAGTAGTCGACGCCGGTCCGATGGCAGCCAGTGCAGACGGCAAGGCCGCGTCCGAACGAGACGGCGTCGTTCGTCCCGTCGAAGGTCTCGTAGAAGAGCCAGCCACGGCCCGTCGGTCCACTGCGCGAGCGCAGCTTCCGCATCACCGAGTACCCCACGGGTGGCTCATCGGGACCACGGAGATACAGCTCCTTCACCATCGCCGCGCCCTTGCGGAACGGGATTCGTCCGGCACGGAGATCCTCGGTCAACACGGGGCTGTACCAGGTGCGAACGTAGGGTCCGTGCGCGCTCATGGAGGCGTGTGGCTCCGGCTCCGGAGTGAAGGTGATCTGATAGGTGCCAGCCTTGAGCCAGGCAAGCAGCGCGCGCTTCCCTCTCGGGGGTACGGCGGGAGTAGCAGCGTGCGCGCCGGACGCCATGAGCGTCCCAAGCACGATCACCAGCCCCATGGCGCGGTCGCGTCTCCGTGCCGTCCGTCCACGCATCGTCGTCGCCTCCACAGTGTAGGACGCCGCGGACGACGGGAAGGGTACCGCCGTCCGACCCACGGTCACTCGCCGAGGGCTCCGGTGATCAGGGCATCCACACCCCGGGTGTCGCCGCGCGTCCTCGCCGTCTCCCCTGCCCGTGCGTAGACGGGTTCGCCATCCGGGGCGAGAACGACGAGCGTCGGGATCGAGCCCCGGTAGTAGCTCTTCATCAAAGGTCGTTGCGCCGTCGACGGACGGTTGACGTCGACGATGATGAAGTGCACGCGATCCCGGTACTTCGGGTAGAGCGCCACGAGCCGCTCGGCCTCGCGGTTCGTGTTCCAGCAGTGCGAGGCTCCGAAGAACATCACCGTCGCCCGTCCAGGGCGTAACTCCGCGTCTTCCATATCCTCGCCTCGCACGGGGAAGTCGTCGCTCGAGTCGTCCGTGAAGCTGAGCCCCGGCGCGAGGCGCAGGTCGGTCGCGCCGCGTGCAGACGCTGCTCGAGTCAGCCCATGGGCCGCCACCAGCACGACAGCGAGCCAGAGAGAGCTCCTGCGAAGCGCGCACGGAGCGGTCCTCTTTCTCGAGCGTCGGTTCATTGGCCTCTTCCTCGTCGATTCGGCGCGAGTGGTGAGGCGAGAATCTGGTCCTCGACCCAACGGAGAATCAGTGCGCCGGCCTCTTGCGCGACCGCGGGTGGAGGAAGCAACGCCTCGAGGCGGTCGCACGTCACGCCGAAGGGCGCTCCGGCCAGCAGCTGCCGGAGCGCCACGTCCTCCACCGTATCCACGGGTGCCTGGTACACGGTGAAGGCCTCCCGCCACACACGCAGCACCGTCGCCACCGGGCGCACCGTCCTTGCCGCCGCCTTCGGGTCGTCTGCGGCCCAGAGCTCATGCACCGGCCAGGCGCAGCGCAATACGCGCAACGCGGGCACCGGGTGGAAGGTGAGGCGGGGCCACTTCGACGGCGGAATGGCCCGCAAGGCCTCGAGGCGCAGGGGCACGGCGTCGGCGGCGTCGAACACGGCCAGACGGGTCCATTCGAGGCGCGCCAGGTCGGCGAGAAACGGATGCTCGTTCACCGGGCCGCGCTCGGCAAGGAAGTCCGCGAAGTTGGTGCCTACCCAGCGTACCGACGGGTCTGTCGACGGGTGGCGCTCGAGGTACGCGGCGGCGAGGGCCGTAAACCGATCGCCACCGACGACTGCGGCGACACGCGGGAAGTCGTCGCACAGGACATCGAGGAGCCGAGCCAGGTACATTTCCGCGTAGACGCCGAGACGCTCCGTGGAGCCGAAGCGGCCGCGTCCCTCCACGAGCTCCAGGAGCGCAGGATCGAATCCGTGCTCGGGTGTGGTCGCGATCGAGCGCAGGAACCGCGCCTGCAACTCACGCAGTGGCAGCATACGCCTCCTCGAGGATCTGGGCCTCGACCGTGCGCGCCCGCTCGGCTTCGGCGCAGAGCACCCTCCACTCGGGGATGCGGTCGTCCCACTCGATCAGCGTCGAAACCCGACCGCAGCGACGCACCGCGAGGCGGTAGAGGTCCCACACGGCGGGCACCACATGGCCGTCGTGCGTGTCGAGGAGATACGTCCCCCTGTCGCTGTGGCCGGCGAGGTGAATCTGACCGACGCGATCCGTGGGCATCGCCAGGACGTATCGCTCGGCGTCGAAGCCGTGATTGACCGCGCTCACATACACGTTGTTCACGTCGAGGAGGATCCCGCAGTCGGCCCGTTCGGCAACCGCCGCGAGAAATTCCCACTCGGGCATCGCCGAGTGCGCGAAGGTAAGGTAGCTCGAGACGTTCTCGATCAGGATCTGCCGGCCGAGTCGGTCCTGCACCGTCTCCACACGTCGGACGACGTACTCGAGCGCCTCCTGGGTGTAGGGCAGCGGGAGCAGGTCGTGCGCGTAGCGACCGCCGACGCTGCCCCAGCAGAGGTGGTCGGACACCCACGCGGGGGCAACGTGATCGACGAGCGCACGCAGCGCGTGGAGGTAGCGTTTGCTCAGCGGATCGGTCGAGCCGAGCGACAGGGACACGCCGTGCAGGACCACCGGACAGCTCGCGCGCGCTCGCTCGAGCACGGCGAGCGGCCGGCCGCCGTCGATCATGAAGTTCTCCGAGACCGCCTCGAACCAGTCCACCCGCGCCGTGCCATCGAGCACCCGCGGGAAGTGCGTGGTTCGCAGCCCGACGCCGTGTCCCAGATAGGGGACGCTGAATGCCATGGGGTCTGACCTCCAACGGGGGCGAGGCCGGGTCGCATGACGACCCGGCCTCGTAGTCCGTACGGTCGTCGCACTACTTCTCAGCGACCACCTTGCCGCCCGCCTTCTTACACTCGTCGGCGCTGCTCATGTCGACAAACCCCTTGCCCTTGCACTCGTTCTTGCCCTTGCAGGCGTTCTCCGCGCCCTTGCAGCTTCCTTTGCCCTTGCAGGCATTGACGCCGGCGCACTCGACCCCTCCGCCGGTCTTGTCCGCGGCACGCGCCACGACATTGCCGGCCAATACGAGAGCTGCTGCTGCGCTCGCGATGAGCATCCCTCTCCGGACCGCGTTCGTTCTGCCGTTCATTCCTGTCTCCTCCCTCTGTCAGGTTGTGGGTTTCACTTCACGGCCATCGAGCGTCCGCTTCGCGGCGCCCGACTTCTTCTACTCGGCTTGCGGCTGCCCGCCCGCGCCGGCTGCGTCCGCGGCGGTGGCGAACAGATTGATCTCGATCGTCCCTTCGGTGCCCACGACCGGCGCCAGTTGCTGCACCCGGGCGAGCCAGCCGGCCGTGTTCTTCGGGCTGACCCCGTACTTCTCCCGGTCGAAGTGCTCGACCCTCGCCCGGATGCGGAGCGTCCGCTTTGCGCCATACGTGCCAGCGGGCAGATAGATCACCGTCCCCTGGATGTGCTCCGCCTGGCCATCGTCGCGGGGCCGTCCGCAGATCGTGAATCGGCCTTCGGTGGTGAAGGCGACGGGAGTCTTCGGCTCGACGGGGGACGGGAGCGTCACCGCCGGGACCTCCACCTGGAAGGTGCACTCCTTCGGGTCCATCTTCTTGTTCGTGGCCCATTGCCCGAAGTGCTCGGTCTTCGTGTCGTCGTTGTCGACCCGGACACTGCTGAGTGGCACCGAGCAGGTCGCACGGCCCTCTCGCTTCGCCTCGTCAACCGTCAACGTGCAGCCGACTGACGAGCTCACGGCGGTGATGCGCTCGCCGATCTGCGAGTCGAACACGGCGGTGAAGGCGTTGTTCCCCACCTCGGGGTCGACGGCGAACTGTGTCGCGGCCGCTACGCGACTCACCGCCACAAACGCGGCGAACAGGATCAGTCCTGCGTTCGGTGGCCCGGCCATATCTGCTCCTCCCGACTTGGATGTGGATTCGTTCGGGAGCGGCCCCGGTTACAGCGGAGCGGCCATCGTGTCCGATTCCCCAGCGTTGTCGGCCATGAAGCGCGCAGGACCACCCATGCTGCAAGCAGCGGCACACGGTGTAACTGGTTCAATCGAACGACGTAGAGAAGATGACGCCGTTATCGCGAACGTGACGCGCGTGGAGCAGCCGGCACCCGCGCGCGGAGGAGCCCGCGGGCTGGAGTGGCGGTGATCGCGCGGCGAATCGAAGCCAGTGGCGCCTCGTCGTCGAAGCTCACCGTTTTTCCCTGCATGACCACCCCGAGCCGCCGCCACAACTCGGGCAAGTCGACGGTCTCCGGTGTCTCCTTCATCCGGTCGTACATCTCCTCGAGCACGTGCGTGCCGGTTCCACCGTCGGCGGTAGCAAGGACTCTTTCCACAGGCCAACGGTGAGTGATGTTTCCGCCGGCGGCGACGAGCGCACCCAGGGCATCCTGCAAGCCCTGGTGATTGTCGGTGCGACGGCGGATCTCGATGTCGGCCAGCAGATAGAACATCGCGCCGCCCCAGTACGTGCGGCCCCACGTGGGGGTGCGGTTAAGACCCCGATCATCTGGCCCGGGCAAACCCTTCGGCAATCCCGCGACGAGATCTCCCCAGACCTTTTCGTCGCTCAGGTCGCCGATCTGTCTGCGTGCGATCGGTTCGACGTACGTGGCGAGGCCTTCTTCCAGCCAGTGCTGCTCGTCGGGAACGATGGGAAAGCCTTGATGTGTCAACTCGTGCACCAGGACCCAGTCTTGCTCGAGCTGCCGCTCGGTGGCTTCACGGCCGAGCAGAATCCTGCTCGCGGCGCCCCGGTAGCCCCACGTCGTTCCGCCGCGTACGCCGGTTCCAGCCGTGGGGACGATCAACAATCGTGCGGTTGGAGCGGGGAGGCGGCCGAAATAGGTCGCGACCGCGGTAGCACACCGGTTCACCCATGCGAGCACGGTGGCGCGCGACATCCCCAAGTCGCCCGGGCCGAACGCCACCGACAACG
>DATILR010000203.1:0-8133 GCA_035476275.1 Binatus sp. (SeqCode) | reverse complement strand
ACCCCGGTCACCCTCGAGCTGGGTGGGAAGTCGCCGACCATCGTCTGCGACGACTTCGACCTCGAGGAAGCCGCGTCGCGCATCCTCTACGCCAAGTTCGTGAACTCGGGGCAGACCTGTCTGGCGCCGGACTACCTCTTCCTGCCCGAGGGAAAGCGCGATGCCTTCGTGGAGGCGGCGCGTCGCATCCTGCCGCAGCGCTACCCGGACACGAACGCCCGCAGCTACACGTCGGTGATCGACGACAAGTCGTACCGGCGGCTGCGCGCCACCCTCGAGGACGCCCGGCAGAAGGGTGCGACGATCGTCCCCCTGGTGCCCAACGCGCCGTTCAACGACACCCTGCGCAAGATCCCGCCGCACCTCGTCCTCGATGCAACTGACGACATGACCATCCTGCGCGAGGAGATATTCGGCCCGCTCCTCCCGGTGAAGACCTACCGCGATCTCGACGAGGTCATCGCGTACGTGAACGCCAGGGATCGCCCGCTCGGGTTCTACGTCTTCACCAACGACCCGGCGCGCGAGGAGAAGCTCCTCTACGGCACCATCTCGGGCGGCGTCACGATCAACAACTGCATGCTCCACGTGGCGCAGCACGATCTGCCCTTCGGCGGCGTGGGGGCGAGCGGCATGGGCCAGTATCACGGGTGGGAAGGCTTCATGGAGTTCAGCAAGATGCGGCCGGTCTTCAAGAACCCGCGTCTGTCGCTCCTCCACTTCTTCTACCCGCCCTACAAGCCGCGGCACCGGCGCCTCGTCGACCTGCTCATCCGCTTCAAGCACTGAGCGTCGCGCAGCCCGTGCCCGGCCCCGGCCGGGCACGGGCTTGCGTCAACTCGACGGACGCGACACACCGTCGCCCCATGGCGACACTCTACGGCGTTGGCGGGTCCCCCTTCGTGCGCAAGGTCCGGGTGGTGTGCGCGGAGAAGAGCATCCCGTACGACCACGAGCCGGTCTTCCCCGGGCAGGTCGACCGGACGATCAGCCCCCTCGGCAAGGTTCCGGGCTGGAAGGACGAACGCGGCCCGCTCTCCGACTCGTCGATCATCTGCGCCTACCTCGAGGGCGTGAAGCCCGAGCCAGCGCTCTACCCGAAGGATCCCTACGAGCGAGCGCGCGCGCTCTGGTTCGAGGAGTACGGCGATACCGCGCTCCTCGGCGTCTTCGGACCCAAGATATTCTTCAAGAAGATCATCGGCCCGCGCTTCATGGGCCAGCCGTTCGACCTGGCCGAGGTCGAGAAGACCTGGCGAGAGGAGGCGCCGCCCCTGCTCGAGTACCTCGAGGGCCAGCTCGCGGGCGACTGGCTGGTCGGCAAGAGCTTCTCGATCGCCGACATCGGCGTCGCCACCCAGTTCGCGAACCTGCACCAGGCCGGCTACCGGGCGGATGCGAAGCGCTATCCCAGGCTCGCCGCCTACGTCGAGCGCGTGCACAGCCGGCCGTCGTTCAAGAAGCTGATCGCCGAGGACGACGCCTTCCTCGCCCTGACCGAGAACCGGTGACCGTCAGGCGTCCCTGACCGAGAGCGGCGCGGCGACGTCCTCCAGCGATCGGCGCGCCGCTTCCACGCCGTAGATCGCCTCGACGATCCCGGCGACGATCATCACGAGCGCGGCCAGGGCGTAGCCCCGCACGAGACGCGCTGGCGCGGGGTGGGCCTGGTCGCCGATCAGGGCCGCGAAGAGCCACGGCCCGGCGGCACCGACCACCTGCGCGATGGCGAAGAAGAAGGCGATCGCCTGGGCGCGGATCTCGAGCGGGAAGATCTCGGACACCGTGAGATACGCCGAGCTGGCGGCCGCGGAGCCCAGGAAAAAGACGGCGGACCAGCAGACCGTCTGCGTCGTCGCGGTGAGCACCCCGTGCGCGAAGAGCTGCGCCGAGAGCGCGAGGAGCAGCCCCGAGCCCACGTAGGTGGTCGCGATCATCCGCCGGCGGCCGAGCGTGTCGAAGAGCCGTCCGAGCGCGAGCGGTCCGAGCAGGTTGCCCGCTGCGAAGGCGTAGAAGTAGCGCGGCACGTGGCTCGCCGGCACGCCATACACGTGGGTCAGCACGAGGCCGTAGGTGAAGAAGATCGCGTTGTAGAGGAAGGACTGACTCGCCATGAGCACCAGGCTCACGAGCGAGCGGGAGGGGTACCGGCGGACGAGGACGGCGGCGAGCGTCCCGTAGCCCATCGGGGGGGCGGCCGAGAGCGCCAGCGTCCGCGCCGGATCGACCGGCGGCAACACGTGCCCGCGGGCCGCGATCTCCGCCTCGATGTCGGCGACCAGGCGCGTCGCCTCGGCCTCGTGACCGCGCGTGAGCAGCCAGCGGGGGCTCTCGGGCAGGGTGCGGCGATGGCGCCATATCAGGCCGACGAGAAGCGGACCGATGAGGAGCCCGAGGCGCCAGCCGAGGTCGGGCGGGAGGAGCTGCGGATCGAGCAGGATCGTCTCCGCCGCGGCCGCGATGATCGCGCCCAGCCAGTACGTGCCGTTGATCGCCAGGTCCGCCCACCCGCGGTGGCGCGCCGGGATGAGCTCGTCGATCGCGGAGTTGATGGCGGCGTACTCGCCCCCGATGCCGGCGCCGGCGAGGAACCGGAAGACGAGCAGGCTCGCGTAGTCGAACGCGAACGCGGTGAGGCCGCTGGCGACGAAGTAGAGGGCGAGGGTGGCGAGGAAGAGCCGCCGCCGGCCGAGGCGATCGGCGAGGTGGCCGAACAGGAGCGCTCCCGCGACCTCGCCGAGCAGGTAGACCGAGGCCACGCGCCCCACGGCCGCGCTGGAGAGCGCGAGCGTGTGCTCGCTCTGGAGCACGGGTCCGATGAGGCTCGCGATCGTGATCTCGAGGCCGTCGAGGACCCAGGTGATCCCGAGCGCCACCACGACCCGCGTGTGGAAGCGTGCCCACGGCAGGCGGTCCATCCGCGCCGGCACGAGACTCCTGATGACGGTGGGTGTCGTCGCGGGCGCATCCATGGACCCGACGGTTTATGACCTGCGGATGCGCGAGGTGGAAGCACATTTGCCCTTGACAGCCGCTCCCGACCCGTGGTTCGACCGGTCGATCGTGAGGTGGCCCTCCCTTGCTCTCTGCTCGGTGGTGGGTGCGGTGCTGCTCGCATCACCGGCCGCCGCCGCTGGCCTCACGCGGGTCAGCACCGATCCGTACACGAACACGACCAGCTTCCATCAGACCCAGGTGGAGCCCGACAGCTTCTCCTTCGGCTCGACGCTCGTCGCCGCTTTTCAGAGCGGACGATTCTCCGACGGCGGCGCGTCCAACATCGGCTGGGCCACCTCGACGAACGACGGTGCGTCGTGGACGAACGGGTTCCTGCCGGGCATCACGGTCTTCGCTGGCGGAAGCTACAGCCGGGTGAGCGATCCCTCGGTGGGCTACGACGCCCAGCACGACGTCTGGCTCGTCGCATCCCTTGCGCTCGGCAGCACCATCGGGGGCGCCGCCGTCCTCGTCAGCCGCTCGACGAACGGCGGCCTCGCGTGGAGCAACCCCGTGAGCGTGGCCGTAGCGGGCGCCGGCGAGGATTTCGACAAGGACTGGATCGTCTGCGACAACACCGCGGCGAGCCCGTTCTACGGCAGCTGCTACGTTGAGTACGACGATTTCGGGAACAACAACCAGCTGCACATGGCGCGCTCCACGGACGGGGGCGTCAGCTGGGCGGAGTCCGCGGTCCCGGTCGCCACCGTCATCGGCGGCCAGCCCCTGGTTCAGCCGAACGGCACCGTGGTGCTCGTCATCGACGACGGATTCGAGGGCAATGTGGAGTCGTTCCTCTCCACCGACGGCGGGGCGACCTTCGTGGGGCCGTTCGAGATCGCTGCCATCCGGAGTCACCCCGTGGCCGGGTCGCTGCGCTCGGACGCGTTGCCGTCGGCCGAGATCGACCTGTTCGGCCGCATCTACGTCGTCTGGCAGGACTGCCGGTTCCGGCGCGCCTGCTCGGCCAACGACATCGTCCTCAGCAGGTCGGACGACGGGATCAGGTGGCGGCGGCCGCGACGCATCCCGATCGACGCGCGACGGAGCGGCGCCGACCACTTCATTCCGGGGATCGCCGTCGACCCGACCACGGGAGGCCGGGTCGGGCTCCTCGCGCTCACCTATTATTACTATCCGGTGGCGGGGTGTTCCACGTCCACCTGCGAGCTCGACGTCGGCTTCGTTTCCTCCACGAACGGCGGCACGCGATGGTCGGTCCCCAGCCAGCTGGCAGGGCCGATGAGCCTCACGGGGCTACCGCTCACGACCGCGGGCTACATGGTCGGGGACTACATCTCCACGTCGTACGACGCGAACCACGTGGCGCACCCCGTCTTCATGGTCGGGACGGGGACCACGTGCACGCTCGGCTCCGTCACCTCCTGCGACGAGGCCACCTACACGCCCACCGCCGGCCTCCTCGCGAGCGGCGGCATCCAGTCTGCCGAGGGTGGGAGCCCGTCCGGCCCTATCGACGGGCGACCGACCCGCCGCGCCTCCTCACGCTGAGCGCGAGGGGAAGTCCCGGCAGGCCCCGGCCCCCGCGAGACCGTTACCGCCTCACCCGGGGTGACCGCGGAGACGCCGGAGCGAGCGCTCGAAAAGGTTGCTGATGCCCCGGACGTTGAGGAACGGGATCGACTGCTCGGCGGCGCGATTGTACCAGCCCATCTGCACCACCGTGCCATCGGGATCGTAGCGGTCCAGGTTGTTGAAGGCGCCGATCTGCACGGCGAGCCGCCCGTTGGACCCGGCGTAGTTGTAGCAGCCGGCCCCCGAGAACCCGGTCAGTCGGCCCCCGATCACGTTGGCCCCCAGGGACAGCGATATACCGTTGCGCAGGTTCTCGGTCACGTAGTTGTAGAGTCCCGAGACGCTGACGCCGGTGAGATCGCCGTCGTTCCCGCTCACGAGCCCTCCGGCGCGGAGGCCGGTGACGTCACCGCCCCCCTGTCCGTTGGTCCGGGCCACCGACGAGAGCAATCCGCCGATCAGGGCGCCGGTGTAGTTCCCATGATGCCACTCGGCGATGGCCGAGGCCCTGACACCCTGCGCCTTCTCGACGCTCGCCTCCGAGTCCGTCCAGTGCACCACGAACGGAAAGCCTCCGTACCTCATGTTCTCCTCCTCCCCTCCTGTCCCCCGACCACTTCCGGGCGGGGCCACTATCGAAGGATACCCCAAGGATGCCACGTTGCGCGTCAGGATGCGAAGGGACGGCCGTGACAAGGAGAGACCCATGCTCAACCGCATCAGTCACGTGGGAATCGTGGTGAACGACATGGCAGAGGCGCTGCGCGTGTGGCGCGACACGCTCGGATTCCATCAGTACTCCGAGGCCCTCTTCGACGTCGAAGGCATCCGGAGCGTCTTCCTTTCGCTCTCGGGCCAGCCCGGGGAGATGAGCATCGAGCTGATGGAGCCGCTCGACAAGACGGATATGAGCAATCCCGTTGCGCGGCGTCTCGCCAGGGTGGGGGAAGGCTTCTACCACCTCGCGGTGGTGACCGACGACGTGTCGGCGAGCGGCAAGGCACTCGAGCAGAAGTCCGTACCGATCATCGAGCGGCCGCCCGTGAGTCCGGGCGCGCAGGGACGCTGGCTCATCCATCCCAGGGCGGCCAACGGCGTCATGGTCGAGGGCATCGCGGAGTGGAACGCCCCCGAGCGAGGCCGGTCATGAGCGAGGGCAGGCTCGACGGCCGCGTCGCGCTCGTCACCGGGACGGGCCAGGGGATCGGCCGCGAGATCGCGCTGAAGCTGACCGCGGAAGGGGCCAGGGTGCTCGCCAACGACCTCGACGCCGACCGCCTGGGCGCTCTCCGCGCCGACGTCGCCCGGGCCGGCGGCCGGTGCGAGATCTTGCCCGGCGACGTGACCGAGAAGGGCTTCGGTGATCACGCCGTCGCCGAGTGTCTCCGACACTTCGGCGACCTCCACATCCTCGTCAACAACGCGGGCTACATCTGGAATTCACGCATCGTCAATCACACCGACGAGCAGTGGTACGCGATGATGGACGTGCACGCGACGGCCCCGTTTCGCTTGCTGCGCGCGGCCGGCCGCCACTTCCGGCAGATGGCCAGGGAGGGCCGCACCACGCCGGCGCGCAAGGTCGTCAACGTCTCGTCCATCTCCGGCCTGTTCGGCGAGGCGACCCAGTTCAGCTATGCCGCCGCCAAGTCGGCGCTGGTGGGGATGACCCGCTCGCTGGCCAAGGACTGGGGACGCTACAACGTCACGGTCAACTGCGTGGCGTTCGGCTTCATCGAAACGCGACTCACCCAGGTCTTCGCGGGCGACGTCCCGGAGATCGCGATCGGCGATCGCAGGCTCAAGGTGGGCTTCGACGCTGCCCAGGTCGAGATGATGAAGCAGCTCACGCCGCTCGGCCGGATCGGGACTCCGCAGGAGGCCGCCGGGGCGGTCTATCTCTTCTGTCTCCCGGAATCGGACTTCATCAGCGGCGAGATCGTCGCCGCCGCCGGCGGTCTCCGTACGTGAACGTGCCCGTGAAGGGAGGACGGGTCAAAGCGGGCAGCCGCGTCTGGCGGCAAATCGTTTCAGCTCCCGCCAGGCGAGCTGGCTCGGGAAACCACGACCGTTCTCCCATCGATTGAGGGTCGAGAGGGTCACGCCGAGGGCCCGCGCAAGGACCTCCTGAGTGACCCCCAGACGACAGCGCCACGAGCGGATCATCTCCCCGGGGTTGTGCTCCACGCCCTCGATGTCCCCCCGGCCATCCGTCGCGGGCTGGAAAACATCGAGCCGTGCTCTTGTGGTTGTAGTTGTCGTTTGCATCGCATTGCTCCTCCCGGGAGTTTCCCGGTCACTACTCCAAGGCGAAGGCTACAGGCTCCGCTCAAGCGAAGCCTCTACCGCTAATTGACGCAGCGTGTCCAGAGCGCAAGGTAACTATACCTCTACACAGCATATGCTGTGCGGAAGTCTCTGGCAGAGGCCTCACCGGCTAGGCGGCGCTGACGCGTTCCACCGCCACCGGGAACCCGTTCAGGAACGCCATCCCCGAGAGCGGTTCGATCGCCCGCTGATCGACGAGCACGTTGGCGTTCGGGCCGGGATCGCAGCGCGCCTCCAGCACCCGCCCGTCCCGCTCGAAGCGCTCGCGGGCGATCACCACCGCACGATCGTCATTCGCGAGCACGTCCTCGATTGCGAGCAGCCGCCGGTTGGTGAGCTGCTGCACGCGCGCGTTCAGCCGCGTGCGACTGGTCGCAGCCTGAGGCGGGCCCGGGGGTCGCGCGCCGCCGGCGCGCCGTCCACGCCCGTCGATGCGTCAGCTTCCTCGCTCACCCGGAAGCGCCGCGGGACGTACCCGCTCACCAGGAACACCGTGGTGACCATGAGGCGCGCGAGGGCTCCCTTGAGGAGCGGGGGGTTCATCGGCATCGCCCTCCGTTCACAGTGCGGACCTGTCGACCGTGACGAACTTCGCGTGAGGACGAGAGCGTGAGCGGTGTACGCCTCCCGCAACACCGTCGTCAACTAGAAAACCCGTGAACGAGCGAAATCCCACTGGTTAGCTGGCGCGCGGGACGAGGGGAGGCATCATCCGGAGAACGGAGGAGGACGCACGGAGGCAAAGTCGTAGGACCTCGCCCCCCGTAGGCTCCGGCCTACCGCGCCGGGCTCGGGCGCCGTCCTCGGAGCTTGATGCTGGACACCCTGAGGGCGGCTCGTCGCTGCCAGCGCGCCGCCTCGTACCGCCTCCCGGAGGCGTCCCAGTGGTGCGCGATCAGCGCGGCGTACTCGCCCAGCCGATCTACCCGGAGCTTCTGCAGCGCGGCCGCCACCCCGGCGTGCAGCTGAGCGCGCTGCTCCCCGAGCTGCGCGTGGTACGCCACCTCGCGCGTCAGCGGATGGCGGAAGACGTACTGCGGCTCGGGGTATGGGCTGACCTGGTGGATGAACTCCGCTTCCTGGAGCCCGCCCAGCCCCGCGGCGAGCTCGAGGTCGTCCAGTCCGAGGACCGCCTGGAGGAGGGGCTGGTCGAATTCCTTCCCGATGACGGCCGCGGCCTGGAGCACGTGCTTGGCCTGCTCGCTGAGGCGATCGATGCGTGCGGCGAGCAACGACTGGACGGTCGGCGGGATGGTCAGGCTCTCGAGCGGG
>DATILR010000202.1:0-2661 GCA_035476275.1 Binatus sp. (SeqCode) | reverse complement strand
ACCACGGGGCCGATGAACAGCCCGATCACACCGAACGCGATGAGCCCACCGATCACGCCGGCGAAGATCAGCAGCAGAGGCAGATGGGCTCCTCGCTTGATCAGCACCGGGCGGATGAAGTTGTCCATGAGGCTACAGACGATCGCCCAGAGGAGCATTCCGGTACCCCAGGCCGTGCCGCTGGTCCGGTAGACCCAGATCACGCTCGGGACCAGCACCGGCACGGGCCCAACCTGCGCGACTCCGAGGATGAACATCCCCGCCGTCAGGAAGCCCGCGAACGGCACCCCGGCAATCGCGAGGCCAATCCCGCTGAGAGCGGCCTGCAAGACGGCCGTGACGACGACGCCGAGCGCAACCGCACGAATCGCCTGGGCCGCGAGCTGTACCGCATTCTCACCGGACGGCCCGGCGATCCGCCGGGCGAAGCGCAGGATGCCATGGGCCGCGGTCTCGCCGTTGGCATACAGGAGCGCGGCAATGATCACGGTGAGCAGGAACTGCAGGACGAGCATCCCGATGCCGCCCACCTTGACGATGAACCAGCCGACGATCATGCGGGCATAGGGTGCGAGGTGGGTGGACAGCTCTTCGGGACCGGCGGCAGCCATCTGGCGCCAGCCCGCGGCCAGTCTCGAGCCGAACCCGGGAAGCCCCTCGACCCAGGAGGGTGGTGGCGGGATGGAGAGGGTGGTCAGCGATCTCGTCCACTCGGGGACCCGCTCCGCGTTGTCGACGATGGTCGCCACGGCAAAGTAGAGTGGCACCACCACGGTCAACAGCAGGGCCAGCGTCATGACCGTCACTCCGAGGCCGCGTCGGCCGAGAAGCCAGCCCTGCAAGCGCAGCAGGATCGGCCACGTGGCCACGACGATCGTGGTCGCCCAGATCAACGCGGTGAGGAATGGGCGCAGGATCCAGAAGCTGCTGGCGATCAGCGCGCCGATGAACAGCAGCTGCAGGGTCGTGCGCACCAGGTCGGAAGGACGCTCGGCTTCCATCTTCGCGGTTCCCCTGGGCTTCCCGGATCAGGGGCGGCCGGCGCCGGGTACGCGAACGGTCGCGACCTCGATGCGCCCGGTCGGCCTCGCCTTCACGCGCTCCGGCTGGTGCGTCTCGGCGGTCGCGACGAAGAGCGTCCGGCGATCGGGGCCGCCCAGCATGCAGGCGAAGGGGATCGTCGAGACCCGCACCCGCTCGAGGACCGTGCCACCTTCCTCGACCCGCAACACCTCGTTCCCGACCGGCGACGCGACCCAGATCGCCCCCTCTGCGTCGAGACAGATGCCGTCCGGCACGGCGCTCTCGAGTAGCGCCCAGACGCGGCGCTCGCCGAGCGACCCGTCGGCGGCGATCGTGAACGCCGTGAGCCGCGCCCCGCCGCTCTCGCCCACGACGAGCGTGCGGCCGTCGGGCGTGATGACGCAGCCGTTGGGGAAAGCGAGGTCGTCGGCGACGACGCGCGGCGGCCCATCGGGCGGCACGAGCACGAGCTCCGCCGGACGGAACGGCGCCTCGGCGTGGAGATCGAAGCCGAAGTTCCCGACGTAGGCGCGGCCCCGGTCGTCGACGACCATGTCGTTGCAGTGGAAGGAGGCAAGCGCGGAGAGGTCGGCGGCGACGGTGAGCCCCCCCGGATCGAGACGGAGGAGACGCCGGTCGGTCATCGACACCACCAGGAGGCGACCGTCGGGGAGCCAGCCGAGCCCGGATGGCTGATTCGGCACCTCGACCACGACCTCCGCCCGTCCCGCGAGGTCGACCGTCATCACGCGGTGCGCGTGCATGTCCGAGAACCAGAGCTTCCCCTCGTGCCAGCGTGGCCCCTCGGGGAAGAGGATGCCGTCGAGCAGCACCCGGGTCGAGGTCGGCATGCGCCTCACTCAGCACGATGCGCGGCGGCGGGCAATGGCCCCGCTACGCGCAGACGACCGGCAGACTCTCGAGGCCGCTGATGAAGTTCGACGGGCGCAGCGGCGGCGGGCCACTGGTGGCCAGCGCGAGCCCCGGCAGGCGATGCAGCACCTCCTCGATCATCACGCGGAGCTCGAGACGGGCGAGGTTCGCGCCCAGGCAGAAATGGGCCCCGATCCCGAACGCGACGTGCTCGTTCGGCGTCCGCCGCACGTCGAAGCGGAAGGGATCGGGGAACACCGCCGCGTCGCGATTGGCCGAGGGGTAGAGGAGGAGCACCTTGTCGCCCGCACGGATGTGCTGGCCGCGCAGCTCGACGTCGCGCGCCGCCGTCCGCGCCATGTTCTGGATCGGGCTGACCCAGCGGAGCATCTCCTCGACGGCGGTCGGGATGGCGCGCGGGTCGCGGGCGAGCGTCTCCCGCTGCTCGGGGTGCAGGAGCAGCTGGTACATCCCTCCGCTCAGGACGTGACGCGTGGTCTCGTCGCCGCCGATCAGGATGAGGAGCGTCTCCATGAGGAGCTCGTCGTCGCTCAGGCACTCGCCGTCGACCTCGGCATGGACCAGGATGCTCACCAGGTCGTCGCGGGGATGCGCGCGCCGGTCGGCGATCACCCGGCGCTGGTAGCTGGTGTACGCCTCGAAGGCCCGCCCTGCGGTCTCCATGTCCTCGAGCGTCATCGCCCCGGTACCGACCAGCATGCCGTCCGACCACTCGAGCAGCTGCTGGTGATCCGCCTCGTCCAC
>DATILR010000201.1:0-9686 GCA_035476275.1 Binatus sp. (SeqCode) | reverse complement strand
GCCTCACGCTCGAGCGGATCACCTGGCCCGGATTCGAGGAGAAACACCCCGGCTCACCGGGCTAGGAGGCCGACCCGAGATACATCTCGGGTCGGGATCGGACGCGAGGGTGGAACGGTTGGTGGCACGCGCGACCGGCATGCCGCGGCCAGCCAAGCTGTCGCGGCAGACGAGGTCCGCCCGACGAGTTGATGCGGCGTTCACCCTGCGCCGGCTCTAGGTGCTCGCGCCCGCTGGCCTGGGAGTCGGCGACGCCCCTGCCGCTCGCGCCGACTCTCAGGCCAGCGGGCGCGAGCGCCTAGAGCCGGCGCAGGGTGAACGCCGCATCAACTCGTCGGGCGGACCTCGTCTGCCGCGCCAGCTTGGCTGGCCGCGGCATGCCGGTCGCGCGTGCCACCAACCGTTCCACCCTCGCGTCCGATCCCGACCCGAGATGTATCTCGGGTCGGCCTCCTAGATAGCGGCGATCACAGCGAGCGTTTCCGCCAGTCGCTCGACATCCGCTCCGAGCGGACGATCCTCGAGCAGCGGCGGCACGACGCTGCGCACGGCGGCATGCACGGCACGCGTACCCGCCGCCATGCCCTCACCTCCGACCAGGTCGAGCGCTTCCGCTGCCGCGAGGAGCTCGATCGCCACCACCCGCCGGGCGTTCTCCAGCAGCCGGCGCGCCTGCCGGACGCCGACGCTCCCCATGCCGACCACGTCCTGATTGTTGGCATTGGTGGGCACCGAGCCCAGGCTCGCCGGATGCGCCAGGACGGCGTTGTCGGCCACCGTCGAGCTCGCGCAGTACTGGAGACCCATGAGTCCGCTCCGCACGCCGACCTCGTCACGGATGAGGAAGGGCGGCAGGCCGCCGTTGGTGGCCGGATCGAGCAGGCGCGCGAGGCGCCGCTCGGAGAAGAGCGCGACCTCGGCGAGCGCAACCTTCAGATGGTCGACGGCGAGCGCGATCGGCTGGCCGTGGAAGTTGCCCGCGTGCAGGACGGCGTCCTCCTCGGGGAAGAACGTCGGGTTGTCGGTCACCGCGTTCAGCTCCGTGGTGACGACGTCGCGCACGTGGGCGAGCGTCGCCCGCACCGCGCCCAGCACCTGCGGCACGCAGCGGAGCGTGTAGGCGTCCTGCACCGGACGGCTCCCCGGCACGACGGCTCCCTCGTGCAGCCGTCGACTGCCCGCCACCAGCGCCCGCACGTGCGCCGCCGAGGCCACTTGCCCGGGATGCGGCCGGGTGCCGTGCACGCGGGGGTCGAGCGCCTCGGCCCGCGCCCCGAGGGCCTCCAGCACCAGCGCCGCGGCCGCCTCCGCGGCCGCCACGAGCTCCTCGGCACCGAGAACGGCCAGCGCGGCCTGCGCCGTCTCGCAGGACGTGCCGTTCATCAGCGCGAGGGCCTCGCGACCCTCGAAGACGAGCGGCGCGATCCCCTCGCCGGCGAACGCGCCGCCGGCAGGACAGTGCTCTCCCCGCCACTCCACCTCGCCCTCTCCCGCCAGCGCCTGCGCCACGTGTGCGAGCTCGACCAAATCCCCGCTCGCCCCCACCGAGCCGGTTTCCGGCACGACGGGATGGATGCCTGCATTCAGCATCGCCACCAGCGTCTCGACGACCACCGGCCGCACCGCCGAGCGTCCCTGCGCGAGCGAGAAGGCGCGCGCCACCATGGTCGCGCGCACGACGACCCGTGGGTGTGCTGGCCCGAAACCGGTGGCATGGCTGCGCACGAGGTTTCGCTGGAAGCGACCCGCCGCCGCCTCGGGCACGGGCCGGTCACAGAGCGGCCCGCAGCCGGTGGTGAGGCCGTACACGGTGCGTCCCGAGCGGAGGAGCTCCGCCAGCTGACGATGGCTCGCCGCGAGCTGCGCCCGGACGTCCGGCCCGAGCGCCACGGGCGCGCCGGCGGCGATCACGCCGAGCGCCTCGATGCTCAACGGTGCGGGCGGGGCGAGCGTCACCACCGTGGCCTCTGCCGCTCGCGTCGCCAGCACGTGCGCGACGCTACCGGAAGCGTCGCGCGCACGCAATTCTCAATCGCCTCGCCCGCGCATTTGAACCGTCCCCATGATCTTGCTACGGGACGGCGACCGCACGAGGTGTGGAGGTTCATGCGTCGATTGTCCCGGGTCGGGCAGCTGGTCGTCGTCGTCGTCCTGACCGCTTGCCCGCACCACGAGGCGCCGAGTCCGCTGATCGGAGAGACCCGCTATCTCTGCTGCAACCTGCACTACGAGGAGCCGGAGATCAACGACGCCAACTACCTGCGTGGGGCCACCGTGCCCTTCGGCACGCGCGTCGAGATCACCAAGGTGAGCCACAACCGCGTCACGTTCCAGCCCGTCGGCCATCCCCCGCTCACCCTGGCCCTCAAGTACGGCGAGAAGAACCTCACCATGGAGCAGTACATCGACCGTCTCTTCGTGACCGAGGATCCGCGCGCGGAGTTCGCCCGGCCCGGTCACGACAAGAAGCTGGCCGCCGACATTTCCAAACGGCGCAAGCTGATCGACGAGGGCGTGGTACAGAAGGGCATGACGAAGCACGACGTCCTCCTGGCGCTCGGCTACCCGCCGGCGCATCGCACCCCATCGCTCGACGCGAGCGCGTGGACGTACTGGCAGAACCGCTGGGTGACGATGGTGGTTCACTTCGACGGTGACAAGGTCTCCCGCATCGAGCGGTAGGAGGTGACCCGAGCCCCTGGGCGCCTGGCGGCGCTGCTCGCCCTGAGCACCGGGTGCTCGGTTCCCGGCTTTCTGCTCCCGACCGACGAGCTGCTCCGCGACGTCTACGTGCGCGGCTCGGCCAGCTCGCCGTCGGTCGCCCTCACCTTCGACGACGGTCCGAACGGTCGCTGTACGGAGGCCGTCCTCGATGCCCTCGCCGCCAGCAAGACGCCCGCCACCTTCTTCGTCCTGGGTGCCAACGTGGCGGACGGCCGGAACGACGAGCTCCTCGCCCGCATGGTGCGCGAGGGGCACATGATCGGCCTCCACTCCTACGGCCACGGCGTGCGCCCGCTCTTCTGGGAGGATCTCACCGCCGACGAGCTGCGCACCTCGGCGGCCGAGGTGGAGGCCGCCCTCCGGCGCGCCGGCATCGACCCCGTGCCGATCACGCTCTTCCGGCCGCCCTTCGGCTTGCTGACCGACGCGTCGGCGCGGGCCGCCGCCGCGGCCGGGATGCACATCGTCGAGTGGACGATTTCCGTCGGCGACTGGCGACGGACACAGCACGCCGAGGACGTGAGCACCGCCATCCTCGCCCGCGCGCGCCCGGGCGACGTCATCGTGCTCCACGACGGTTCCGCGACCCACCAGCGCTCGCTCGAGCGCTGCGTCGATCGCGTGGAGACCAGCGAGACCGTGCGTCTGCTCATCCCCGGGCTCGCCGCGCGCGGGCTCCGCGTGGTGCCGCTCGTCACGCTGCTCGGCCTCCCGCCACCCGTTCCGCGGCACGACGTTTGACAGGGTCCTCGGGCGCCCAATAAAAGGCTCCTCGGTCGGATGATGGGTGGGCCCTAGGACGTGGTGAGGGGCGGCTGAATGCGGTTCCTCCTCATCTCGGCGAACCAGGAGCGGAGCCCCGACCCGGTGGCGCCCCTCGGCGTCTGCTACGTCGCGACCGCGGCGGCGGATGCCGGACACGACGTCACGGTGCTCGACCTCTGCTTCAGCACCGATGTGGCCGGCGACGTCGGCGCGGCGGTGGCCGCCGGCCGCCCCGACGTGATCGGCATCTCGCTCCGCAACGTCGACAACTGCGCCTATCCCGACACGGTGGATTACCTGCCCCACTATCGCGAGGTGGTGGCGGCCTGCCGGGCGACGACCGACGCGCCCGTCGTCCTCGGGGGATCGGCCTTCACGACCATGCCGGCGCATTTTCTCGGCGCCCTCGAGGTGCCGTACGGCATCGTCGGCGAGGGCGAGATGGCGATCGTGGAGCTCCTGGCGCGGCTCGCCGGCGGCGAGGAGCCGCGCGACCTGGGAGGGCTCGCGCTCCGGGACGCGCGGACGGGGAAGGTCACGATCGCCTCCCCCTCCTGGCTCCCGTCGCTCGACGCGATCCGCGCCGACCGCTGCTGGATCGACAACCAGCAGTACTTCGAGCGCGGCGGCATGGGGAACCTGCAGACGAAGCGCGGCTGTCACTACAAGTGCACCTATTGCGCCTATCCCGTCATCGAGGGCCGGGGGATGCGGATGCGCGACCCCGCGGCGGTCGCCGCCGAGGCGAGGACGCTCCTCGATCACCATGGCATCGACCAGTTCTTCATCGTCGACAGCGTCTTCAACGCCCCCCGTGGGTACGCCGAGCGGGTGTGCGAGGCGCTCCGGCCGCTCGGCGAGCGGATCCGCTGGTCCTGCTTCGTCACGCCCGGGAACTTCAACGCCGAGCTGCTCGACCTGCTGCTGGCCGCCGGCTGCCAGTCGATCGACTTCGGGACCGACGCTGCGTCCGCTCCGACGCTGCGCGGCTTCCGGAAGAGCTTCAACGTCGACGACATCCGCGCCGCGTCCACCCTCTGCCGTGAGCGCGGCGTCGCGTTCTGTCACAGCCTCGTGTTCGGGGGCGAGGGGGAAACGTGGAGCACCGTCGCCGAGACGGTCGCCGTCATGGACGAGTGCCGGCCGACCGCCGTCATCGCGATGTGTGGCGTCCGGGTGTATCCCGAGACGCCGCTCGCCCAGGCGCTCGTCGCACGGGGCGAGGTGGCCAGCGTCGAGGCGTTCTACGAGCCGTACTTCCACTTCGCCCCCGGCGTGCGGGACGGGCTCGCCGAGCGCGTGCGGGCGGCAGCACGCGAGCGCGGCAACTGGCTCCTCCCCGGGATGAAGGTGAACGACGAGGAACGCCTGTTCGCGCGGCTCCGAGGCCGCGGTCTCAAGGGCGAGCTCTGGCGATACATTCCCCGGCTCGGTCTCGGACGGGCGCTCGCCGGCTGACGCGGCCAGTACCGGGCTTCCGCACCCTAGCCGCCCGCCGCGCTGAGGGCTCGCACGGGCGCCGGAGGGCGGCGCGCTACGAGACCGCGCGCGCCGAGATAGAGGAGTCCCGGCAGAACCCAAACCATCTCGCGCAGGCGCGCCACGAGCCCCACGGCGAGACCGACCGGCGGCGGATGGCCGAGCGCAGCGAAGAGCCACAGCGTCGCCCCTTCGAGCACGCCCATGCCCGCCGGCACCGGCAGCGCGTGCGCGGCGCCGGTGGCGAAGGCGGCCGCCACGGTCGCGGTGGGAGTGGACGGGAGGTGAAAGGCGGCGAGGAGCAGATGGAACTCCACGAGGGCGCTCGCCGCGCTCAGGAGAGCGGCACCGAAGGCGATCGTCAGCAGCCCGGAGGTGGCCGCGAGGCGGGCCGCTCCGGCCTCCGCCTCGGCCAGCACGTCGAGGCGGTCCCGCACGAAGCGGAGACGATCGAGGCGCGTTCGCCGCACGACCGCCGTAACCACGCCGGCGCCCCGTCGGAGCCGCCGGACCGTGAGCAGCACGCCCGCCACCATGCCGAGGGCGCCGAGGCCGAGCGTCACGAGCGCACCGTGGAGCCCCGGCACCCCCTGGCGGAGCAGGAGCATCGCGAACACGCACGCCCCGGCCGTGTTCGCCCCGAGCTCCACGGTGCGGTCGACGGCGACGCTGGCAATCGTCGTTCCACCCGGCACGCCGGCCCGCGCGAGCAGATACATGCGCAGCGGCTCGCCGCCGAGCTTGGCGCTCGGGAGCAGCGCCGACAGGCTCTGTCCGGCGGCGCGCAAGGCGGCGAGGTGGAGCAGACGGGGCCGCTCACCGAGGGCGGCGAGCATCAACCTCCAGCGCCACGCGTCGAGGGTGAGGGTCAGGGCGACCATCGTCGCGAACGCCAGGAGGAGGAGCGCGGAAGGCTGCCGTCCCACGAGCAAGGAGAGCGCCGACGTCCCGAACCGTTGCAGCAGGTAGGCCAGCGCAGCCGTCCCCACCATCAGGTTGGTGGCGAGCACGACGGCGGTCCGCCTCATGACGAAGCCCTCAGGGAGAGCTCGTCCGGCGGGCGGCCTCGAAGCGGTCGATGGTCGCTCCCGCCGCCAGGAACTCCCCCAGGATCTCCTCGATCGGTCGGTGATCGAGCACCTCGAACTGGCTCGCCTCGACGTCGAAGCGCGCTCCCGTCTCGGTATAGGGCGCGACACCGGGCGAGCCCGGCGTGAGGACACCGATCATGGGGACCAGCCGGCGCTGCATCTCGGGAGACTCGCGCGTCGAGATCACCACCTTGACGTCGGGGCGGCCGACGGCGAGCAGCGCGACCAGGCGGGCGAGTGTGTCGTCGTCGACGCCCTGCGCGGACGGCGTACCGCTCGCCTTGCGGAGCCGCGGGAGGCTCACGTAGACGGCCATGTCGCGCGCCCGCAGGTGGCGCACGTGGGCCAGCAGGGCGAGCAGCTCGGACGCGACGTCGGGCGCCAGGCCGAGCAGGACCCCGGGGTTCGCCGCCCACATGCCGGCGTCGCGGGCCCGGTCGAAGTTCGTGAGGCGGCGCTCGAAGTCGCTGCGCGGGTTGTCGCGGTTCGTCCCCATGAACCGCGCGTACACGTCCCGGCTGTAGGTCTCCTGGAACGTACACATCGTGAGCTGCGGCCCGATCGAGCCGTCGGCGGTGCGGGGGACGGCAGCGAGCAGGACCGCGTACTCCTCCACCTCGAGCGCACCGACGTTGATGAGGACGTGGGTGAAACCGCGCGCCAGGGCGGCCGCCACGGCGTGCGCCGCCCGGGCGATCATCGTGCGGCGGAAGGTGCCGTGGCGATATTCGCCGCTCAGGATGGCGATGCCGCGGAGCCCGCGGCGATGGAGGATGTCGAGCTGGGCTTCCACGGTGGGCACATCGGCCGACTCACGGACCAGCGCGGTGTTGGTGCTCCGCATGCCGCACATTCGGCACTCGGCGTCGCACTCGTTGGTGATGTAGAGCGGCGAGAACGTCTCGAGGTACGGGCCGCCGGCCGGTCGCCGTCCGCAGGCGATCTCGATCAACGACTCCGTCGGGAGGCGCGGCGAGAGGAAGAGGCCCGCCAGCTCGACATCGTTGAGATCGTCGCCGTGGGCCGCGCGCGCCACGAGCTCGGCGACCCCCGATGCGGCGAGCGATGCTGCCCGCCGTCGCGCCGCCGCAACCACATCCCCCTCCAGATGGAACCACCCCATCCGGGATCGGGCTTATATCAGCGTCGCTCCGCTCGGGCCAGGCCGAATCGACGCCGCAGCTGTCGCCGGCGGCGTGCGGTAGCGAGCAGCCGTCGGAGCCAGCCGACGATGGTCCCGAACGACGGGCGGGGCCATTCCATCAATCCCTCCCCGACCGTGAGGAGCTGCCGCCCGGGCCGGCGCCAGTCGCTGGTCACCACCGGCTTGTAGACCCGCGGGCCGCGCGAGAGGAGCTCGACGTCGAGCAGCATGCCGGGACGCACGGCCTCGACGTCGACGGGCACACCCGGCAGACGCGCGTGGAGCGCCTCCTTCGCGGCTGGAAGCTGCTGGCGCATGCGTGTCTCGACTCGCACCAGCATCTGCCCGGGCAGGATGACGGTGAAGAACACGGCGCTCTCGAGCACCTCCGCCGCCGTCGCCCCCGCGTCGACGAGGTCGTACGGGTAGAGTCGACGCCCGGCGAGCTCGACCACATCGTCCGCGCGTCCGAGCACGAGAATGCCGGGGCGGCGATCCCCACAGGCGCATGTCCTCGGCAGAAGCCGGACGACGTCGCCCGTGTCGAAGCGAACCAGCGGGCTCGCGTCGAGCCCGAGCGTGGTGACGACCAGGCGCCCCTCTCCCCCACGATCGACCCCGGTCCCAGTCTCGGGCGCCAGCACCTCGCAGTACACGAGCTCGGTGGCGAGATGCAGGGTGCCACGCGCACACGACGTGCCGAGAAGCATCGTCTCGGTAGAGCCGTAGAGCTCGATCACCCGTGCGCCCCAGGCGCGGCCGAGGATGCGCTGGAACGCCGGAGGCAGTGGCGCCCCGCCGAGGAAGAGCGTATCGACGGCGAGGTCGCGTCCCAGATCGAGCCCGCGCGCACGGGCGATCTCGCCCAGCACGACGGGCTCGAGCGGCAGGCCGGCCAGCACCTGCGCGCCCACCCGGTGCGCCAGCTCGAGCGCGCGCGGAAAGGGCACGTCCCAGTTGATGTTGCCGGCGGGGATCGCGATCCCTCCGCCTCGCTGGGCGATCAGCTGGATCAGGTGGGCAGGTGCCGCCATGAAGGGAAAGCGGTTCAGGATGATGCGGCCCGGCGCGAAGACGTCGGGATGCGCCGCCTGGATGGCACGCGCCGAGCGGGAGAGATCGCCGGCCGTCAGCCATGCGGAGTTCGGGACACCCGTCGTCCCCGAGGACTCGCCATAGTGGCAGACCGCCGGGAGCGCCGCCGCGCGGGTGCCGTGGACGCCCGCCTGCTGCAGCTCCGCACGGGTGGTGAGGGGGAGCTCCCGGAGCTCCGCGGTCGCCCGTAGCTGAACGCCCGCGAGGCGCTCGCGGTAGAGCGGCGCCTCGCGCGCCCGGTCGATGGTCGCCTGGAGCGCATCCGTCAACTCGCCGGACGTCGCGCCCGCGTCCAGAGGCTGCGGATCGAGGGTCACCGCGAGTCGCAACCCTGCGCCCGAGCGACGGGGTGAGTCAAGCTGCACGCTCCACGGATTGACTCGCGATCGAAAACGATTCGCCGCCGGTCCGGCCCGCCCCCTTGCTCACGGCCTTGACAGCCGCGCAGCCGCCGGACGATGCAGCTGCATCGGCAACCAGCCAGGAGGGGATATGAGGAAGATTCTGGCCAATCTCTGGATTGCGACTTCACTACTGGGCCTGAGCGGCTGCATGATCGTCCAGTCACCCGTGATGGGCATCCTCGGCGGCGAGGTGACGTGGGGCGATGTCGCCACCGGGAAGACCGCGGCCAGGAAGGAAGGCCGCGCATGCATGGACACCATCCTCGGACTGGTCGCCCGCGGCGACGCGAGCGTGCGGGCGGCCAAGGAGAGCGCTGGCATCACGGAGGTGTCGGTGGTCGACCATTCGGCCAGGAACTTTCTTGGTATCAGGGGGCAGTACTGCACGATCGTCCGCGGCAACTGAAGAAGCGAGGGGCTCCGCCCCGACTCCCCGCTCGCTGCGCTCGGCCGCGCGCTCCGCGCGCGGAGACTCCTCTTTGGCGTCGTCCGTTCGTTTGACAGGTCGCATGCACGCCGCCATCATCCGCGCGCCCCATGCACATCCACCTGATCTCGCCCACGCACCATCTGCCGGATGGCAGCCTGCTCAAGACGACGCGCTACTGGACGAGCGGGATCACCCTTCCCTACCTGAAGGCGCTCACACCGCCACCGCACACGGTCACCTTCACCGACGAGCTCATGGCCGATCTCGACCTGGCGGCGGTCGAGCGCGCGGCCGACGTCGTCGGGCTCACCGCCATGGGGCCGCAGATCCGTCGCGCCTACGACCTCGCCGATCACTTCCGCGCGCGCGGCAAGAAGGTGGTGCTCGGCGGCACCTGGGTGACGCTCGCAGCCGAGGAGTCGCTCCGGCACGCCGACGCCGTGGTGGCGGGCGAGGCGGAGCACCTCTGGCCCCAGGTGCTGGCGGACCTCGAGGCGGGCCGCTCGCAGGGCATCTATCGCGCCGGCCGCTGGCACGACCTCCGCGACCTGCCG
>DATILR010000200.1:0-37403 GCA_035476275.1 Binatus sp. (SeqCode) | reverse complement strand
GGCGTACTTGACCTGGACCGCCCCGTCCGGCCCGGCGTTCGTCATGGTGATGAACATCGTGAACGCGGCCGGTCGGAAGCCGTCGTCCTCGTCTCCACCGCCGATGGCGCCACACTGCACCGAGACGTCAACGCCTCCAGGTTGGTTCAGGAGCGCGAAGTCAGCGCGAGTCTTCGAATCACTGCGGCTGTGATGGTGCTCCCCGTCGTGGCCTCCATCGTGGCCGTCGTCCGCGATCGCGCCGCTCCCCAGGAGCGCGACAACACCCATGCCAAGGTCCGCTGCATTTCCTCTCCTCCCTTCGGATGGCGGCGTATCGACTCGTCGCTCGAATCGGGGGACGTGCAAGGTCGTACGCCCGAACGGAACACCATCGCGCCTCGCATTTGGCTCATCTCGCCATCCTTGCTAGAGAGCGCGGATCGATCAGCTGCTCCTCCGTCCCCGCCTCGCGCCCCGTGACGTCCTGACCGGCGTCTTCGGCTACGCCGAGTTCCGCCCGGGCCAGGAGAAGATCATCGACACGGTCCTCGCCGGGCGCGACTGCATCGGCGTCATGCCGACCGGCGCGGGCAAGTCGCTCACCTTCCAGATCCCCGCCCGCATCCTGCGTGGGACGGTCCTCGTCGTGAGCCCACTCATCTCGCTCATGAAGGATCAGGTGGATGCGCTGACGCGGAACGGCTTCCGCGCCACCGTCGTCAACTCGACGCTCGATGCCGAGAGCCGGCGCGACCGCCTGCGCCGGCTGCTCGCGGGCGAGTACGAGCTGGTCTACGTCGCGCCCGAGGGGCTCGAGGGGAGCCTGCGCGGCGTGCTCGGCGGCGTCGACGTCTCCCTCGTCGTCGTCGACGAGGCGCACTGCATCTCGGAGTGGGGCCACGACTTCCGGCCCGCGTACCGGAAGCTCCGCGGTCTCAAGCAGGAGCTCGGCGGCGTACCGATCCTCGCCCTCACCGCGACGGCCACCCGCCGCGTGGCGGGCGACATCATCCGCCAGCTCGGCATGATGAAGCCGGACGGCTTCAAGGGCTCCTTCTTCCGTCCGAACCTGATCCTCACCGCCCACAAGAAGGGCGACGGGCGGGGGACGCGGAAGGATCTCCTCGCCTACCTCCGGCAGCGGCGCGGCGAGAGCGGCATCGTCTACACGCTCAGCCGGCGGAACGTCGAGTCGCTGACCGACTTCCTGCAGAGCGCCGGCGTGCGCGCCGTGCCGTACCACGCCGGTCTCGACGATCCCACGCGCGCCCGCAACCAGGATCTCTTCGCGCGCGACGAGGTCGACGTCGTGGTCGCGACCATTGCCTTCGGCATGGGGATCGACAAGTCGAACGTCCGCTACGTCATCCACCGCGAGATGCCGCGCTCGATCGAGAGCTACTACCAGGAGATCGGCCGCGCCGGTCGCGACGGCCTGGCGAGCGACTGCATCCTCCTCTACTCGTGGGCCGATGTGATCTCGCACGAGCGCTTCCAGGACGGCATCGAGGACGTCGAGCTGCGGCGCGAGGCGGGACGGAAGACGCGCGCGATGTTCGACCTCGTGGAGATGCCGGGGTGCCGCTGGACGAACCTCGTCGCGTACTTCGACGAATCGATCGGCGCCTGTGACAGCGCGTGCGACCTCTGCCACGGCACGCCCTTCGTCGATCTCGTGCGCCCGGCGCGGGCCGCGTCGCCCCGCGCCTCCGCTCCCGCCGCCGTCGCCGCCGATGCGCCCGCCCCCGACGGCGAGCTCTTCCAGCGCCTGCGCGCCCTCCGCCGCCAGCTCGCCGACACCGAGGGGGTGCCCGCCTACATCGTCTTCAGCGACGCCGTCCTCGCCCGCATGGCGGCCACCCGGCCGACGGACGAGGCCGAGCTCCTCGCCGTCCCCGGGATCGGCCCGGCGAAGCTGGCGCGCTACGGCGCCGCGTTCCTCCGCCTGCTGCGGGAGGAGGACTGACCCGCCGCGCCGTCAGCTCTCGTAGAGCTTGACGACACGAACCGTGCCGGCGGGCGCGGCCTGCACGCACAGCTCGCAGAGCACGCACTCGTCGAGGTTCTCGTCGACGAGACGCAGCTTCCCGTCCTTCTCCTGCGCGAAGATGTTGACCGGACAGACGTCGGTCAGCTTCTTGGCGAGGGCCGCATCGTGCGCCACCTGTGCGTCGACCTCCACATTGATGAACATGCCCGGCATCAGTGCCCCCGCAGGCGCTCCTTCACCAGCGCCGGGATGTCCTCGATCCGCTCCGCGACCGCGATGCCGGCCGCCCTCATCCGCTCGATCTTGTCCGCGGTGGTGTCGGCCTTGCCCTCGACGATCGTGCCGGCGTGACCGAATCGCATGCCGGGCATCTCGTCCATGAAGCGGCCGGCCATGAAGGCGACGATGGGCAGGCGCGACTTGTGCTCGCGCACCCAGTCGGCCAGCTCGGCCTCCATGCGCCCCCCGGGCTCGGAGTAGATGACGATGGCTTGCGTCTCGGTATCCGACTCGAAGAGCGGCATCAGCTCCGCATAGGTCGAGCCGATGATCGCGTCGCCGCCGATCGAGACGGCGGTCGACTGCCCGAGCCCCGCGGCGGAGAGCGTGTTCGCGATCTCGGTCGTCATGCCTCCCGAGCGCGACATGATCCCGATCGGTCCTTTCTTGAAGGCGCGCCGCACGTTCACCGCCGGACCCCCGAGGCCGCCCATCTTGGCTTCGTCGGGAGAGAGGATGCCGAGGCAGTTGGGCCCGATGATGCGCGCGCCGCGGAGGCGCGCCTGCTCCACCATCTGCGCCACCTCGCCGCGCGGGATGCGCTCGGTGACGATGACGATCAGCTTGACGCCCGCCTCGATCGCCTCGAGCACGGCGTCGCGCGTGAAGCGGGGCGGGACGGTGACGATCGAGCCGTCGACGTGCTGCTTCGCCGTGACGTCGCGCACGCAGTCGTACACGGGCACGCCGTAGACGTCGCGGCCGGCGCGGCCGGGAGTCACCCCTCCCACGATCCTGGTGCCGTAGTCGAGGCCCTCGCGGGTCAGGTTCACCGCCTCGCGGCCGGTGATGCCCTGGATGATGACCGTGGTGTCCTTGTTGATGAGGATCGACATCAGGCGGTCGCCATCTTCGCCACCGCGCGGCCCGCGGCCTCGTACATCGACACCGAGCGATCGCAGTACTCGACCCCGTATTTGCGGAGGATCTTGAAACCGTCGTCCTCCCAGGCACCCGGGATGCGGAAGATGGCGATCGTGTCGGCGGGATTGCGCCCCGACTCGACGCAGCCCTTGATCACCCCGCGCGCCACGATGTCGACCCGCGTGTTGGAGACGACGTTCATCATGACGGCGATCTTCTTCACGCCGGGCTTGGAGAGGATGAGCTTGGTGAGCTCGCACGCCTTCCTGACGCTCGGGTTGCCGCCGATCTCACAGTAGTTGGCGGGCCGACCGCCGTGCTTGCGGATGGCGTCGAAGAGGGTGAGCGAGCCGCCGCCGGCGCCGATCACGAGCCCCAGGTCGCCGTCGAACTCGCGCACGTTGCCGGCCACGCCGCGGTGATCGGAGGCGTCCACCTGCGCGCCCTTGATCTCGAACGCGGTGGGCGGCTTCGCCTCGCGCGTCTCCTCCTTGCCGATACCGAGCTCGTCGAGCAGCTTCGCGTGCTTGTCGCGCGCGTCGCCCTCCAGGTCGACGTGGCCGTCGAGCACCAGGAAGCGGCCATCCACGAGTTTGCCGAGTGGATTGATCTCGGCGAGCGTCAGGTCGTAACGAAGGAAGATCTCGACCAACGTCGAGACGATGGGGATCAGGCGGTTCAGGTCGTCGCCGGTCACGCCGACGGCGGCGATCGCCTCCTTCGCCCGGTAGGCGCTCCACGGAAGGATGGTCGAGAGGTGCGCGCGCGCCACGTGCTCCGGGTGCTTCTCGGCGACCTCTTCGATGTCGATGCCGCCCATGTCGCTGAAGATGAGGACCGGCAGCTTCCGCCGCCCGTCCCAGGTGACCGCGGCGAAGTACTCCTGCGCCACCGGGGCGCGCTGCTCGACCAGCACACCGCGCGGGGTCTGGCCCTTGATCTCGAGCTGCAGGATGGCCTGCGCCGCGGTCTCGGCGTCAGCGGGGGTGTCGGCGAACTTGACGCCCCCGGCCTTCATGCGGCCACCGGTCAGGACCTGCGACTTGAGGACGACGGGGCCGCCGATGTCGGCGGCTACCCTCTGCGCCTCGGCGGCCGTCCGTGCGACCAGTCCCTTCGGGAGCGGCGTGCCGTGGCGGGCAAAGAGCGCTTTGGCTTCGTACTCGTAGAAGCGCACGCGGGCGCCCGAATTACATGCCGCCGCCGGGGCGGTCAAGGTGACCCGCGCTCCTCGGCGGCGTCACGCGGCGGCGACGGATGGATCGAACCCAACGGGCCACATCGGCGGCCCGTGCCGGATGAAGCGGTGCAGCGTCGGCAAGAGGCTCGGGAGCGCCGGGCGCGCCTCCGGAGACGCAGCGAGGCACGCCATCACGAGCTCCTCGAGCGCCGGCGGGACGCCGGGTGCATGTCGCCGCAGAGGCTGTGGCGGCGCGGTGAGCTGCGGGAAAGGCCGGCGTTGCCTGGCGGCGAAGGGGCGCCGCCCCGTCAGCGACTCGTAGAGCGTGGCGCCGAAGGCGAAGACGTCCGTCGCGGGCGTCACGGTATCGGCGCGGCACTGCTCGGGGGCCATGTATGGCGCGGTGCCTATAGGCCGGCGCAGCCGTCGGGCCGTCGCGCGACGCGCGATGCCGAAGTCGAAGAGCACGGGGCGGCCTCGCACGACGATGACGTTGGACGGTTTGACGTCGAGGTGGACGAAGCCGCGCTCGTGCGTGTGCACCAGCGCGGCCCCGAGATGGATCGCCACCCGCATCGCATCGGATACGGCGAGCCGGCCTCGGGGACGGGAGTCGATCAGCGCCGCCAGCGTCGGCCCTTCGAGGAATTCCATCAGCAGGTGTGCGGGCCGGCGCGCGCCGAGGCAGCGCACGATGTTCGGGTGGTCGAGGGTCGCGAGCAGCGCCGCCTCGCGGCGGAGCCGCCGCGGTGACGCGAAGACCTTGCAGGCCATCGGGCACCAGGCACGCGCGTGCCACACGATGTAGACCGGGTGGCGGCCGCCATCGCCGCTGGCGACGATGCCCAGTACGGTGAGGTCCGGACTGATTCTCGTGCCGGCCGCGATCGCGCTCACGCAGAGCCTCCCCCCACCGCGATCTGCGCGGCGAACAGGTCGTGGCAGCGCGTACCGGCGCGAAGCAGCGTGTCGGTCCGCCCCACCTCGACGATGTGACCGTTCTCGATCACCACGACGCGATCGGCGCGCCGCACGGTCGAGAGCCGGTGCCCGATGACGAGGATCGTGCGTTTTCCGGCCAGCCGCTCGACCGAGTCCCGGATCAATTCCTCGGTCTCGCTGTCGACGGATGCGGTCGCCTCGTCGAGCACCAGGATCGGCGCCTCGCGGAGCAGCGCACGGGCGAGCGCGAGGCGCTGGCGCTGCCCGCCGGAGAGGCGCTCGCCGCGCGGGCCGACCGGCGCTCCGTATCCGCAGCCCAGCGCCTGAGTGAACCGATGCGCGTGGGCTGCTCTCGCCGCGGCCGCGACGGCTTGCTCGGGCGCGTCCGGCCTGCCGTAGCGGATGTTGTCGGCGATCGTACCCCGGAAGACGAACGGCTCCTGCAGGACGACGGCGATCGCGCGGCGCAGCGATGCGAGGGTGACGTCGCGGACATCGGTGCCGTCGACCAGCACCGCGCCGCCCGACGGGTCGTAGAGCCGTAGCAGCAGGCGGACGAGCGTCGACTTGCCGCTTCCGCTCGGGCCGACGACTGCCACCGTCTCCCCCGGCTCGATCCGGAGGGAGACGCCGTCCAGGACCTTCCCGCCCCGCGGGTAGGCGAAGGACACGCCGCGCCACTCGATGGCGCCGGTCACACGGACGAGCGGGCGGGCCGACGGCCGCTCTTCCACCCCGCTCGGCGTGTCGAGCAGGGTCGCCACGCGATCCCCGCCGATCGCCGCGCGCTGGAACCGGGTCCATGCCTGCCCCAGGCCGCGGATCGGGTCGTAGAGCGAGCGCACCGAGCCGAGGAACGCCACGACCGCGCCGAGCGTCATCGCGCCCGAGCGGATCTCGTAGGCGCCGACGGCGAGCACGACGAGCCCCCCGACCGTTGCTGCCGTCTCCATCAGCAGCGAGAGCCAGGCATGCCGGGCGACGGTCCGGAGCTCCGCGCGGCGTGCCGACTCGCATCGCCGGGCAAAGCGCGCGGTCTCGTAGGTCTGCGTGCCAAAGGCGTGAACCAGCGGCGCCGCCCCGAGCGTCTCCTCGGCGAGGGAAAGCCAGCGGGCCCCCTGCCGGCGTGCGACCCGCGCGGCCTGCTTGACGCGGGGCGACTGGCGGCGGATCGCGACCACGAGCGCTGGCACCACCCCGAACGAGAGCAGGGTGAGCTTCCAGCTGAGCACGAAGAGGAAGACGGTGAAGACGAGCGCCCCGCCCAGGTCGGAGAGGACCCCGAGCGGCCCGCTGTAGATCAGGCTCTCGACCCGCTCGACGTCGCCCGAGAAATGGGCGAGCTGGTCGCCGACGCTGCGGCCGCCGAGCGATCCGGGGGAGATCGAGAGGAGGTGGCGGAAGAGATCGGTGCGGACGTCACAGGTGATCCGCTCCGTGATCGCCGCCGCGAGGCGGCGGTCGATGTAGTCCATGCCGAACTTCACAGTGACGGCGAGCACGTAGCCCGCGAGCAGCGCCGGCACGAGGTCGAAGCGCCCACCCACCAGGACGCGGTCGATGAGCAGCTTCACCAGCCAGAGCAACACGCCCCCGATCAGGGGGCTCGCGAGGACCAGCCCGGTGCTGAGGAGCGCCCGCGAGCGGACCCGAGCAAGATAGGGCGAGAACCGTCTGATGAGCGCGATCATATCGTTGCGGGCGACGAGCATGGGACGCCGACGAGGAACCGGTGCGGCGCGAGGCAAACTGCGCCCCGCGCCGCACCAGCGGAGCATCACCCGTATGTCCGCGTCTTGCTCTTTGACTTGCTTTCCTTGGACTTGGACTTGGACTTGGACTTGCTCCCACCATGGCGTCCCCCCCTTGGGAGGACGAAGCTCGGGAAACCCGCGATTTTCATTGTGCACCTCCTTTCGTGCGTTGTGTTTGATCGCCACCATTGGCGTCGCGCATAGAGAGACGCAAGAGATGTGCCGTGGATGGTGCGCTGTGAAAGAAAGGCCGTGCGGCAAATTGCCGCGGCGTTGTGGAAGGCTGGACGGCTTCGCTTGCGGCAAAACACCCATCGACGTGGGGGAAAACACTCATCGACGTGGGGGAAAACACTCATCGCTGTTCCGCTCTCCGCTCCCGCGCACCTGCTATAGAACTATAGAACAGCCAGCGTCGGCTCACCCCGCCAGCGGAGAAGTGCCGCACAGAGCGGCGTCGGGCCCTGCTTCGGCGCGACCTACAGCGCGCCGTTCGTGAGGAGCGACGGCTCCCTGTTGAAGGACACGGCCGACGGAGCAAGGGGGCGCGCGCCCCGGGGCGGCGCGGGTCCGTCGCGCTGGTAGAAGACGCGCTCGATTTCCGAGAGGAGCAGCGTACCGACCTGGATGATGCGCGGATCCTCCGCCCGGCGGGCGTAGAGGGCACTTCCGGCGGTGTTGGGGTCCCCGAGCAGCAGGCGGCGGACCGACCGGGCAGTGGTCACCGTGATGGTACCGCGCGGCGGCTCGAGGCCGTAGGACGTCGTCCCGTCCTTCGGGCGGAAGACGTCCACTGCCCGCAGGTGGGCGACCGTCTCGACCAGATCCTCGAGCGCGTCGGTCGTAACGGGGTTGGCCTCTCGCCCGTCGATCTCCCAGCCGTGGTCGAGCCGATGGGCCGCGAACCGCCGTCCCGCCATCTCGACCTCGATCCCCCGCACCGCCGCGTGCGACACGCCGAAGACGCGGTGGCCGCGGAGCGCGTAGAATCCCTTCCGCTCCACGGGCGCGCGCACCACCACGAGGAGAACGAGTCCCCCGATGACGAGAGCGGCGAGGAACAACGTGCGGCGCAGAACCTACCCCCGGTAGCGCCGCACCCCGGCGACCACCAACCCGAAGCCGAGGACGAGTCCCGGCCCGATCAGCACGCTCGCGATGAACACGGTGCGCGCCTGTCGTTCGGTGAGGACCAGGGGCGAGAGCGGTCGCATGACCTCCGGAACGTTCGGCGTCCGCGCACCGGTGAGGACGTCTTCCCCGGCCACCCACGCGATCGCGTTGAGTGCCAGGTCGCGGTTCCCGAGCAGGTCGAGATAGGCATCGCTCGCGAAGTCGGCATCCCCGATCGCGACGAGCCGCCCGCGCCGTCCCGTTCCGTCGCCGCCGCCGAGCTCCACCATGACCACGACCGAGGCCGACCCGGGAACGTCGTGCTGCGCCTGGGAGGGCTCCTCCCCACGCTGGGCTCGCGCCGGATCCGCCATCGTCCAGGAGCTCGGCGTGGTGCGGGCGATGCTCTCGGCCTCCACCCCCGGCACCTGGGTGAGGACGTCGACGGTCCGGGCGGACGGGAGCACCACTCCGGATTCGATGGGGTTCGCCTCCGGATCGGAAACCGGATTGCCTCGCTTGAAGAGCTCGACCACGGCGGCGAGGCCGTCGGTGCCGAGAATGCGGCGCTCCCGCTCCACGACGAAGTCGTCGCCCAGCACGACCCCCATGCTGGCGAGGAAGCGGGAGACGTTCGGCAGCGACCCGGGATCGAGCAGCAGGAGCACGCCGCCGCCCGCCTTGAGGTAGGCGGCGAGCGCGTCGAGCTCGAGCGGCAGGAAGTCGTGCTTCGGTCCCGCGACGACCACGATCGCCGTCTCGGGCGGTAGGGGACCGTCGAGCAGCGAGACGTCCTCGGGGGCATAGTTCTCGGCCTCGAGCGCATTGATCAGGCGCCCGTAGCTCTCGGACGTGCCGGACGGCGCCCGTTCGCCGTGGCCCGTCGTGAAAACGATTCTGCGCGGGTTCCCCCGGAGGGCCCGCAGGATGCCGCCCGCGAGCTCTGCCTCCGGGGAAGCGAGGACGACGACCCGTCGCCCCTCGTACTGGATCGCGGCGCGCCCGTACTGCGTGACGCCCAGGCTCCGCCCGCGCTCGGGGAAACGGTCGAGGTCGTAGAGCTCGAAGTCGATGTGCGGGTTCGTGGCGTGGAACCGCTCCAGGAGCTCGGCGTACTGTTCGCGTGTGCCGCGCCGGAAGAAGACCGTGACCTTGAGGGGACGGGTCACTTCCGCCAGCAGCTTGCGCGTCAGCGGCGAGAGCGAGAGGGCCCGGCCGGGGGTCAGATCGAATCGGCGGTTCGTGCGCTCCGCGACGAGCTGGAGGAGCCCGAGGGCGAGCAGCAGCAAGACGACCTGCAGGGCGAGCTGCGACCACCCCCGCACCGCCCGCGCGAGGCGCATCAGCGGAGCCCTCGCCAGCGCCGCGCGTCGAGCGCGAACCACGTGAAGCCGAGGAACGCGATCGTGAACAGGACGAGGTAGACGACGTCCCGGGTGTCGACGGCGCCGAGCGCGAAGGGATAGAAGCGGTCGAAGAGCGAGAACGGCACGAGCAGGTGGAGCGTGACCTCGTTCACCGCGGCCTCGTTCCAAGTGATGACCCAGAAGAAGAGGAGGACGCCGTAGGTGGCGGCGCCCGCCACCAGCTGGCTGTCGGTCAGCGCCGAGAGGAAGAGACCGCAGGCGACGAAGGCGGCGACCAGGAGCCAGAGACCCGCATACCCGGCGACGAGCGGACCGGCTTCCACGGGGTAGACGGTGGCCACCATGATCGGATGGACGGCAGTCGCCCCCACCATCAGCGTCAGGACGCCCAGGCAGGCGAGGAACTTGCCGAGGACGATCTCGGCGTCCCGCACCGGGTAGGTCCAGAGGAGCTCGAGTGTGCCGAGCTTCCGCTCCTCGGCGAACAGCCGCATGGTGAAGAGCGGGACCAGCACGAGGAGGATCCGCTGGAGGTCGAGCAGCTGATACTGCCAGAGTCCGCGCTGGAGGTTCACGCCGCCCATCAGCACGAAGAAGCCCAGGTTGGTGTAGAAGAAGTAGCCAGCGAGCAGGAGGAAGACGGTCGCGAGCGCGTAGAAGAGAAACGAGGTGAAGTAGAGCGCCAGCTCCTTCCGCGCGAGGGCGAGGACGGTCATGATCGCGGGTCCCCGTCGCTCACCAGGCGGAGGAAGATCTCCTCCAGGGCGATCGCCTCCTCGCGGAGCTCCAGGATCGACCACCCGCGTTGCTGCATGGCGGCGCCGGCCGCCCGCACCACATCCGCTCCCTCGGCCGCCTCGAGGGCGAGGCCCCCCTCGCGGCGCTCGACGCGGAGGACGCCGGGGACCGCGGCGAGCGCGGTCGTCACCTCGTCGGCGGGCCCGTCGACGCGGATCACCACGCGCCGGCGGCGACCGAGCCGGGCGCTCAGCTGGTCGGGCGTACCCTCGCCGACCAGCCGGCCCCGCGCGATCACGATGACGCGCTCGCAGACCGTCGCGACCTCGGAGAGGATGTGGCTCGAGAAGAAGACCGTGCGGTCGCCACGGAGCCTCCGAACGAGGTCGCGGATCTCCACCACCTGCCCCGGGTCGAGACCGATGGTCGGCTCGTCGAGGATCAGGATCGGGGGGTTGCCGCACAGCGCCTGGGCGAGGCCGACGCGCTGCCGGTACCCCTTGGAGAGCGTGCCGACCCGGCGGTGGGCCACGCCTTCGAGCGCGCAGGCCGCGAGCACCTCGGCGACCGCGTTGGCACGGTGGGCACGAGGGATCCGTTTGAGGCGCGCCACGAAGCGCAGGTACGCCGCCACGCGCAGGTCGGGGTAGAAGGGAGCGTATTCGGGGAAGTAGCCGACCGCGCGCCGGCACTCGAGCGGCTCGCGCAGCGGGTCGCGCCCGGCGATGCGTACCGTGCCACTGCTGGGCGGAAAGACGCCCGCCAGGATCCGCATGGTGGTCGTCTTGCCGGCCCCGTTCGGCCCGAGGAAACCCACGATCTCCCCGCGGCACACGCGGAACGAGACCCCGGCCACCGCGTCCACAGCGCCGAAGCTCTTGCTCAGCTCGCGCACCTCGATCATCGGCTCAGCGGGCATCTCGGGGTCGTTTCTTCGTCGGAGCGCGGGGGCCGTCAAGCGGGCGTCGCACCGATCGTCTCCAGCAGCTCCGCCGTCAGCTCGTCGAGGTGTCCGAGTCGGCGCACGCAGCCGGTGAAGTCGTTGTCGACGGTCAGCTCGTTCGGCATGGCGATCGCCCACATCCCGGCCGCCAGGGCGGCACGCACGCCACGCTGGGTGTCCTCGACCACGGCACACTCGCGCGGCGTGAGGTGAAGCGCGGCGGCCGCTGCGAGATAGCCGTCGGGCGCGGGCTTCGGCGTGCGGTAGTCCTCGCGGGCGATCGTGACGTGCAGCAGCGACGTGAGGCCGAGCTGCTCGAGGACCATCGCCACCTCGGCGCGGGCCGAGTTGGTGACCAGGGCGAGACGATGCGTCGCCCGGAGCCGGACCAGGGCGGCGCGCGCACCCGGGCAGGGCGCGACGCCCTGGCGGAGGAGGCTGCTGTACACCCGCGCCTTCTTGGCGCGCAGCTCATCGGGAGGGAAGGGCAAGGCGTACGTCCGACAGGCGTACTCGGGACCCTTCCCCGTCGCGATCCAGTGGCGACGGTACTCCTCCAGGCCGACGTCGACGCCGAAGGCGTCGAGGACGTGGCGATAGGCGGCCCACTGGAGGCGCTCGGTGTCCGCCAGCACGCCGTCCAGGTCGAAGAGCACTGCCCGGATCACCGCCTCAGAGCGTCCACGTCTGGAGCAGCGCGTAGACCTCGCGCCACTTCCGATAGCGATCCTCGTACTCGGCCCTGGACGCCGGTTCGGGATCGACGCGCCGCACCCGCGTCATCGCCTGCACGGCTTCGGTCACGTCGCCATATGCCCCCGCGCCCACCGCGGCCAGGATCGCACAGCCGAGGCTGGCGCTCTCCGCCAGGCTCGCGACGTCCACCGGGGTGCCGAGCGTGTTGGCCAGGACGCGCGTCAACGTCGGGCTCTGCGTCATGCCGCCGCTCACGGTGAGGAGGGGGATGGGCTGACCGATAACCTCGGCGATTTGCTCGCAGTTCCCCCGGATGGCGAACGCGACGCTCTCGATGTAGCTACGCAGGAGCTCGCCGCGGTTCGGCCGGTCGACGTGGAGGAGCGGAAAGCGGAAGAGCACGCCCGCCGGCTTGAAGGGGCTCATGTCGGCCAGGCTGAAGATGACCGGCCCGAGGTGGCAGATGAGCTGGTGGGTCGATGGCTCGACCGTGGCGATCGTCTCCTCGGCGGCAGCGTGCGCGGCGGCGTCGGTCGAGCCGTAGATCAGCTCGAGGAGCCAGCGGTAGGCGCCGCCCGTGTCGCCGGCGTTGCTCTCGAGCACCCAGCGATCGGGGACGACGTGGCAGCTGGTCCAGAGCTTGCCCTTCGCGTCGATGATTGGCCGGTCCGTGACCATCTGGACGGGACCGGTGGTGCCGAGCACGGCCGCCACCTGCCCGCTCTCGTGCACGCCCGAGCCGAGCAGCGCGCTCTCCGTGTCGGCACCGCCGACGAAGACCGGCGTGCCTTCGGGGATGCCGGTCGCGGCGGCAGCCGCGGCGGTGACGCTGCCCGCGCGCGACCCGGGCGCGCGGAGCGAAGGAAGGATGGCCGCCGGAATGTCGAGTGCGTCGAGGATCTCGCCCGACCATTCGCGACGGCTGACGTCGTAGAGCATCGACTCCCCGGCGTTCGAGTGCTCCGCCAGGCGCTCACCGCAGAGGAGATAGGTGATCCAGTCGTTCAACATGAGGAGCGTGGCGACCCGAGCGGCATCGTGGTGCTTGCGGAACCAGAGGTAGCGCGCCACGGGGAAGATGTAGGGTGGCGCGTGCCCGGTGAGCGCGTGCAGCCGCTCGAGGCTGATCTTCTCCTGGAGCTCCATGCCCTCGGCCACCGCCCGGGCATCGAGGTTGGGACCCGCGTACAGCACCTCGCCCTCCCGATCGAGGAACACGCAGCCCTCCCGCTGGCTGGTGGCGATCGCGCCGCGCAGGCGCGCGCCGGCGGGCAGCTGCCCGATCACGCTCCGCACGCAGCGCGCCAGGGCCCCCCAGAACGCGTGCGGGTCGAGATCGAATCCGCGCAGGAAGGGAAGGTCGGGGTCGCTGAAGATGCGGTAGTGGAACGCCTCCTGGGCAGAGGCCAGCGGACGTCCACTCAGATCGAAGGCGACGCAGCGCCCGGAGCCGGTGCCGGCGTCGAGGGTGAGCAGCGTGTCGATGGCCGCGGTCATCCGGACGCTTTTTCCAGGACCTCCGGATTCGCGATCCAGCGCGGACGCTCGCCACGCAGGTACGCTTCGATCGCGTCGACGACGATGTCGCTATGGTGGCGCACGACGTCGTGCGTGGCCCCCCCGAGGTGCGGGGTCACGATGACGTTGGGCAGGGCGAGGAAGCGGTTGTCCCCCTGCAGCGGCTCGTTCTGCAGCACGTCCAGCGCCGCGCCCGCGAGCCGGCCGGCCACCAGCATCTCGTAGAGAGCGTCCTCGTCGGTGAGAGCCGCGCGGGCCGTGTTGACGAAGTAGGCGGTCGGCTTCATGAGCGCCAGGCGCTCGCGGGAGACCAGGTTCTGCGTCTCGGGGGTGACGGGCGCGTGCAGCGAGACGAAGTCGGCGACGCGCAGCAGCTCGTCGAGCTCCATCAGCTCAACCCCTTCGGGTGGCACATGCACGTACGGATCGTAAGCGACGACCCGGGCCTTGAAGGCGCGGAGACGGGTCGCCACCTCGCGACCGACCGCACCGAGCGCGACCAGACCGACCGTCCGCCCCCCGAGTTCGATGCCGGTGAATCGGTTGTACATCTCGAGGAAGTCGCCGGCTCGCTCGAAGGTCGGTCCACCGCCCCGGAAGGCCTCCGCGACCTGGGGCAGGGACCGCGCCAGCATGAGCATGAACGCGAGCGTCATGTCCGCCACCGCGTCGGCGTTCCGTCCCGGCGTGTGGAACACGGGGATGCCCTTCCGCGTGGCGAGCTCGAGGTCGATGTTCACCGGGTCGCCGCGGCAGCAGCCGATCATGCGGAGGGGGCAGCTCTCGAGCACCTCGGCGTGCACGAGATCGGCCTCGATGATCAGGACGTCCGCCCCCACCTCGCGGATGCGCTGCGCGAACTTGCTGCCGTCGAAGTAGATCGATTGCCGGAGCCGCCAATCCTCGTGCGTCACCTCCATGTGCCGCTCGAGTCGCGCTCTGGCGGCGGGGTCGAACGAGGCGGTGATGAAGGCGCGCATCAGGCCGCCAGGAGACGGCGAACCAGGTGGATCACGTGGGCCCGCACCCGGGCGCGCTGCTCACCGCTCCGCACGCTGCCGCCCAGCAGCGTCTCGTAGGAGCGGCTGTCGAGGAGATAGACGAGCAGGACCGAGTGCATCGAGAGCATGAAGAGCTGCGACTGCTCCTCGGAGAACGTGCGGCGGCGGAGCCGGCGGAGCCACTGCGAGAAGACGGTCCAGGCCGGCACCAGGATGTCGCGCTCGATGCCGACGTCGATCTCCTCGTTCTCGACGATGCGCCGCATGAGGAGCTTCGGGACGTTGGGGTTGTCGGCGAAGAAGTCGAAGAGCGCCCCCATCGCGCGCTCGACGGTCACGCGCGGATTGCCCGGGCGCGCGACGAGCGGCGCCAGCGAATCCCGCAGGAGCGCGACGATCCGGTCGTAGACGTTGCGGAAGACGGCGAAGTAGAGCGTCTCCTTGGAGGCCCAGTGGTAGTGCAGGCTCGAGATGTTCACGCCCGCGCGCGCCGCGATCTCGCGCGTCGAGGCGCCGGAAAATCCCCGCGCCGCGAACACCTCCTCGGCGGCCCCCAGGATGCGGGCCTTGGTGGAACCGGGCGCCTCGCGCGCCTTCTCGAGGGCGGATTTCACGGCTGGCGGATCGCTCGATTAGAGCGATTGACCACGGCGCGTACCGCGTCGGCGCTCGAGCTGTCAAGCCGGCGGAGGGACGACATCCGGCCGAAGACCCCGCCCAAGGGGGCGTTCAGTGAACGATCTTCTTTCGCACCGCGAAGCGGACGATCTCGGCCGTGTTGTGAAGGTCGAGCTTCTCCATGATGTGCTTGCGATGCGTCTCGACCGTGTTGATGCTCACCGAGAGGAGGGTCGCGATCTCCTTGTTGGTCTTGCCCTCGGCGATCAGCTGGAGCACCTCCCGCTCCCGGTCGGTCAGCAGGGCCAGGTTGTCCTCGACCTCCTGCCCGCCCGCGTCGCCCAGGTAGCCCTCGAGCAGCACCTTCGACACGGCCGGGCTGAAGAAGGACCCCCCCCGCCCGATCGCCTTCACCGCCTTCAGGAGGTCGAGGTCCTCCGAATCCTTGAGGAGGTAGCCCCGTGCGCCTGCCTTCAGGCTCTGGCGCACGCAGACGTCGTCGGAGTGCATGGTGAGGATCAGCACCTTGGTGCCTTCGTTCCGCTTCATGATCTGCCGGGTGGCCTCGATGCCATTCAGCTCCGGCAACGCGATGTCCATCACAACGACGTTCGGATGGAGACGCTGGGCCATGTCGGCGGCGCTGCGCCCGTCACCCGTCTCGCCCACGATCTCGATCTCCTCGTCGGTCTCGAGGATGCGCCGGAGGCCCTGGCGCACGACGGTGTGGTCGTCAACGAGTAGAACGCGGATCTTGCGCATGCATCACCCTTTGCCGGGAAGCCCGACAGCGGGACTGCCCGAGGCCGATCTCACCCCAAGTGGGTAGGATTCCGCAAGAGGGTCTCGAGCTGCGCGATGCGTCGCTCCTGTGCCGCCAGGTTGGCCTCTCGCTCCGCTACCATCCTGGCGAGCACTTCCGCGCGAGCCTCGTGGTGACGCAATGCGGCGATCTCCTTCAGCATGGCCGCGAGCCGTCGGTCGGCTCCCCGCCGCAGGGCGAGCACCTGCCGGTTGAAGCGCTGTCGCTCGGCTTCCCGCTCGGCCTGGAGACGGGTCAGTCGCCGCTCCAGCGCCCTGAGCTCACGGTCGACGGATCGGGCAGCGGGTGGCTTTCTCGCCTGAGGCGCCCTGGGCTTCGACATGGCTTGCTGGTCTCCGCTCACTCAATAGATGCGTGGCTCGCCGGGCGGTCGCGTCTTCCAGCGCTTGTGCATCCAGAGCCACTGCTCGGGGTAGCGGCGGACCATCTCCTCGAAGACCGCCGTGAAGCGCTGGGTGTTGCGTCGGACATCCTCGGCGGGATCGTCGCCGCGCTCGACCTGGAGGATGGGGAGCACGTGCACCCGGTGGAGGGCGCTTCGCCCCTGCCGCACGATGAACGCGGGTATGATCGGCGCGTCGGTCCGCAGCGCGATGCGTGCCATGCCGGCGTTCGTGCTCGCCGGGCAGCCGAAGAAGTCGACGAACACTCCCAGGCCGCGCGTCGAGTTCTGGTCGATCGGCAGGACCAGCAGGCCGTGCTCGTGGAGTGCCTGGAGAACCGCCCGCGCCGCCCGGCTCTTCCGGATCGCGCGCGTGCCCGCGCGCGCCCGGAGGTCGTGCAGCCAGCGGTCGACCAGCGGGTTGGCGATCGCGCGATGCACCAGGTGGACCGGGTGTCCGCGCATCCCGTGCGCATGCACGAGTAGTTCCCAGTTCCCGAAATGCCCGCTCAGGATGAGCACCCCGGTGCTCCGCTCCCATCCGACCGCCTCGGCCCACCACTCCTCATCCTCGAACGAAACCATCTCGCGCAGGCGCTCCGCGGAGAGATGCGGGAGATGCGCCAGCTCGGCCGCCATCCGGCCGAGGTTGAGAAACGAGGCCCGCAGGATCCGACGACGCTCCCGCAGGGTCTTCTCGGGGAAGGCGAGCGACAGGTTCCGCATGCCGATGCGGCGGTGCGGGAAGTCAACGAGATAGGCGAGGAACGCGGCGAGCTCCCCGATACGAAGGGCCAGCCAGAGCGGGAGCGCGGCGAGCGCGCCCATCACGCCTCGCAGCGCGACGTACTCGAGCCGCTCCCGGGCGGCGGACGAGAAGCTGGAGGCTCGCACCCCAGGTCGGCGTCGCCGTCGCGGCGCCTCCGCGCGTGGCAGGCGCTCGGCCAGTACCGCCATCGGCGCGCCTATCTAAGCAAGCAATGTCCCCTTTGCAAGGCGCGGTGCCCGCGACGCTGCTCGAGCTGCTCCGCGGTTGCCTTCCTGAGAGCCGCTATGCTATCCACCCAGCGCTCGCTGGTTGTTGAGGTGAAGGCAGCTTCGTCTTTTCCTCAAGTTATCCGGCGCAGTCAGTAGGCTTCAAGGAGGGAAAGACCGTGGCGCTGGGCAAGGTGAAGTGGTTCAACAGCCAGAAGGGTTACGGCTTCATCACGACCGACGAAGGTGAAGACGTGTTCGTTCACTACTCGGCGATCGCCGGTAGCGGCTTCCGCACACTCGACGAAGGCCAGCGGGTATCCTTCGAGGTCACACAGGGACCGAAGGGGCTGCAGGCCGCAAACGTCAGCAAGGTTTCCTGATCGAGCGAGCAAGGGCGCTTGCTAGCGAGCAGCGCCCTTGGCCAGGAACCGAGCACCCGAGACGGACCCCCGGTGCTCCGGCGCGTCGCCGCGCCGGACCGCTCGGGACCCCGAACCGCTAGTTCGGCACGAACGTATTGACTCCCCTTCGAGGCTCGCGGATCGTCGGCAGATGATCCGGGTTGCGGTGGTGACCGCGATGGGGATGGCGCTGGCGCGCCTCGCAAGTGCCCAGTGTCCCGCGACGTGTCTGCCCGGGGGCGGTTCACCTCGTACGGACTGCGTCCTCGAGTGGGGAGGAGTGTCCGCGATGACCGCCAGCTGTGTCGACGGCACCGAGTGCGACCAGGATGGTGCCGCCGACGGCACCTGCACGTTTCCGCTCGTCGCGTGCATCAACGCGACCGGGAGCGCCGACTGCTCGCCGGGGACCCTCGCCGCGCCGCCGACCGTCAGGCCCACGACGAGCCCGGCCGCGCAAGCGCTCGCGAGCGCGCTCGCCGCGCTCGATCCGGCGGGCCACGCCTGTACCGCACCGGGGGTCCCTGTCCCGCTCAAGGTCGGGCTACCCGGCATCAAGGCCTTCACCGCCCGGATGAAGGCCAGCGCCGTCTCCGGTGGGCTGCGCGACTCTGACAAGCTCGCGCTCACGTGTCAGCCCAACCCCACCCCGCCGAGCTTCGCTGGCGCGGTCCAGCCGATCCTGACCGCGAAGTGCGCCCTGCCAAGCTGTCACTCGGGGCCCTCCCCCAGCGCCGGACAGAATCTCGAGGCGGCGAACGCGTACGCGGAGAGCGTGGGCGTCACGTCGATCAACGACCCGCACCTCATGCGTGTTCAGCCCGGGAGCATCAAGAAGAGCTACCTCGCCCGTAAGGTCCTGGGCCAGGGGATCGGGCCGACGTCACGCATGCCGCAGGGGTGTCCGGCGGTCATCCCCCCGGTACCCGCGTGCCTGACCGACGCCGAGGTCTTCACCATCCTGTCCTGGATCCAGGGTGGCGCACCCAACAACTAACGAATGAGCGGGCGCCAGGCCCCGGCCCGCACCCATCGCACGTAGGCCATCAGCGCCTCCGTGTCCTCGGGCGCGAGGAAGCGCTCGAAGGCCGGCATCTTGATCAACTGGCGCGAGAAGAACCAGTTGCCGATCGGGTGGCTGGCGATGCGGGGAATCTCTCCCTTCTCGATCCAGCGCTGCAGCTCGTCGTCGTCCCGCACCAGCTCGTCGAAATCCGCGCCCCAGAAGCCCGGGATGTATCCCTTGAACGAGCGCGGATTCGGCGCTCCGCCGCTCCCCATCGGGCCGTGGCAGCCGAAGCAGCCGAAGTCGCCCGCGAGCTCCGCCCCGTGGGCGGCCTTTGCCTCTTCGGGAAGGACCATCCCCGAGGTCGCCCGCAGATACGCCACCAGGTCCTCCAGCTGCTCCGTCGTCACCACCGCGCGGTAGGCCGGCATCCGCAGCGCGGCGGCCTCCATCTTCGCCCGGTAATCCGGATCGTCGCGCTTCGCGTGCGGGGCGCCGTCGAGGATGTACTCGCGGAGATCCTCCGTGGTCTTCACGTACATCATCTGCGTTCGCTCGACGAAGGCGGGAACGGAGCCTTCCTCGCTGCCCGGATTGTGCGTCCCCCCACTGCCCGCCGGGCCGTGGCAGGTGAAGCAGCCGAGCGTCGCGGCGAGCCGCAGGCCGCGCGTGGCGGAGGTGTCCTCGACCGCGAGAAGGCGCGCCCGCGCCGTGGGATACAGCAGCCAGGCGGTCTCGGCGAGGGTGAGCCCCAGCAGGATGCGGACGAGCACCCCTCCGCGCACGCGACGACGTCTCCGCCTCATGCGGTCCTCCCTTGACAGCTCATGGCGCTCCACGGTTAGCGGAGCCATGCGGCGGCACCCAAGCGTTCCACAGCCCGCGGCGACCCGTGCCTGCGGGTGGACACGTCTCGCCTTCGCCCTGGCCGTTCTGCCGGCGCGACCCGCGCCCGCACTCGACCTGAGCGAGCTCCTGGCCGGCGTGGCGACGAACGAACGGTTCGAGGCTCCCGCCCGGGCCGACGTCCTGCTCACGTGCGAACCCGGCTGCGACACCGGCGGGCGACGGGCCATCTTCCTCGGCAAGGGCGACATCCTCTACGTCGAGGTAGAGGGCGGCCTGCGAGCCCTCGTCCGGCCCGCGGAGATCCTGACGCTCGAGGGAGGGAAGGCGGTGCCGGCGAAGGTGGGGACGGCAATCGGGGACACGGACGTCCTGCTGGAGGATCTCGCCCCGTTCACCGCCGACTCGCTCAAGCTCCCGCAGATCAGCGATGAAGGGACCACCGAAGTGGTGGTGACGGCCGCCCCGAGCCACCCGTCCTCCTACGTGCTGATCGTGCACACCATCGATCCGGCGCAGCGACTCATCGTCAAGACGCAGTACTATCGGGACTGGGTGGGGAACCTGGTCAAGATGCGTCGCGCCACGGACATGGTGGAGGTGGGCGGTCACCGCCGGCCGGGGACGATCACCCTGGAGAACTTCCGTCGCGGGACGACCACCCGCCTGGCGCTCACCTGGCGGGCGGCGCCGGACGCGCCGGCGGCGCTCTTCGAGCCCGGCGGCCTCTCCCGGCCCTCCGGGCTCGACTGGCCGGACGCGAAGTGAGCCAGCGTCCCAACCTGAAGTCCGGTCCGGGATGCTAGCAATCGGGCGGACGCTCGGCGAGCGTGAGCTCGACGTGCAGCTCGCTCGCCACCCGTTCCAGTCGCTCCCGGAGCACGCGACGGTCGGCGCCCGCCGGCACCGCCATCTCGATTCGCATGGTGAAGAGGGGCGTTCCGGTCTCGGCCTCCGGACGGGCCTGCGTGCTGAGCGCGGTGACGTTGATCCGGTGATCCGCGAGCGTCCGGGCCACGCGCGCCACGATGCCCGCCTTGTCGACCCCGCTCACCACGCACTCCATCCGTCCGCTGCCGCGCGGTGCGGGTCCCGTCGGCGGCTCCTCCAGCGGTCGAAAGAAGACCGTCAGCCGCTTCTCCCACTCGAGCCGCTTGCAGCCGGCGCTCAGCCGGCGCTCGACGTCCGCGTCCTCACCCGATAGGAGCAGCAGGACGGCGAACTCGGTCCCGAGGATCGTCATGCTCGAGTCCTCGAGATTGCAGTCGCATTCGTAGATCAGCTCGGCGAGATCGGCGACGATCCCCGGCCGGTCGCGGCCGATCGCCGAGAGCGCGAACCAGCGCCTCATCGGAGGGCCACTAGCACGGCGACCTGCGGCAGGAAAGCGCAGCGTTGGCCAGAAGATCCGCGCTCTGATAACAGGCCGCTCATGCGCGCCCCGCCCGATGGCGCAGTCGACATGGCAGTCCCCTCCGAGGCGATCCTTCCGCCCCGCCCCCGCCTCGACGTGCTCATGGCCCGCGCCGCCGGCCGCCTCGATCGATTCGTTCTCGAGCGCTTCATCGGCCGCCACACGCTCACGTCGCCCGCGAATGGAGATGCGCTCCGGCAGCGACTCGTCCGAGCACGTGAGTTTTACGGGGATCCCGAATTCATTGCCCATCCCGATCGCTTCTTCGTCCCACCCATCTCGCTCCGCAGCCAGCTCCAGCGGCGGCACGCCCTGCGCGACGGGGAGCTGTTGGAGGTCACCTACGAGACGGACTTCGTGCCCGTCTTTCCGGAGGAGCGGAGCAATCCCCATCTGAATCGCGCCGGGGTCGCACGCTGGTGGCGGCATCGTGGTCCCGGACATCCCGCCATGCTCTGCATCCACGGCTACGGCGGCGGCCACCTCTGGCTGGAGCGCCTTGCCTTCGACGCGGGGCGCTTCTACCGGGCAGGTCTCGACGTGATCCTCTATGTCCTCCCCTATCACGGTCTCCGCAGCCCGCATGGTGTCCGGCAATCCGGTGCTCCCTTCTTCGACATCGACCTCGTGCGGACCAACGAGGCCTTCGCCCAGGCGATCTACGAGCTGCGCGCGTTGCTGCGCTACCTGCGAGCGGCGGGAACCGGACCCGTGGGGGCGTTCGGCATGAGTCTCGGGGGGTACGTGACGGCGCTGCTCGCCACGGTCGAACCCGAGCTCGCCTTCGCCGTGCCGATGATTCCCCTGACCTCGCTGGCCGACATGATGTGGGGCGAGGGCGCCGGCAGCCCCCGACTCGCCCTGGCGGTCGAGCATGGCTGGACGCTGGCGCTCCTGCGCGACGTCACCCGGGTGCACGCGCCCCTCGCCCGGGAGCCGCTCGTCCCGAGTGACCGCCGCCTCATCATCGCGGCCCTGGGCGATCGCATCTGTCCCCCCGCGCACGCCGACGCGCTCTGGCGGCACTGGGGACGGCCGCGCATCCACTGGTACCCGGGCGGGCATCTGGCGCAGTTCCGGCGCTACGGCGCGCTGCGCGAGATCCGCTCCCTCCTCACCGACGCTGGGCTGCTGCCGACGTAGGGCCGTCCGCCAGCTCGCGGAAGATGCGGTGCCAGTTGCGCACGGTGCCGAGCGCCTTGAGGTAGGCGTCGAGCCCGACCAGCGCGCGGAGCAGGAAGACGTGGTGCCCCGGCGTGCGGAAGAGCCGGTGTTCGACGGCCAGCTGGGTCACCTCCGTACCGCGCTGGAGGAGATCGTAGGCGCGCGGATCGAAGGGCGCGTCGCGCTCGAGAGGCTCGCAGATCACGTGCATCATCCGCACCAGCGGCGCCGGGTCGTCGCCGGGACGCACGAACCCGAGCGCCGAGCAGGCGGCGCCGATCTCGGCGTCGTCGCGCGCGAGGAGCCCGCGCGCCAGCCGGCGGTATCCCGCTTGGATGGGAGGCTCGAACACCCGGACGCTCCCGAAGTCGAGCATCCCGAGGCGGGGATGGTGGGTGACCAGGTAGTTCCCGGGGTGGGGATCGGTGTGCAGCACGCCGAACTCGAGGACCTGTCGCCAGAGCAGGCGGAAGAGCTTCTCCGCGATCCAGTCCTTGAGCTCCTGATCCACGCCGGGAGCGAGGATGTCCTGGATGGGATACCCCTCGAGGTACTCCATGGTCAGCACCCGCGTGGTCGTGAGCTGGCGGTGGACGCGGGGGACCATCACCTCGGGATCGTCGGCCAAGAGGTGGCCGAAGCGTTCCAGGTTGTCCGCCTCGTGGAGGTAATCGAGCTCCTCGCGGAGCCGATCCTCGAGCTCGGCCGCCACCTCCTCGGGATCGACGTTCTGGCGCATTACGTCCCGGGCGAGCGCCGCCAGGACACCGAGGAGCGCCCGGACGTTCTTCACGTCCTGCCTCACCGTGGCGGCGACGCCGGGATATTGCACCTTCACCGCAACCGGCTCGCCGCTCGGGAGAACCGCGCGGTGCACCTGTCCCAGCGAGGCGGCCGCGAAAGCCGTGGGCTCGAAGTGACGGAACCGCTGCTCGGGCGGGGCACCGAGCTCGGCCGTGAGGACCTCCTGCACCCGCGCGTAGGGCATCGCCGGCACCGACGACTGGACGACGGACAGCACCTCGAGCGCCTCGGCGGGGAAGAGGTCGCTCCGCATGCTCAGCATCTGCACCAGCTTCATGAAGGCGCCGCGCAGCTCCTTCGAGCGGGCGACCACGCGCTCGGCGTTCCGGATGTGCGCGGCCAGCAACGCCTGCTCGGTGCGCGTCGTCGACTGGAACGGCCGCTTGATCACCTGCCAGAGGTAGCTGCCACCGACCGCGGTGGTGAGCCGCCCGACGGAGAGCATCCGCCGGGTGCGGCCCGAGGTGATCTCGGCCATCACCCCTCGATGCGGTTGATGCGGGTGGCGGCGGCGGCGGCGCCGAAGCCGTTGTCGATGTTCACCACCACGACGCCGGAGGCACAGCTGTTGAGCATGGCGAGAAGCGCGGCCAGCCCGCCGAGGCTCGTGCCGTAGCCGACGCTCGTGGGTACGGCGACGACGGGGCGCTCGACGAGGCCCCCCACCACGCTCGGGAGCGCGCCTTCCATGCCGGCGACCACGATCAGGACGGCGGCCTCCCAGAGCCGCTCCCGGCGCTCCAGCAGCCGGTGGATGCCCGCGACGCCGACGTCGTAGAGACGCTCGACCCGGTTGCCCATGAACTCCGCCGTCACGGCAGCTTCCTCCGCGACCGGCAGGTCGGCGCTGCCCCCAGAGACGACGAGGATGGTACCACGGCCGGCCGGCGCCACGGGGGTGGTGCAGCGGACGGCGAGGCGCGGCGTCGGGTGATATTCGAACTCGGGTAGCGCCCGGCGGAGCTCTGCGCCCCCTTCCGGCGCGAGGCGCGTCACCAGCACGTTGCTCCCGGCCGCGACCATGTGCCGGGCGATCGCGATCACCTGCTCCGCCGTCTTGCCCTCGCCCAGCACCACCTCGGGGAAGCCGTTTCGCAGCGCCCGATGGTGATCGATCTTGGCGAAGCCCAGGTCTTCGAAGGGCATGCCACGCAGGCGCACGAGCGCGACGTCGATCGGACACGCCCCGCTCTGCACCTCGGCGAGCAGCTCGGCGAGTTGCCGTCTCTCCATGTCAGCGCCGGCTCGTGCGGAGCTCGCGCACGCGCAGCTCCTGCACGGCGCGGGGGCTCGCGCGGGTGACCTCGAGGCGCACCCGGCCCACCACTACGCCGTCACCCGGCTTCGGCACCCGGCCGAGCCGTTCGAGGACGAGGCCTGCCAGCGTCTCGTACTCGCCCTGGGGGACATTCCAGCCAAAACGCTCGTTCACTTCGAGGACCGGCGCGCGCGCACTCACGAGGAAGATACCGGGAGCCACCTGCCGATAGAGCTCTCGCGGGGCATCATATTCATCCTCGATCTCCCCGACAATCTCCTCCACGAGATCCTCGACCGTCACCAGTCCGACCGCGCCGCCGTACTCGTCGACCACCAGCGCGAGGTTTCGCCCCTCGGCCTGCAGGGTCCCGAGGAGCTCCGGCAGCGGCTTGGATGCGGGGACGAAGAATGCCTCGCGCATGACCGCAGTCACCGGTTGCTCGAGGTCGACCAGGCCGAGCAGGTCGAGGATCGAGACGATGCCGATCATGTTGAACATGCGCTCGCGGAAGACCGGCAGGCGTGAGAAGCCGCGCTCGCGGACCAGCGCGACGGCCTGCGCGACCGAGGCGGTGTCCGGAACGGCACAGAGGTCGACCTGGGGAACCATGGCGTCGCGCGTCGCCTTGGCGGCGAAGCGGGCGATGCGCGCCACCAACCCCGCCTCGGAAACCTCCAGCGCGTCCCGACCCGGACGCACGGCGAGCCAGCTGCCGAGGCGACGCTGCGCTGCGAGGGGTGCGGCGAGTCTTCGCATCCGCAGGAGCACGGCGAGACCGCGTTCGACGAGCAGGATCGGCGCGAGCACGACGCCCGCGGCCACCACCGCGATCTCGAGGCCTTCTCGGGACTCCACCGAGACGTCGGTGGCGAGCCCGCGGGGGACGAGATCGAGGAGCACGAGCCCGATCGGGACGACGAGCGCGAGGACCAGCGGTACCGCCCCTCGGCCGGCGTACATCCAGACCAGGGTCACCACGACACCGACGCTGGCCCCGGTCGTGACCTGCGCGGTGGCGGAAGCAGCGGAGGCGAGGAGCGTGTCGCGCACCCACTGCCGGCGGGGCATCGCACCGGAGGCGAGCATCATCTCGACCATCGCCGCCGCAACGCGCAGGAGCAGGAACGGCACGAGCGCGAGCACGAGGCCGAGCGGGGAGCTCACGTGGCCTCCGCTTCGTCGTATTCGTCGCGGATCTCGCCGAACAGCTCTTCGAGCAGGTCCTCCATGGTGACCAGCCCCGCGATGCCGCCGTACTCGTCGACCACGAGCGCCAGGTGCACCTTCCATCGGCGCAGCTCGCGGAAGACCTCGCCCGCCCGCATGCTGACGGGGATGAAGGTCGGAGAACGGAGCGAGAGCTCGAGCCGGAAGCCGGGCGCGGTCAGGTCGCGCCCGAGGAGGTCCTTGGCGTAGACCACGCCCACGATGTTGTCGCGTTCCCCCCGGTAGACGGGTACCCGCGAGAAGCGCTGCTCGCGCAGCGCGGTGAGCAACGCCGACCCCGTCAGATCGCTCGGCAGGGCCACCACACGCACGCGCGGGGTCATGACCGCCCGCACGGGACGCTGGTGGAAGGCGCGGACGCGGGAGAGCAGCTCGCGGCCACCCGCTTCGAGCGCGGCTTCCTCTCCTTCCTCGACCCGGCCGTCGGCGACGAAGCGGAGCACGCTCTGCCGCGCGAGGCCCCCCTCCCCCGCCAGCCAGCCCGCGATCACCACCGCGGGGCGTTCGAGCGGACGGCGGAAGACCGTGATCGCGCGGCTGACGAGCTCCGCAGCGCGGTCGGCCAGCTCGTCGGGGAGGACGAGGCCGAGGCGCGGCGCGAGCGTCTCGACTGCGAGGTAGGCGAGTCCGCCGGCGAGGGCGCCGGCGAGCCAGGCCGGCAGGGGGCCCGGCGAGGCGAGCGCGGCCCACGTCGCGGCGGCCGCCGCACCAGCCGTCCCGAGCTCTCGCGTGACGAGCAGCGTGAGCCAGTAGCGGCGCGGGCGCGCGGGCGCGTTCCCGTGCCGGAGCAGGCGCGGCGCCTGCGGTGCGCTGAGCAGGGTGAGCAGGGCGAGGAACGCGACCAGGATGGCGAGCGCGAGCCCGACCGTCATGCGAAGTGATCGAACCCGTGTCGAGGAAGCTCGACGACGCGGCCGCCAGCATCGCGAAGACGCACTGCGGGCGGCCCCGCGACCAACCGGCCGACACGACTCAGGCGGCATCCGAGGCGCGCCGACAGGCGCGCGGCGAGACGTTCGTGCATCGGTGGCACGGCGACGACGAGCTCGTAGTCCTCCCCCGCCGTCGCCGCAAAGCGGGGAGCGGTCCGGCCGAGCGCGCGGCGGCAGCCCGGGGCGAGCGGCAGGCGGTCCAGCTCGAGCTCCGCCGCCACGCCGCTCGCGCGGCAGAGGTGGCCCACGTCCTGGACGAGTCCGTCGCTCACGTCGATCATCGCATGGGCGAGGGGGGCGAGTCGCCGTCCCGCTCGAAGGCGGAGCGGTGGGTCGGGCAAGCGGCCCTTTCGTCCAGCACGGAGCCGTCGCACCGCCAGGCCCGCGCCCCCGATCGTGCCCGTCAGGTAGAGCGCATCCCCCGCGCGTCCGCCGGCTCGGGTAACGACGCGGCCGGGCGCCTCACCCACCAGCGCCACCGTGATCGCGAGGTGCGAGCTGGCCGCCAAGTTACCGCCGACCAGCACCGCGCCGCTGGCGCGCGCGGCGGTCACGAAGCCGCGGACCATCGCATCGAGGGACCGCACTGCAAGTCGTGGCGGCGCCTCGAGCGAGAGGAGCGCGAACGTCGGGGCGCCGCCCATCGCGGCGAGGTCGCTGACGCTCACGCGGAAGGCGCGGCGGCCGAGCGCCGTGGGCGACGCCCAGCCGGCGCGAAAGTGGACGTTCTCGATCAGGGCGTCGGTGGTCAGCATGAGCGCCCGGCGGCCAGGGCGCACCACGGCTGCGTCGTCTCCCGGGCCGACGACGATTCGGCCGCGGCGGCGATCGCCGTCCAGGTCGCGCAGAAACCGCGCGATCCACGCATGCTCCCCCACGTCCCGGAGGCGGCGCACGCCGACCCCTAGCCAAGCATCGATTTGACCTTCTCGAGGAAGCTCTTCGCGAGCGGATGCACTTCCTCGCCCGCCAGGCGTGCGAACTCCTCCAGCAGGGCGCGCTGACGGGCGCTCAGCTTACGTGGCGTCTCGACGATGATCCGGACGATCTGATCGCCGCGTCCGTACCCGTTGAGCTCGGCCACCCCGCGACCCTTCAGGCGGAAGACGTGACCAGACTGGGTGCCAGCCGGGACCTTCACCTTGGCAGGGCCACCGAGCGTCGGGACGTCGATCTCCGCACCGAGCGCCGCCTGCGCGAAGCTGAGCGGAACCTCGCACACCACGTCGTGGCCTTCCCGCACGAAGAGCGGATGGTCGTGGACGTGGAGCAGCACGTAAAGATCTCCCGGCGTGCCACCGTTGGGGCCTCCCTCGCCCTCCCCCCGCAGCTTGAGCCGCGAGCCCGAATCCACACCCGCGGGGATCTTGATGCTCAGCTGGTACGTCCGCCGTTCGACGCCGGACCCTCGGCAGGCCTCGCAGGGATCGGGAATGATCGTGCCCTGTCCGTTGCAGTGACCGCACGTCTTGGCGATCGAGAAGAAGCCCTGCTGGAAGCGGACCTGCCCCGAGCCGCGGCACTGCGGGCAAGTCCGGGGTGCGGTGCCGGGCTTGGCGCCGTGCCCGCGACACGTCTCACAGGGAGCCAGCCGGGGGATGGCGATGGTCTTCTCGCAGCCGAAGGCAGCCTCTTCGAAGCTGATCTCGAGGGTGTAGCGCAGGTCCTGGCCGCGCCGCGCCCGGGCGCGCCCGCCCCGCCCCCGTCCGGTGCCGAAGAAGTCGCCGAAGAGATCCCCAATGATGTCCTCGAAGCCGGCGCCGACGTCGAATCCACCCAGACCACCCTGCTCGAAGGCGGCGTGGCCGAAGCGATCGTAGAGTCCGCGCCGCTCGGGATCGCAGAGAACCTGGTACGCCTCTCCGACCTCCTTGAAGCGCTCCTCGGCCTCGCGATTCTCGGGGTTCTTGTCGGGATGAAAACGCAGCGCGAGCTTGCGGTAGGCCTTCTTGATCTCGTCGTCGGTGGCGGTGCGCGAGATCCCGAGCACCTCGTAGTAGTCGCGCTTCATCAGACGAGAGGAGCCTCTCCCCCGGCCGGCAGATGAGGGCTCCTCCTACCTGCTGGACCTCGCCCCCGCAACCGAAAGGCCTGGAGCGCGGGCTATTCCTTGACCTCCTCGAACTCGGCCTCGACGACGTCCTCCTTGTCCTTGCGGTCCCCGGTCGCCCCGTCACCGTGCGGCGGCTCACCCTGTGGCCCCTTCGCCTCGGACGCCTTGGCGTACATCGCCTCGGCGAGCTTGTGCGAGGCCCGGGCCAGCGCATCGGCGGCGCTCCGGATGCGGCTCGCGTCCTGCGACTCGAGCGCCTGCTTGGCCTCGGTCAGCGCGCTCTCGATGGCCCCCTTGGCGCTCGCGTCGAGGGAGCCACCGTGCTCCGCGAGCGTCCTCTCCGTCTGGTAGACGAGACCGTCGAGCTGGTTGCGTGCATCGATCAGCTCGCGCTTCTTCCGGTCCTCCTCGGCGTGGAGCGAGGCCTCCTTGACCATGCGGTCGACCTCGTCCTTGGAGAGACCACTGGAGGCCGTGATCTGGATCGACTGCTCCTTGCCCGTCCCCAGATCCTTCGCGTTCACGTGCACGATGCCGTTGGCATCGATGTCGAAAGTGACCTCGATCTGCGGCACGCCGCGCGGAGCGGCCGGGATGCCGACTAGGTCGAACTGCCCGAGGAGCTTGTTGTCGGCGGCCATCTCGCGCTCACCCTGGAAGACGCGGATGGTCACGGCGGACTGGTTGTCGGCCGCGGTCGAGAAGACCTGGCTCTTGCGCGTCGGGATGGTGGTGTTCTTCTCGATCAGCTTGGTGAAGACGCCACCCAGCGTCTCGATCCCGAGCGAGAGCGGGGTCACGTCGAGGAGCAGGACGTCCTTCACCTCGCCCTTGAGAACGGCACCCTGGATGGCCGCTCCGACCGCGACCACTTCGTCGGGGTTGACGCCCTTGTGCGGCTCCTTCCCGAAGAGCTTCTTGACGCGCGCCTGCACCACCGGCATGCGCGTCATGCCGCCCACCAGAACCACCTCATCGATGTTCCGCGTGCTGAACCCGGCATCCTTGAGTGCGGTGACACAGGGACCTTCGAGCTTGTCGAGCAGATCGGCACAGAGGGCCTCGAGCTTCGCCCGCGTGAGCTTCATGTTGAGGTGCTTCGGACCGCTCTGATCCGCCGTGACGAACGGCAGGTTGATGTCGGTCTCCATCGCGCTCGACAGCTCGATCTTCGCCTTCTCCGCGGCCTCCTTCAGCCGCTGGAGCGCCATGCGGTCCTTGCGGAGATCGATGCCCTGGTCCTTGCGGAACTCGTCCGCGAGGTAGTCCATCAGCCGCTGGTCGAAGTCCTCGCCGCCGAGGAAGGTGTCACCGTTGGTCGCCTTCACCTCGAAGACGCCATCGCCGATCTCGAGAATGGAGATGTCGAAGGTGCCGCCGCCGAGATCGAAGACGGCTATCTTCTCGTCCTTCTTCTTCTCGAGACCGTACGCCAGCGAGGCCGCGGTGGGCTCGTTGATGATGCGGAGCACGTTCAGCCCCGCGATCTTGCCCGCATCCTTGGTCGCCTGGCGCTGGCTGTCGTTGAAGTACGCCGGCACGGTGACCACGGCCTCGGTCACCTTCTCGCCCAGGTGATCCTCGGCGGTCTGCTTCATCTTCTGCAGGATGAAGGCGGAGATCTCCGCCGGGCTGTACTTGCGGCCCCGTACCTCCACCCACGCGTCGCCGTTGTCGGCGCGGACGACCTTGTACGGGAGGACCTTGAGCGCCTTCTGGACCTCGGGATCGTCGAACCGGCGCCCGATCAGGCGCTTGATGGCGAAGATGGTGTTCTCTGGATTGGTGATCGCCTGACGACGGGCGATCTGTCCGACCAGGCGCTCGCCACTCTCCGTGAAGGCGACGACCGAGGGCGTGATCCGCCCACCTTCGGCGTTGGTGATGACAACGGGGTCGCCGCCCTCGATCATCGCGACGCACGAGTTCGTCGTCCCCAAATCGATTCCAATTACCTTGGGCATCGGGATAGTCTCCTCGTGGGCGCTTTAACCACGGCCCCTACCCTTGGCAAGGTTCTCGCCCTCCGTCGGCGCGGGGGCCTTGGCGACGGTGACCAGGGCAGGCCGGAGCAGGCGCTCGCTCAGCCGATAGCCCGCCTGGTGCTCCTCGATGACCGCGTTGGGCTCGTGCTCGCTGCTCTCGACGTGCGCCATTGCTTCGTGATGGGCGGGGTCGAAGCGTGTGCCCTTGGTCTCAACCCGACGCACCCCGTGCCGTTCCAGGACGTCGAGGAGCGCTTTCAGGACGAGGGACACTCCCTCGACCAGCGGCTGCCCGTTGCCGCCTCCCCGGGCGTGCTCGACCGCACGTTCGAGATTGTCGACCACCGGGAGCAAGTCCTTGAGGATCGCCTCATTGGCGAACTTCACGGTCTCGCTCTGCTCCCGGGCGGCCCGCTTCTTCAGGTTCTCGAAGTCGGCGCGCTCGCGCTGCCACCGCTCCTGGTTGCGGCGGGCCTCTTCCCGGGCAGCTTGCAGCTCGGCTTCGAGCGCCTCGATCCGGCTATCCGTCGAGACATCGGGGCCGGGTGCGGAGCCCCCCGTCGCGTGCCCTCCGCCCTTCTCGTCGTCAGTGTCCGTCATGATGCAGCTCCACCCCGAGCCGGGCGGCATGTAGGAATCAAAACCCGGTTTGTCAAGGTTGCGCCAGGCGATTTCGGATGGTACGGGGCCCCAGTACCGGATCACGCGTGCAGCGAGAGATCAGCACCTCGGCCTTCGTCCTCCGCACCCGTCCCTACGGCGAGTCGGACCGCATCGTCACGCTGATCACCGAGGAGCACGGCAAGATCACCGGCATCGCCAAGGGAGCGAAGAACTCCCGACGTCGATTCGGCGGGACCCTCGAGCCCTTTCTCCACCTCCGTGCGGTGTTCCGCCATCGCCCGGCGGCCGAGCTGGTCTTCCTCCTGCGCTGCGAGCTCCTGGGGGCCCTGCGCGGCTTCACGCGGGACCTCGATCGGTTCGCCGCCGGCAGCTACCTCCTCGAGCTCACCGATCGCATGGTCCTCGGACGCGAGTCGGGACGGGAAGTCTACCGGCTCGTGCACGATGCGCTGGTCCTGCTCGATGCGGGGACGCACCCGGCGCCGCTCCTGCGCTCGTTCGAGCTCCACCTGCTCGCGGCGAGCGGCTATGCCCCGGCGCTCGACCGCTGCCGCGGTTGCGGACGGTCCGCCAACGGCGGTGCGACGCTCTATCTCGTCGTCGAGCGTGGGGGGCTCGTGTGCCGTGCGTGCCTGGCGGTCGGCGAGGTGGTCCGACCGGTCGACGCGGCCACCGTGGGAGAGCTGGCGAGGCTGGCGGCGAGTCCACTCAGCGAGGCCGCATCCGGCGCGGGGGAGCGCGTGCTCGAGGACGCCGCCGTGGTGGCCGAACGGCTGCTCGACGCGGTCACCTCCGGTCCGCTCCGCTCGCGCGCCTTCCTGGCCCGGAATCGAATTGATTCCACGGGTACGGTCCGCTAGGGTTTTCGTTTTCGCCATGCCCGCAGCCCGGATGGAACAGGTGGTGAACCTCTGCAAACGCCGGGGATTCGTGTTCCCGGGGAGCGAGATCTACGGCGGCCTCGGCGCGAGCCTCGACTACGGCCCGCTCGGCGTGGAGCTCAAGCGCAACGTGAAGGACGCCTGGTGGCGCGCCGTGGTGACCCGTCGCGACGACGTGGTCGGGCTCGACGCCGCGATCATCATGCATCCACGCGTGTGGGAGGCATCGGGGCACGTCTCCGGCTTCACGGACCCGCTCGTCGATTGCAAGGCCTGCAAGCAGCGCTTCCGCGCCGATCACGTGCAGGGCGGCGTCTGCCCCGAGTGTGGCGGCGAGCTCACCGAGGCGCGTCAGTTCAACCTGATGTTCAAGACGTACGTCGGCCCGGTCGAGGACACGGCGCACGTCGCCCACCTCAGGCCCGAGACCGCGCAGGGCACGTTCGTCAACTTCCGGAACGTGCTCGAGACCTCGCGCCTGAAACTGCCGTTCGGCATCGCGCAGGTCGGCCGCTCGTTCCGCAACGAGATCACTCCGGGGAACTTTCTCTTCCGCACACGCGAGTTCGAGCAGATGGAGCTCGAGTACTTCGTTCGTCCGGGCGAGGACGATCGGTGGTTCGACCACTGGCGCGCGGAGCGGATGCGCTGGTATCTCGACCTCGGCATCGCTCGCGAACGACTGCGCGAGCGACCGCACGGCGCCGACGAGCTCGCGCACTACGCCAAGGGGTGCGTCGACATCGAGTACCAGTTTCCCTTCGGCTGGGCCGAGCTCGAGGGCATCGCCAACCGGACCGACTTCGATCTCCGCCGCCACAGCGAGCATAGCGGGAAGGATCTGACGTACTTCGACGAGGAGCGCCGCGAGCGCTTCCTGCCCTACGTGATCGAGCCCGCGGCGGGCGCGGACCGCTCGCTCCTCGCCTTCCTGGTCGACGCCTACAGCGAGGAGGAGGTCGAGGGGGAGGCGCGAACGGTCCTCCGCCTCCACCCCCAGCTCGCCCCCTACAAGGCAGCGGTCTTCCCGCTCCTGCGCAAGGAGGGACAGCCCGAGCGGGCGCACGCGATCTACGACGACCTCCGCCGGCACTTCTCCGCCGACTACGACCAGGCCGGCTCGATCGGGCGGCGCTATCGTCGGCAGGACGAGGTGGGCACGCCCTTCGGCATCACCGTCGACCACGATACGATGCGCGACGGCACCGTCACGCTGCGCGAACGCGACTCGATGACCCAGATCCGCATCTCCGCGGACCGTCTGATCGAGGAGCTGCGGGGCCGGATCAGCGGCCCCCAGGGCTGAAGACTGGAGGAACTGTCGTGGCGAGACCGCAGCGAAGAGTCGAGCGGGCGATGAGCAGCCGCCGAGCCCGCCGCCACATCTACGCCTTCGGGGGTGGCCGCACGGACGGCCGCGCCGACATGAAGGAGCTGCTCGGTGGCAAGGGGGCCAACCTCGCCGAGATGTCGCGCCTCGGGCTGCCCGTGCCACCCGGCTTCACGATCTCGACCGAGGTCTGCACCCACTACTACGCCCACGGGCGGAGCTACCCTCCCGCGCTCCGCGCGCAGGTGAAGGAGTCGCTCGCCCGGGTCGAGCAGATCGCCGGCCGGCGGTTCGGCGATCCCGCGAATCCCCTGCTCGTCTCGGTCCGCTCCGGCGCCCGTGCCTCCATGCCCGGGATGATGGACACCATCCTCAATCTCGGCCTGAACGACCGCACGGTCGAGGGCCTCATCGAGCAATCCGGCAACCCGCGCTTCGCCTACGACTCCTACCGGCGTTTCGTGCAGATGTATGGCGACGTCGTCCTCGGGCTCAAGCCGGAGCACAAGGACGAGGAGGATCCCTTCGAGGTCGCGCTCGAGGAGAAGAAGCGGACGCGGGGGGTGACCCAGGATACCGAGCTGGACGCCGACGCCCTGCGCGAGCTGGTGGAGGAGTTCAAGGCGCTGGTGCGGATGCGCCGCGGCGTCGTCTTCCCGGAGGAGCCCACCGAGCAGCTGTGGGGTGCGATCGGCGCCGTGTTCGGCTCGTGGATGAACCAGCGCGCCATCACGTACCGCGAGATCTACCGCATCCCGGCGAGCTGGGGCACGGCGGTCAACGTCCAGGCGATGGTGTTCGGCAACCTGGGAGACGACTGCGCGACCGGCGTCGCGTTCACCCGCGACGTCTCCAGCGGAGAACCGGGACTCACCGGCGAGTACCTGCCGAACGCGCAGGGCGAGGACGTCGTGGCCGGCATCCGGACGCCGCTCCAGATCACGCGTGCGGCGGCCCGTGCGTGGGCCGAGCGGAACGACATGCCCGAGGCGGAGCGTCGAGACGTCCGGCCCTCGCTCGAGGAGCGCATGCCGACCGTCTACCGCGAGCTCCTGCGGCACGCCGAGCGGCTCGAGCGCCACTACCGCGACGTGCAGGACGTCGAATTCACCATCGAGCGGGGCCGGCTCTGGATGCTGCAGACGCGAGTGGCGAAGCGGACCGGGATCGCCGCGGTTCGCATCGCCCACGATCTCGCCAAGGAGAAGCGTATCAACCGGCGGACGGCAGTGCTGCGCGTCGAGCCGGAGCAGCTCGACCAGTGGCTGCATCCCGCCTTCGCGCCGGGCGGCGAGCGATCGGTGCTCGCGCGCGGCCTCGGCGCCTCTCCGGGGGCAGCGGTCGGGACCGTCGTGTTCAGCGCCGACGCCGCGATCCAGGCCGCCGCCGGAGGGAAGCGCGTGCTGCTGGTCCGCATCGAGACCTCGCCCGAGGACATCGGCGGTATGAAGGCGGCGCAGGGCTTCCTCACGGCGCGCGGGGGCATGACCTCGCACGCTGCCATCGTCGCGCGGCAGATGGGCAAGCCCTGCGTGGCAGGCTGCGGGGCGCTCGTCATCGACTACGCGCACCAGCAGATGACGGTCACGCGTTCGGGCGGTGATCCCACGACGATCGCGGCAGGCGCCCTGCTCTCGATCGACGGCGCCACGGGCGAGGTCTTCAAGGGCGAGGTCCCGCTCGGCGCGCCACCCGTCAGCCGCCCGGAGTTCGGGCGCTTCATGACCTGGGCCGACGAGGCCCGGCGGCTCCGCGTGCGCGCCAATGCCGACCGTCCCGAGGAGGCGCGCCTCGCGCGCTCGCTCGGCGCGGAAGGCATCGGCCTCTGTCGCACGGAGCACATGTTCTTCGAAGGCGACCGCATCGACGCCGTGCGCGAGATGCTGCTGGCGGACGATCTCGAGGGCCGCGAGCGGGCGCTCGCCAAGATTCTGCCCATGCAACGACAGGACTTCGTCGGTATCCTGCGCGAGATGCGGGGCCTGCCGGTGACCATCCGGCTCCTCGACCCGCCGCTGCACGAGTTCCTGCCGCACGGCGACGCCGAGCTCGCCGAGCTCGCCAAGAAGCTGCTGGTGCCGGTCGCGCGCCTGCGCGAGAAGCGCGACGCCCTCCACGAGGCCAATCCCATGCTCGGGCATCGCGGCTGTCGTCTCGGCATCACCTACCCGGAGATCTACCGCATGCAGGTCGAGGCCATCATCCAGGCGGCCTGCGAGCTCGCGCGCGAGCGGGTCAAGGTGTTGCCCGAGATCATGATCCCGCTGGCCGGCACGGCGGCCGAGCTCCGCATCCTGCGCGACGACATCGAGCAGACGGCGCGCGCGGTCATGGAAAGCGCGTCGATCAAGGTGCCGTTCACGGTCGGGACCATGATCGAGGTGCCGCGCGCGGCGATCACGGCGGGCGAGATCGCCGAGGTGGCCGACTTCTTCTCCTTCGGTACCAACGATCTGACGCAGATGGCCCTCGGCCTCTCGCGCGACGACGCGGGCCGCTTCCTGCCCGAGTACCTCCGTCGGGGCATCTTCGCGGAGGACCCGTTCGTGGTCATCGACCAGGCGGGCGTGGGTGAGCTCATGCGACAGGCGGTCACGGCCGGACGGCGCAAACGCCGTGCGCTCAAGCTGGGAATCTGCGGCGAGCACGGCGGCGAGCCGCAATCCGTTCGCTTCTGCCACCAGCTAGGCCTCGACTACGTCTCCTGCTCCCCCTATCGGGTGCCGATTGCCCGGCTGGCGGCTGCCCAGGCCGCTCTCGGGACCTGAGGCTCCCGCCGGGGAGACTGGGCACGCGAGCGCCCGGCTAAAGCTCACCACGGGCCCAGCCGATGAAAAGATGCGCGGGCTCCCTCCGTGGAGAAGGAGTTCCGCTCGGGGAGAGAGAGGAGTGGTGAGACGCGAGCGAGCACGCATCTTCGGGGTCCTGGGTGATCCCGTGGATCATTCCCTGTCGCCCGCGATGCAGAACGCCGCCTTTGCGGCGACCGGGCTCCCCCACCTCTATCTCCGCTTCCGGGTCCCGGTCAGGAACCTCCGCGCCGCCCTCGCCGACGCCCGCCGGCTCGCCATGGGCGGCCTCAACCTGACCCTGCCCCTCAAGGAAGCCGTCCTCCCGCTGCTCGACGAGCTGACGCCGGCTGCGGCGCGCATCGGCGCAGTCAACACCGTCGTCTTCGCCGACGGGGGCAAGCGGCTCCGCGGCGACAACACCGATGGCGCCGGATTCCTCGCCGCGCTCCGGCGGCGTACGGCGATCCGCGGCACGGATGCGGTTCTGATCGGAGCCGGAGGATCCGCCCGGGCTGTCGGCACGGCGCTCCTGACGGCGGGCTGCCACCGCCTCACCATCGCCAACCGAACGCCGGAGCGAGCCGAGCGGCTGGCCGAACATCTGCGTGGGCTCGGCGGGGCCACGATCACGCTCGCACCGCTCGAGGCCCTCGCCCGCGGTGAGGCCCTCGAAGCGGCGACGCTGGTCGTGAACACGACTCCGCTCGGCCTGCACGGGGCACCGCTTCGGCTGCGCGCCGAGGCGAGCCCGCGACGGTGCCTCTTCGTCGATCTCGTCTACGCGGCCGCGCCCACGCCCTTCCTGGCGCGCGCGGCGCGCGCGGGCCGTCGGACGCTCGACGGCACACCACTTCTTCTCCACCAGGGCGCGCTCGCCTTCGAGCTCTGGACGCGACGGCGCGCCCCGCGCGCCGCGATGGCGCGCGCGCTGCGCGCCGCGGGGCTCGCCACCCACCCGACGGCGTTGACTCGGCGCGAGGCCACGGCTACGGTCCCGTCCCGCCGCCCTCCGAGATCATGAGCTCCCGACTCGGAGACCTCCTCCATCGCCGCGGCGACCTGACCGCCGAGCAGCTCAAGCACGCGCTCGAGCAGCAACGCGAGCAGAGTGGCGCGCTCGCGACGCACCTCGTCCGGCTGGGCTACACCACGGAGGAGAAGCTCCTCTCCTACCTCGAGCGCGAATACCGCCTGCCCGTCGTCGACCCGCTCTCGCTCGACATCACGCGCGAGGTGCTCGGCATCGTGCCGCAGACCCTCGTGATGAAGCACCACCTCATTCCCACCAGCCTCGTCCGCTCGACCTTGACCCTCGCCATGGCCGACCCGTCCAATATCATGGCCATCAACGAGGTGAAGTTCCTCACCGGCTACGACGTGAAGGTCGCGGTCGCCGCGCCGAGCGTGATCCAGCAGGCGATCGAGCGCTACTACGATCGGAACACGGATTACGACGAGGTGCTCTCGAAGCTCGGCGAGAGCCTCGAGCTGGTAAAGCAAGACGACGACATCGAT